>CBIFVW010000018.1:0-24192 GCA_966186155.1 uncultured Sphingomonas sp.
GCCGGAAGGAGAGGTTGCGCGAGCCGAGCCTGACGGCCTGCGGGCCCTGCATCCCGGGGAATTTCGGCCACAGTCCCTGCGCCAGCGCCTCGCGGCTCACCGATTTGCGGCCTTCCTGCCCCTCGTACATCCAGTAGTTGCGCAGCACGGTCATCACATAGCCGCGCGTCTCCCAATAGGGGATGCTCTCTATGTAGAGCAGCGGATCGCCGCCGTCCTTGATCAGCGCGTTCCACGTCTCGACCGGCGTCGGGCCGGCATTGTACGACGCGATCACCTTGGGCAGCAGCCCCTGGGTGAAGGGCTGGTCGCGCAGCTGCTCGAGATAGGACTGGCCGATCTCCATGTTGACCGAGGGCTTGGTGAGGTCGCTCGCGGCATAGGAAACGCCGCGCCTGCGGCCCACGTCGATCGCGGCGCCGGTCTTGACCTGCATCAGGCCCATCGCACCCGCCGCGCTGCGGATCTCGGCGTTGAAGCGCGATTCCTGGAGCGTGTGGGCGAAGACCAGCGCCTTGTCGACGCGCCAGCCGCCCGCGGGGGTCCAGTTCGGCGCCGGGTAGCGCGCCGCGACCTGCACCAGCGCGCCCGCCGGGCCGTTGTGCGAGAGCCAGAGCTGGGTCTGGGGGAGGTTGAGCCGGCCCGCGATCCGCGTGAGCGCGGCATGCTCGGTCGGCGTGGCGGTCAGCTTCGCCTGGTAGCGGAGCACTTCGTCGGCGAGGCCGTTCTCGTCGATCTCGGTCAACGCCGCCGCGACGCGGACATTGGGGCGGCGCTCGAGCGTCTTCCAGTCCTCGGCGACGAAGCGTTCGGCCTTGGCCGGCTTGTCGTCGATGCCGAGCGCCGACTTGGCGAGCAGTCCGTAGAAGGTCTCGCCATATTGCGAGGCGGCGCGGAGCTTGACCTGGACCCTTTCGGGGTGACCGCACGCCATCTCGGCGCGCGAGCCCCAATAGAGGCCGGCGGAGCGCAGCTCGGTGTCGGTCGCGCGCGTCGCGACCCGATCGAACGCTGCGGTGGCGCCCGCGCAATCCTGCTCGCGCCACGCGGAGAGGCCGGCGACCCAGTCGGCCTGCTGCGCCCATTCGCCGAAGCCGTCCTGCGCCTTGGCCGCCATCCGGCGCGCATTCTCGTCGTCGCCCGAGACATAATAGATCCAGGCGACCTTCTGCTGCCACTCGGTCCTGGCCTCGGGGGTGAGATCGGCCTCGAACCGGGCGACCAGCGCCTCGGCCTCGGGACCGTTGTCGCCCTTGACGTAAGGCTGGATCGCTAGCGCGATCTCGGTCGCCGCGGCGTCGCTCTTGATCGAGCGCGCGCGCTGGCGGACCGGCGCGCCGTCGTACCAGACCAGCCGCCGCGCGATCGGCAGCTCGGGAAGCTCGGTGGCGCCGCGGTTGCGCGCCATGCGGGCGAGCTGCTCGGCCTCGGGCAGCTCGGGCGCCTCGGCGATCAGCGCCACGAGCGGCGCGACGTCGACCTTGGGCGAGTTCCTGGCGGTATAGAGCTCGGCGCGGGCGATGGCGTGGAGCGGCCCCGGCTTCATCGTGTCGAGCTGGAGTTGCGCGTCCTGCCATTGCTCGGCGCGGATCGCGGCGAACACCTTGCGGTATCCGGCGCGCTGATCGGAATCGAGCTGGTCGGGAATGCCGTCGCCGTCGCGGGGCGCCGCGCCACGGTCGGCGGTCGCGGAGCGGTCACCGGTAGAGGAAGGGCTGTCCTCGGCATGGGCAATGGCCGGCAGGGCGATCAGCGCCGCGGCGGCGAAAAGGATACGCTTGTTCACAGGCTCCCCCGGCTCAACAGCAGCAAATGCTTCCAGGCTTCGCTTTTGGCGGCAGGGCGCTCCAGCAGGAAGCGCGGGTGATAGCTCGCCACCACCTCGGTCTTGCCGCCGAAATGGTTGATAACCTCCAAACCATTGCCCCCGGATGAATCCGCAGCTTCGGGCACCAGGCGGCCCGCGGCCTGGCCGAGCAGCAGCAGCTTCTTGGGCTGGATCAGCTTCAGATGGTGCCGCGCGAGCTGGTAGAGCCGGCCCTCCTGCTCGGGCGGGATGCGCCCGGTGAGCGGCCGCGCCACCGCGAGCGGCAGGAGATGGACCGAATCGCGGGCGAGCCCGATCGCCGCGAGCATCCGCCCGAACAGCCGCCCGGCCGCGCCGCCGCTCAGCAGCGCGTCCGCATCCTCCGCCTCGGGCATGTCGGTGACGATCACCCATTCGGCGTCCACCGGCCCGCTCGCGCCGATCCGCGGCGTCATCCATTCGGCCTCGGGCGCGGCTTCGCCGGTACGCCAGGCGAGGAAGGCGGCGATCGTGTCGGGCAGCGCCTCGGGCGCGGGCGACGCTAGGGCAGGCGCGGCCTCGCGCGCCGGTGCCGGCCGCGCGAGCCAGTCGCGCGCCGCGTCTTCCTGGAGTGTCTCGACCCCCGCCTCGCGCCACCAATCGAGCGCGCTGGCGATGGTACGCCCCCAATCCGCTGTGTATTCGCCTCCCACGCCGCCACAGAGTCATGCCTTGACGCGCGGGTCAATCTGGCCCCATCGCCCAAGGGACAGGACGTTGCCAGCACGCGACGACAAGCGGCGGGCGCCGTCCCGGAGCGGGAATTCGAGAGGTGAGGGTGATGAGTGAACGGGAGTCGATGCCCTATGACGTCGTGATCGTCGGCGCGGGCCCCGCAGGGCTTTCGGCGGCGATCCGGCTCAAGCAGCTGGCGGGCGAGGCAGGCGCCGAGCTGTCGGTCTGCGTGCTCGAAAAGGGCTCGGAGGTCGGCGCGCACATCCTCTCGGGCGCGGTCATCGATCCGCGCGCGCTCGACGAGCTGCTGCCGACCTGGCGCGACGACGGCTGCCCGCTCGCGCGCACGCCGGTCACCGAGAATCATCATTGGGTGCTGAGCGCGAAGGGCAAGTCGAGCTTCCCCGAGTTCATGACTCCGCCCTATCTGCACAACAAGGGCACCTATACCGGCTCGCTCGGCAATCTCTGCCGCTGGCTCGCCGACAAGGCGCAGGAGCTGGGCGTCGAGATCTTCCCGGGCTTCGCCGCGGCCGAGATCCTCTATCACGACGACGGATCGGTGAAGGGCGTCGCCACCGGCGACATGGGCGTGGCGCGCGACGGCCACCACAAGCCCGACTATCAGCCCGGCCTCGAGCTCCATGCGAAATATACCTTCTTCGCAGAAGGTTGCCGCGGGCACCTGACGAAGCAGCTGATCCGCACCTTCGAGCTCGACCGCGACTGCCAGCCCCAGATCTACGGCATCGGCATCAAGGAGCTGTGGGACATCGATCCCGCCAGGCACGTGCCGGGCAAGGTGATCCATACCCAGGGCTGGCCGCTGCGCGACGGCGAGGCCAATGGCGGCGGCTTCCTCTACCACCAGGCCGACGGGCAGGTGGCCCTGGGCTTCGTCGTCTGGCTCAACTACAAAAATCCCTATCTCTCGCCCTTCCAGGAGATGCAGCGCTGGAAGACCCATCCCGAGATCCGCAGGTTCCTCGAGGGCGGCAAGCGCGTCTCCTATGGCGCGCGCGCGATCTCGGACGGGGGCTGGCAGGCGGTGCCGAAGCTCGTCGCGCCCGGCGCGGCGCTGATCGGCGACGGGGCGGGCTTCCTCAACGTGCCGCGGATCAAGGGGACGCACACCTCGATGAAGTCGGGCATGATGGCCGCCGAGGCCGCCTTCGCGGCGATCCGGGCGGACCGCGCGGCGGACGAGCTCGCCGCCTATCCCGAGGCCTATGCGAAGAGCTGGGTCGAGAAGGAGCTGCGGGGCGTCCGCAACGTCGCGCCCCTGGTCAAGAAGTTCGGCGACACCTGGGGCACGCTCCTCGCCGGCGCCGCGATGTGGATGGAGCTGCTTGGCCTCAGATGGCCCTTCACGATGAAGCACCATCCCGATCACGAGAGCCTGTGGCACGCCAGCGTGGCGCAGCCGATCGACTATCCCAAGCCCGACGGCGTGCTGACCTTCGACCGGCTTTCCTCGGTGTTCATCTCGAACACCAACCACGAGGAGGACCAGCCGGTCCATCTGACGCTGAAAGATCCGGATATCCCCCTGAAATATAATCTTCCATTGTACGCAGAGCCGGCGCAGCGCTATTGTCCGGCAGGCGTGTACGAGGTGGTGGGGGAAGGCGATGATCTGCGATTCCAGATCAACGCGCAGAATTGCGTGCACTGCAAGACGTGCGACATCAAGGACCCGCCGCAGAACATCAACTGGGTGGTTCCCGAAGGCGGCGGCGGCCCGAATTATCCGAACATGTAGTTTGGCGCTGGCGCTGGCGGCCGCGCCCGCCTTCGCCCAAACGGATTACGGGGACTATGTCCGCGCCCGCGCCGCCGACGCCGCGGGCGCGGCGGACGTCGCCGCGGCCGGCTATGGCAAGGCGCTCGCCACTGCGCCCGACGACCAGATCCTGGCGATGCGCGCCTATCGCCAGGCGCTCGCCGCCGGCGACTATGCGCTCGCGGGCCGTGCCGCGGCGGTGCTGGTCCGCGCCAAGACGGCACCGCCCGACACCGAGATTCTCGCCTTCGCGATCGCGCTCCACGGCGACGACCGGCTCGGCGCCGAGAAGGCGCTCGAGCGCATGTCGGCCGGCCCGCTCGACTTCATGGCCCCCGTGCTCGGCGCCTGGCTCGCCTTCGATCGCGGCGAGGATCCGACCAGGCTGCTCGACACCGCGCGCGGCAATGCGCTCGCCACGCGCTTCGCCGAGCGCCATCGCGTGCTGCTGACGATCGCCTCGGGCAGGGAAGGCGACGGCATCGTCGCGCTGGCGGCGCTGCTCGGCCCCGAGCGCGAGCGCAATCTCGACCTGCGCATCGATGCCGGCATGGCCTTCGCCCGCGCCGGCAGCAAGCGGCTCGGGCGCTCGCTGCTCGGCGACGGCAAGCGCGATTTCGACCGTTGGCGCAAGCGCCTGGAGAAGGCCGGCAAGCCCGATGCCGTCTTCGGCGCGTCGCGGCTGTTCCTCGGCCTCGCCCAGGATATTTCGGGCGAGGACATGGCGCCGCTCTCGATCCTGCTCGCGCGGACGACGCTGCTGCTCGATCCCGGCGAGGACCGCGCCCGGCTGCTCCTCGCCGCCGCGCTGTCGGAAAGCGGATCGGACGCGCTCGCGCTGGCGACGCTCGGCGAAGTGGCGGCCGACGGCCCGTTCGCGCATGCCGCGGCGGCGGCGCGAGTCGAGGCGCTACGCACCGCCGGCCGCACCGCCGAGGCACTGAAGGGAGCGGAGGCGCTCGCCAAGGGGGCGGACGCGACCAGCTCGGACGCCCAGGCCTGGGGCGACACGCTCGCCGATGCCGGCCGCTACGACGAGGCGGCCGCCGCCTATGCCGCCGCGCTCGCCCGGGCCGGCGATCGCGGCGGCTGGCAGCTCCATTATCTCCACGGCGCCGCGCTCGACCGCGCCGGACGCTGGAGCGAGGCGCTTCCCGCGCTCAGGAAGGCGGTCGAGCTCGGCCCCGACGAGGCGCCGGCGCTGACCTATCTCGGCTATGCCCAGGTCACGCGCGGCGAGGATCTTTCGGGCGCGCAGGCGCTGCTCGAGCGCGCGCACAAGCTCAAGCCCGAGGATTCGGCGATCGCCGACTCGCTCGCCTGGGCCCTGTACAAGCGCGGCGAGGTCGCGAAGGCCCTGCCGCTGCTCGAAAAGGCGTCGCGCGCCGATCCGGGCGGGGCTCGGGTCAACGAGCATCTCGGCGACGCCTATTGGAAGCTCGGCCGGCATTACGAGGCGCGCTACGCGTGGCGCGCGGCGGTGGTCTATGCCGACAACGAGGCGGCCGCCCGGCTGGAGGCGAAGCTGGCGCGCGGCCTCGATTGATGCCGGAAACGGCAGTCGAGACCGCGCGGGCGAAGCTCAACCTCGCGCTGCACGTCCGGACGCGGCGGCCCGACGGCTATCACGAGCTCGAGACGCTGTTCGCCTTCGTCGAGCATGGCGACACGCTGCGCGTCACGCCGGCCGAGGCCGACAGCCTCGCCGTCACCGGTCCCTTCGCCCGGGCGCTGGCGGGGGAGGACGACAATCTCGTCACGCGCGCGGCACGCGCCTTTCGCGAGGCGTTCGGCGGCGGCGCGCACGCCGTCACGCTCGACAAGTGCCTGCCCGTGGCCTCGGGGATCGGCGGCGGCTCGGCCGACGCCGCGGCGATGCTGCGCGCGCTCGGCCGGCTGCACGGCGTTCCGACGGAAGCGATGGCCGCGATCGCCGAGAGGCTCGGCTCCGACGTTCCCGCCTGCCTGCTCGGGCGCACCGCGATCGGGCGGGGGAGGGGGGAGCGGCTCGAACCCGTCCCCGGCCTTTCCGGCACGCCGGTGCTGCTGGCGAACCCGGGCGTCGCAGTGCCGACCGCCGAGGTGTTCCGCCGCTGGGACGGCGTCGATCGGGGACCGCTGCCGGCCGATCCGCGCGAAGGCCGCAACGATCTCGAAGCCCCGGCGCGCCAGGTCGCGCCGGTGATCGGCGAGGTGCTCGAGGCGCTCGCGGCGCAGCCCGGCGCGGGGCTCGTCCGCATGTCGGGCTCGGGCGCGACCTGCTTCGCGCTGTTCGACAGCGACGTCGCCTGCGCCGCCGCCGCCGAGTTCCTCGAACCGCTGGGCTGGTGGACCCTGCCGACGCGGCTGACGGAGTAGCACGCCATCCCCTTGGACAGCGCGGCCGCGATCGGGCAGAGCCCGGGCATGATCCATGTCAGCCATGACGGCCCCGTCGCCACGATCGCGCTCGCGCGGCCCGAGGCGAGGAACGCGCTGCCGACCGCCGCCTGGGAAGCGCTCGGCGCGGCGGCGGGCGAAGTGCGCGACGCCCGGGCGGTGATCCTCCGCTCCGGCCTGCCCGGCATCTTTTCCGCGGGCGCGGACATCCGCGAGTTCGAGCGGCTCCAGGCCGATCCCCCGCTCCGCGCGCGGTTCCGCGAGGCGATGCGCGCGGGGATCGAAGCGGTCGCCGCGCTTCCCATGCCGGTGATCGCCGCGATCGACGGGGGCTGCTTCGGCGCGGCGGTGGCGCTGGTGCTCGCCGCCGACATCCGCGTCGCGGGCACCGGCGCCGAGTTCGCGGTGCCGCCCGCGCGGCTCGGCCTCGGCTATCCCGAACGCGACGTGGCTCGCCTCGCGGCGCAGGTCGGCAAGGGCATGGCCGCAATGCTGCTCTTCACCGGCGACAAGCTCCGCGCCGACGAGGCGCACAAGATCGGGCTGGTCGAATTGAAGACCCGCAAGGCGATCGAGACCGCCGAGGGGCTGGCCGTCGCGATCGCCGCGGGCGCCCCCGGCGCGGTCCGCCTGCTCAAGCGCACGCTGGCGGGCGAGGCGACCGACGGCGCCTTCGACGACGCGTTCGGCGATGCCGAGTTCGCCGAAGGGCTCGCCGCGTTCCGCGAGCGCCGCAAGCCGGTCTATCGATGAGCGGCGAGATCCTCGAGGGCGGCGCGCGGGACGTGCTGCTGCTCTGCGACCATGCCTCCAACGCGGTCCCTGCGGACATCGATCTCGGCATCGACCCGGCGCTGCTCGATCTCCATATCGCAATCGACATCGGCGCGGCCGAGGTCACGCGCGCGCTTTCCGCCGCGCTCGGCGCGCCGGCGATCCTCGGCACGGTATCGCGCCTCGTGATCGACCTGCACCGCGAGCCCGACCATGTCGGCCTGATCCCGCACCGGAGCGACGGCCACCTCGTTCCCGGCAACGAGACCGCCGACCGCCAGGCCCGCATCGCCCGTTTCCACGCGCCCTATCACCGGCTGATCCGCGACCGCATCCGCGCGCAGCGGCCGGCGCTGATCCTCTCGATCCACAGCTTCACGCCCTGCCTCGAACATGGCGGCACGCCGCGGCCCTGGGAGGTCGGAATCCTCTACAATCGCGACGCCCGCGCCGCGCTGCCGGCGATCGACTGGTTCCGGCGCCAGGGCTTCGTCACCGGCGACAACGAACCCTATTCGGGCCGCCTGCTCAACGCGACGCTCAACCGCCATGCCGAAGGGCAGGGCATCCCCTCGGCCGCGATCGAGATCCGCAACGATCTGATCCGCGATGCGGCGGGGGTGGCACGATGGGCCTCGACTTTGGCCGACCTCACAAATTCTTTGCGCAATAGTCTTGCGCGACAAGGATCCTTCGCGACATAGGCTTGCGCGCCATGACCAGCCGATTCGACAAGTCCAAGCTCCCCAGCCGCCACGTCTCCGTGGGGCCCGAGCGCGCGCCGCACCGCAGCTATTATTACGCGATGGGCATCTCCGAGGAGGAGATCGCACGGCCCTTCGTCGCGCTCGCCAGCGCGGGCAACGACAGCGCGCCGTGCAACACCGTGCTCGACTTCCAGGCCGACGCCGCGCGCGAGGGCGTGCTCGCCAATGGCGGCCTGCCGCGCCGCTTCAACACGATCACCGTCACCGACGGCATCGCGATGGGGCATCAGGGCATGAAATCGTCGCTGGTCAGCCGCGAAGTGATCGCCGATTCGGTCGAGCTCTCGGTGCGCGGCCATTGCTATGACGCACTGGTCGGCTTCGCGGGCTGCGACAAGTCGCTCCCGGGCATGATGATGGCGATGCTCCGCCTCAACGTGCCCTCGATCTTCGTCTATGGCGGCTCGATCCTGCCCGGCCGCTACCACGACCGCGACGTCACCGTCGTCGACGTGTTCGAGGCGGTCGGCAAATATGCCGCCGGCACCTGTCCGCTCCACGACCTGACCGCGCTCGAGAAGGTCGCCTGCCCGGGCCATGGCGCGTGCGGCGGCCAGTTCACCGCCAACACCATGGCATGCGTCGGCGAGGCGATCGGCCTGTCGCTGCCCAATTCGAACATGGTGCCCGCGCCCTACAAGAGCCGCGAACAGATCGCGATCGCCGCCGGGCACCAGGTGATGGAGCTGCTCGCGCTGAACCTCCGGCCCCGCGACATCTGCACGCGGGAGGCGTTCATCAACGCCGCCCGCGTCGTCGCCGCGACCGGTGGCTCGACCAACGCCGCGCTGCATCTGCCCGCAATGGCGAACGAAGCGGGGATCGATTTCGACCTTCACGACGTGGCGGATGCTTTCAAGTCAACACCTTACATCGCCGACTTGAAACCTGGTGGGAAATATGTCGCCAAGGACATGCACGAGGCCGGCGGCGTCTACATGCTGATGAAGACGATGCTCGCGGGCGGCTTCCTCGACGGCAATTGCATGACCGTGACCGGCAAGACGCTGGGCGAGAATATCGACCAGGTCAGCTGGAACCCCGACCAGAAGGTGATCTACGACGTCAAGACGCCGATCACTCCCACGGGCGGCGTGGTGGGCCTCAAGGGCACGCTGGCGCCCGAGGGCGCGATCGTGAAGGTCGCGGGCATGCACCGGCTGCAGTTCGAAGGGCCGGCGCGCGTGTTCGACTGCGAGGAGGACGCCTTCCAGGCCGTCGAGAACCGGGCGATCGTCGAAGGCGAGGTGATCGTCATCCGCTACGAAGGCCCCAAGGGCGGCCCCGGCATGCGCGAGATGCTGTCGACGACCGCGGCGCTCTACGGCCTCGGCATGGGCGAGAAGGTCGCGCTGATCACCGACGGCCGCTTCTCGGGCGCGACCCGCGGCTTCTGCATCGGCCATGTCGGGCCCGAAGCGGCCGAGGGCGGCCCGATCGCGCTGGTCGAGGACGGCGACGTGATCCGCATCGACGCCGAGGCGGGCACGATCGACCTCGACGTCGCCGAGGCGGTGCTCGCCGAGCGCCGCGCCAAGTGGCGGCCGCGCGTCAACGACTATCAGTCGGGCGCGCTCTGGCGCTATTCCCGCAATGTCGGCCCCGCCTATAAGGGCGCGGTCACGCACCCGGGAGCACGCGCCGAACGCCATGTCTACGCGGATATCTAGCCTCGTAGTCCTGCTCCTCCTCACCGCCTGCGAAGCCAAGGTCCGCGACAAGGTCGCCGAGGCCCGCGCGACGGCGCACAAGGAGAAGATGAAGGAGGCCGAGGGCCGGGTCGAATGCGCGCCGCCGGGCGAGGCGGTGTTCGCCTATGCCTGCACGATCGACCGGGTCCAGTCGCAGGACGGGCTGTTCCTGACGCTGCGCCATCCCGACGGCGGGTTCCGCCGCCTGCTGGTCACGCGCGACGGGCGCGGCGTGATCGCCGCCGACGGCGCCGAGCAGGCGGTGGTCACGCCGCTCGCGCCCGACCTCATCGAAGTCGCATTGGGCGGCGCGCGCTACCGCTTGCCCGCGACCGTCCGTCAGCCCAAGAAAGGGCCATGATCCCCGCAGACGCCCCGATCGTCACCGCCGAGCAGATGCGCGCCGCCGAGGAGGCGGTGTTCCGCCGCGTGCCCCAGGAAGACGTCATGGAGCGGGCCGGTGCGGCCGTCGCGCGCGAGGCGGTACGCTTCGCGCACGGCCGGCGGATCCTGGTGCTCGCGGGGCCCGGCAACAATGGCGGCGACGCCTATGTCGCCGCGCGCCTGCTGAAGGCAGAGGGGCATGACGTCGCGCTCGTCGCCACCGGCGCGCCCAAGCCGGGCGCGGCGGCGGCGATGCACGGCCGCTGGGACGGACCGGTCGGCTCGCTCTACGAGGTGAGGCCGCGCCCGGTGCTCATCGACGGCTTGTTCGGCACGGGCATGGCGCGCCCGCTCGAGCGCGGAGTCGCGGCGGTCTTCTCCGAACTCGTGGCGGCGGCGGACTTCACGCTCGCGATCGACCTGCCCTCGGGCATCGCCACCGACAGCGGCGCCGATCTCGGCGCGCCCAGGGGCATCACGGCGACGCTCGCGCTCGGCGCGCTCAAGCCGGCGCATGTCCTCGACGCGGGGATCGCGCGCTGCGGCCATGTCCTGCTCGCCGATATCGGCATTCCGGTCGAGACGCGCTGGCGCACGCTCGCGCGCCCGAGCCTCGCCGCGCCCGGCGCGCGGAGCCACAAATACAGCCGCGGGCTGGTCGTGGTGGTCGAGGGCGCGATGCCCGGCGCCGCCCGACTCGCCGCGCGCGCGGCGATGGCGGGCGGGGCGGGCTATGTCATCCTCGCCGGCGCCGAACCCGAGGGCGGCGGTCCCGACGCGCTGGTCCGCCATCGTATCGCCCATGAAGCCGATCTCGCCGAACTGCTCGGCGAGGAGCGGATCGGCGCGGTGGTGATCGGCCCCGGCCTCGGCCGCGATCGGCGTGCCGAGGGGCTGCTCAAGGCCGCGCTCAACGCGGACCTGCCGCTCGTGCTCGACGGCGACGCGCTGAGCCTGCTCGGCAAGTCCGCCGCCGCCTGGCTCGAACGCCGCACCGCGCCCGCCTGGCTGACGCCGCATTCGGGCGAGTTCGACCGGATGTTCGAGGGCGAGGGGAGCAAGATCGAGCGCACGCTGGCCGCGGCCGCCGCGTCGCGCGCGACGATCCTCCACAAGGGCGCCGACACGGTCATCGCTTCGCCGAAGGGCGAGGCGCGCGTCCTCGCCGGCGCTTCGTCCTGGCTCTCGACCGCCGGCACCGGCGACGTGCTCGCCGGGCTGCTCGGCGCCCAGGTCGCGCGCGGCGCCAAGGAGCGGGCGGGCGAGGCGGCCGCCTGGCTCCATGCCCGCGCCGCCGCGCTCGCCGGCCCATCCTTCGTCGCCGACGCCCTGATCGGCCATGTCCCGCAGGCGATCGACCAATGCCTTTAGACGAGATCGTCCGCGTCGCAGCGCGTGGGGACGGAGTCACTGCCGCCGGCCGCCATGTCGCGCTGGCCGCGCCGGGCGACCTGGTGGGCCCCGACGGCGCGATCACGCCCGGCCCGCACCACCAGGTTCCGCCCTGCCGGCATTTCCCCGAATGCGGCGGCTGCCAGCTCCAGCATCTCGACGACGCGGCGTGGAGCGGTTTCATCGTCGAGCGTGTCCGGACCGCGCTCGCGGCGCACCGGCTCGAGGCCGAGATCCGCGCGCCGCTGCTCTCGCCCCCCAACACCCGCCGCCGCGCCACGCTCCACGCCGAGCGGCGCGGCCGCCAGATCCTTCTCGGCTTCACCGAGCAGAGCAGCCACCGGCTGATCGACCTGCAGCAATGCCATATCCTGGCGCCGGGCCTGTTCGCGCTGCTCGCCCCGCTCCGCGGACTGCTCGCGGCGCTGCTGCCCAATGCGCGGCGGATCAACGTCCATCTCGCCGAGGCCGACCAGGGCCGCGACGTGCTGATCGACGGGCTCGACGCCGAAGGCCTCGCCGCCGCCGAAGCGATCACTGCCTTCGCTCATCGCCACGGCCTCGCGCGGCTGTCGATCGACGAGGGGCTCGGCCCCACCGCGCGCTGGGAGCCCGATCCGGTGACGGTGACGCTCGGCGGCGTCGCCGTGCCGTTTCCCCCGGGCAGCTTCCTCCAGGCGACGCCGGAGGGGGAGGCCGCGCTGGTCGCCGCGGTCCGCGAGGCGGCGGGCGAGGCGCGCACGATCGCCGACCTGTTCGCCGGCCTCGGCACCTTCACCTTCGCCTTCCCGCAGGCGCGGGTCTATGCCGCCGAGGCCGCACGCGACGCGATCCTGGCGCTCAAGGCGGCGGCGGGCAGCGTGGGGCGCGCGGTGTTCGCCGACCATCGCGACTTGTTCCGCCGCCCGGTGCCGCGCGCCGACCTCGGCAATTTCGGCGCGGTCATCCTCGATCCGCCGCGTGCGGGCGCGCGCGAGCAGGTGACCGAGCTCGCTGCCTCCAGCGTGCCGGCAATCGCCTACGTTTCGTGCAATCCCAGTACCTTCGCGCGCGATGCGGAGATTTTGTCGCAGGGTGGCTATCGCCTCGACTGGGTCCAGCCGGTCGGCCAGTTCCGCTGGTCGACGCATGTCGAGCTGGCGGCGCGGTTCAGCCGTCAGGGATAGTCCGCGCGCAGGAAGAACAGCCCGTCCGACGGGGCGTTGAGGCCGAGCGCGGCGCGGTCGCGCGCCTCCAATGCCGCGGCCATGTCGTCCGGCGTCCATTTCCCCTCGCCGACCATCACGAGGCACCCGACCATCGAGCGCACCTGGTGGTGGAGGAACGAGCGCGCCGAGGCGAAGACGCTGATCCGGTCGCCCTGCTGCACCACGTCGAGCCGGTCGAGCGTCCGGAGCGCGCTGTCGGCCTGGCAATGGACCGAGCGGAAGGTGGTGAAGTCGTGCCGCCCCACCAGCCGCTGCGCCGCCGCCTGCATCGCCGCGGCGTCGAGCGGCGGCTTGACGCGCCAGGCGAGACCCTTCTCCCAGGTGAGCTGCGCGCGCCTTGTTACGATCCGATATTCATAATGCCGCGCAACGCACGAGAATCGCGCGTGCCAATCCTCGGGAACCGCGACGCAATCGAGGATGGCGATCGGATGGGGCCGCACCCGCGCGTTGAGCCCCTCCATCAGCCGGAAGGGCGTGATCGGGCGCGCGATGTCGACATGCGCGCGCATCCCCAGCGCATGGACGCCGGTGTCGGTGCGCCCCGCTGCCTGCACCGCCGCCTGCTCGCCTGTGATGGCGAGCACCGCCTCCTCGATCGCCTGCTGGACGCTCGGACCATGGTCCTGCCGCTGCCAGCCCATGAAGGGGCGGCCGTCATATTCGATCGTGAGCGCGAACCGAGTCAAAGCCGGGTACCCGCGGGGATGGCGAAGCCGCGCAGCAGCTCCTGCGCCGTCATGACGCCACGGCCCGCGCGCTGGACGAGGGTGGGACGGACCGCGCCCTCGGCACAGGCGATGGTGAGATGGTCGTCGAGCACCACCTTCTCTCCCGGCGCGCGCGACGAGGGGGCGAGGATTTCGGCGGCGTGCACGCGGATCCGTTCCCCCTGCACTTCGAACCAGGCCCCCGGCGCCGGGTTGAAAGCGCGTACCTGCCGCTCGACTTCGACTGCACTGCGCGAGAAATCGAGCCGCGCCTCGCTCTTGTCGATCTTGGGCGCATAGGTAACGCCCTCGTCAGGTTGCGGCGCTGCCGGGTGCGCGTCCAGGTCGGCGAGCACCTCCACCATCAGCCGCGCGCCCATCGCGCTGAGCTCGGCGGTGAGTTCGCCCGCGGTCTTGCCGCCGATCGGCGTGCGCCCTTCCAGCCGCACCGGCCCGGTATCGAGCCCGGCCTCCATCTGCATGATCCCGACGCCGGTCTCCGTGTCACCGGCCAGGATCGCGCGCTGGATCGGCGCGGCGCCGCGCCAGCGGGGAAGCAGCGAGGCATGGACGTTGAGGCAGCCGTGCCGCGGCGCCTCGAGCACCGGTACCGGCAGGATCAGGCCATAGGCGGCCACCACCGCGGCGTCCGCCTCCAGCGCCGCGAACGCCTCGATCGCGCCGGGCTCCTTGCGGAACGAGAGCGGCGTCCGCACTTCGATCCCCAGCGCCTCGGCGCGCGCGTGCACCGGCGACGGCGTCAGCGCCTTGCCCCGCCGCCCGCCGGCGCGCGGCGGCTGGCTGTACGCCGCCACGACGTCATGGCCGGCCGCGACCAGCGCGTCGAGCACGGGCACGGCGAATTCGGGCGTTCCCATGAAGATGATCCGCATTGCGCCTCTCAACCGCTTGGCAGGGACGGGCGCAAGCCCCTATGTCGTCGGACATGGCATCCCCCGAGATCGAAGCGCTCACCCAGGCCCTGTCGCGGCTGCCCGGCCTCGGCCCGCGTTCGGCGCGGCGCGCGGTGCTCCACTTGCTCAAGAAGCGCGAGACGGCGCTCGAGCCCTTGCTCTCGGCGCTCACCGCGGTCAGCCGCCGCCTCGCCACCTGCTCGATCTGCGGCAATGTCGACACGTCGGACCCGTGCGCGATCTGCGCCGATCCGCGCCGCGACGCGCGCTCGCTCTGCGTGGTCGAGGAAGTCGCCGACCTCTGGGCGCTGGACCGCTCGCGGCTTTTCCCGGGTCGCTTCCACGTGCTGGGCGGCCGCCTCTCGGCGCTCGAGGGCGTGCGGCCGGAGGATCTGCGCGTCGACAGCCTGGTCGCGCGTATCGCCGCGGGCGGGATCGACGAGGTCGTGCTCGCGATGAACGCGACTCTCGAGGGCCAGACCACCGCGCACTACATCGCCGAGCGGATCGAGACCTATCCGGTCCGCGTCACCCAGCTCGCGCACGGGCTGCCGGTGGGCGGCGAGCTCGACTATCTCGACGAAGGCACGCTCGCCCAGGCGCTGCGCGCGCGGCGTCCGGTGGCGTGATCCGTTCCCCTCCCTTGCAGGGAGGGAAGTCTCGGCCTAAATTTCCCCCATGGCCATCCTACCCATTCTCGAAGTGCCCGATCCGCGCCTGCGTCTCGTCTCCGAACCCGTGGAGGCGGTGGACGACGCGCTGCGCGATCTGATCGCCGACATGTTCGAGACGATGTACGACGCCCCCGGCATCGGGCTGGCGGCGATCCAGGTCGGGGTGCCCAAGCGCGTGATCGTGATGGACCTCCAGGAGCGCGAGGACGAGGAGGGCAAGCCGATCCGCGAGCCGCGCGTCTTCATCAATCCCGAGATCCTGGATCCCGCCGAGGATATGTCGGTCTATACCGAGGGCTGCCTGTCGGTTCCCGACCAGTTCGCCGATGTCGAGCGCCCCGCGCGCTGCCGAGTGAAGTGGCTCGACGAGAAGGGCGAGGCCCATCACGAGGTCTTCGAGGGCCTGCTCGCCACCTGTATCCAGCACGAGATGGACCATCTCCAGGGCGTGGTCTTCATCGACCATCTCTCGCGCCTGAAGCGCGACATGATCCTCAAGAAGCTCGCCAAGGCCCGCAAGACCGCGGCCTGAGCCCGTCGCTACGGGGCTTTCGAACGCGCAAGAATTCGCTGTTCTCCACGCACCTGTTCGGTATATGTTCCGAACCGGCGCGTGCGGTGCGCCTGGTCCGTAGCCTTTTCGGGAGATCCCGGTGGAGCCGATTGCCGTCATGATCGCCGTCGCGGCGCTGCTGGCCGGGCTCGGCATCGGCATGTTCCTCGGCGGCCGTCCCGCCGCGCAGCTCCGCGCCGAACGCGATGCGCGCGAGGCCGACTTCAAGGCGGCCGCCGCCGATCTCGCCCGCGCCCAGATCGAGCTCGCGACGGTCAGGGCCGAGACGACCGGCCTCGAGGCGCGCTTCGCCGACCTCGCGCATCGCATCCTCGGCGAATCGCAGAAGAGCTTCCTCGAACGCGCCGACCAGCGTTTCGCCCAGGCGGGCGAGAGCCACGAGGCGAAGCTGAAGGCGCTGCTCCAGCCGGTGCAGGAGACGCTGAAGCGCTACGAGGAGGGACTCAGCCAGGTCGAGAAGGAGCGGGTGGGGACCTATCAGGCGCTGCGCGAGCAGGTGCAGCTCCTCCATGCCGGGCACATGCAGGTCCGCGACGAGACCGCCAAGCTGGTCAACGCGCTCCGCGCCAGCCCCAAGGCGCGCGGCCGCTGGGGCGAGCAGAGCCTCAGGAACGTGCTCGAACAGGCCGGCCTCTCGCAATTCGCCGATTTCGCGACCGAGGTTTCGGTCAACACCGAGGACGGGCGCCTCCGTCCCGACGTGGTCGTGCGGCTGCCCGGCGGGCGCAAGCTGATCATCGACGCCAAATGCTCGCTGAACGCCTTCCTCGACGCGAGCGAGGCGATCGACGACGCGACGCGCGCCGCACATCTCCAGGCGCATGCCGCCGCGATCCGCCGCCATGCCGAGCAATTGGGGTCGAAGAACTATTGGGCGCAGTTCGGCGACGCGGCCGATTATGTGATCCTCTACATCCCCGGCGAGCATTTCCTCACGGCGGCGCTCGAGCAGGACGATGGCCTGTGGGAATGGGCGTTCGAGCGGCGGGTGCTGCTCGCGACGCCGACCAACCTGGTCGCGATCGCGCGCACCGTCGCCAGCGTCTGGCGGCAGGAGCGGCTCGCCGAGGAGGCCGCCGAGATCGCCCGGCTCGGCAAGGAGCTGCATTCGCGCCTGGCGACGATGGGCGGCCATGTCGCGCGCATGGGCCGCAACCTCGATCAGGCGACCAACGCGTACAATGCGATGGTCGGCAGCCTGGAGAGCCAGGTGATGACCCAGGCCAAGCGCTTCGAGGCGCTCGAGGTATCGAGCGGCGCCAAGGAGATCGAGCCGTTGCCGATGGTCGAGAGCGCGCCGCGCCCGCTCACCAAGCTCGTCTCCGGCACTGCGCCGGATTCGATTGAAGACGCCGCCGAATAGGCTAGGCTCGCCCTCGGACTGCTTAGGGGGAGTGGGATGATGCGATACGGTCTGGCGCTGTTGCTCGGCGCGACGCTGGCGATGCCGGCATGGGGTCAAACCCAGGCTTCGGCGGTCCAGGATGCCGAGGCGGGGCGCGGCGCGAAGGTGGTGGAGGTGATCGGCAAGATCAAGAGCGGGGACGCCGCCGGCGCGCTGGCGACGATCGAGCCCGTCCTCGCCGAATATGACAAGCTCTATCCGGCTGGCGGAAGATATCGCTGCGCCGACGAGATGTCGCCGCCGGTGCCGGCGGGATTCGCCAAGCTCACCAACAGCTGGTGCTACGCGCTCTGGGCCAAGGGCTATGCGCTGGTCGAGCTCAACCGCCTGCCCGAGGCCGTCGCCCCGCTCCAGCGCGCCACCGAGCTGATGCCCGATCGCCCGCAGTTCCTGTCGGAGCTCGGCTATGTCCATCAGGCGCTCAAGCAATGGCAGCCCTCGCTCGCCGCCTATGGCCGCGCCGCCGATCTGGGCGCGGCGATGAAGGACCCCGACGACCGCAAGCGCGAGCTGCGCCGCGCCTGGTTCGGCATGGCGTTCGACCTGATCGAGCTCGGCAAGCTCGACGAGGCCGAAGCGCTGCTGAAGAAGTGCCTCGAGCTCACGCCCGACGACGAGAAGGTGAAGAACGAGCTCCAATATATCCAGGAGCAGCGGGCGAAGAAGAGCTGAGAAGCCAAAGGCGCCGCGGCAATCCTTTCTCCCGATCGTCACCCCGGCCTTGTGCCGGGGTCCACTCAGCTCACCGGTTGCCCTGAAGCCTCTTGTCCGGTGCTTGTCTCCCGGCGGCCCCCGGCACAAGGCCGGGGTGACGCAAGGCGGGAGGATGCGGCTTCAAATTCCCTCTCAATGCGGCCTAGCGCCGTCCCTCCGGCGCCAGCACCATGGCGGCGGCGCCGCGGTCGTTGGTCAGCACCAGCTTTCCGCCGCGCTCGCTGCGTACCGTCAGCCGTTCGCCGAACAGGCCGAGGATCGTGCTCTCCTGCACGTTCTGAACGCGCTGGGAGCAGAACATCTTGGTGCCCGCCAGCGGGCCAGCGGTCAGCCGCCCGCGCTCGAAACGATAGCTGCCGGTGAAGCGATTGCAGCTCGCATTGCCCGACATCCGTCCGTCGCGGAACGTGACGCTGGGCGACGTGGTGGGGGCGACGGGGCGGCCGTGGAGCGATTCGATGCGCCAGCTGCCTTCGATCGCGACGCGACCAGGCCCTGCTTCGCGCGCCTCGCCGCCACAGCCCTTGTAGGCGCGGCGCCCGACAAAGACGGTTACGCTGTCGGGATAGGTGCGATCGCTCATCCCGTCGCTGCAGGCGCGATGCACGATGTTCACGGTCAGGCGGCCGGTCCGATAGGTGTCGCCGGCAAAGCCATGGGCCGGCTTGGGCTTGGCCACCGTCACGGTCGGGCGGTCCGGCGCCTCGAAGCGCATCGTCCGCGCGCCGATGGTCAGGCTCCAGAAGGGCTCGGTGCCGCGGGCGACATAGGGGCCGGGCTGCGCCTGGGCGGCGGAGGGCAGGGCGGCGAGGCCCAGCAGGCTCGCGGCGGCGATGATCGAAACGCGCATGGCATTACTCCCTTTCGCGGCGAAAATGCGCGAACGGGGCTGAACGATCCATGGCCGTAACGATCAAGCGGCGTTCAGCTTCACCGGTGCCGGCTCAGCACCTCATAGGCCATCACCGCCGTGGCCACCGCGGCGTTGAGGCTGTCGGCCTTGCCGAGCATGGGGATCTTGACCAGCAGGTCGCATGCCTCGGCCATGAAGCCGGGCATGCCCTGCGCTTCGTTGCCGGTGAGCAGGAAGGTGGGCGCTTCGTAGCGCGGCGACCGGTAATCATGTTCCGTGTCGAGGCTCAATCCGACGAGCTGGCCGGGGCCCGCGCGCAGCCAGGGCAGGAATTCGCTCCACGCCGCGCGCGCCACCGGGACGGTGAACAACGCGCCCATGCTCGCCCGCACCGCTTCGACCGAGAAGGGGTCGACGCACTCGTCGACCAGGATCAGCCCGCCGGCGCCGACCGCATCGGCGGTGCGCAGGATCGTGCCGAGATTGCCCGGATCGCGCAGACGCTCGGCGACCAGCCAGATCGGGGCCGTGCTCCGGTCGAGATCGGCGAGCCCGACCGCGAACTCGGGGTAGACACCCACCACCGCGCCCGGATTGTCCTTGCCCGATAGCTTGGAGAGGATGTCGGCGTTGGTCTCGATCGCCTCGCCGCCCGCCGCCTCGGTCGCCTCGATCAGAGATCGGACGAGAGCATGTCCCACCATGTCCTTGGCAAAGAACAGATATTCCGGCAGTCGCCCCGCCTCGCGCGCTTCGGTGAGGATGCGCAGCCCCTCGGCAAGGAAAAGGCCTTCCTCGCGCCGATGCCTTTTGTCGCGCAGGTTGCGGACGCGCTTGATCAGCGGATTGGAGAAGGCGGTTATCTCGCGGGGCATGACGGCCCTAGTCTTCGCCGAACCGCGCCTCGACCAGCTCGACCAGCGCCTGCACCGCGTGCTCGGCGCCGTCGCCCTCGGCGCTGATCGTGATCGTGTCGCCACGCGCCGCGCCCAGCATCATCAGGTCCAGGATCGAGGTGCCCGAAGCCGAATTGCCGTCCTTCTCGACGACGAGCTCGACCGGCTGGGCAGTGGCGAGCGTCACGAAGGCCATGCTGGCGCGCGCGTGCAGTCCGCGCTTGTTCTCGATCGTGACGGTCCGGACGCAGCGGCTCAAGCGGCGGCCTCGCCGAGCACTTCGGAGGCGATGGTGATGTATTTGCGACCGGCGTCGCGCGCCGCCGCCACTGCCTCGGTCACCTTCATCGTCTTGCGCGCGCTGCCGAGGCGGATGAGCATCGGCAGGTTGATCCCCGCGATCACTTCGATGCGCCCGGCTTCCATCAGCGAAATCGCGAGATTGGAGGGCGTGCCGCCGAACAGATCGCTCAGCACGATCACGCCGCGGCCCGAATCGACACCGGCGATCGCTGCGGCGATGTCGGCGCGGCGGCTCTCCATATCGTCCTCGGGGCCGATGCAGATCGAGGCGATCCGCTCCTGCTTCCCCACCACATGCTCCATCGCGACGACGAACTCCTCGGCGAGCCGTCCGTGCGTCACGAGCACCAAACCGATCATCCTAAACTCCGCCCCCTGCCATGGTCACCGGGGCCCCCTCCAGCGAGTCCTGCGGCGCAGTCTTCGTATCACGATGCGTCACCGTGGGCGAAAAACCCGCGTCGCGCAACCGCGCGGCCATGCGTTCGGCGACATGCACCGAGCGATGCCGCCCTCCCGTGCATCCGAACGCTACCGTAACATATGGCTTTCCCTCGGCCTGATAGCGGGGAATGAGCAGCAGCAGCAGCGACTCGATCTGCTCCATCGCCGCCGGATAGGCCGGGTCCTCGGCGATATAGGCGGCGACATCGGCGTCCTTGCCCGTGCCGGGCCGCAGCGCCTCCACCCAATGCGGGTTCCGGAGGAAGCGCATGTCGAACACCAGATCGGCGTCGCGCGGCAGGCCGCGGGCGAAGCCGAACGAGACCACCGAGATCGTCGTCTCGCCGAGCCCCTCGCCCGAAAATGTGGTGCGGATCTGCTGCGCGAGCTCGTTCGAGCCGAGATCGGTCGTGTCGATCAGCCGGTTGGCCCAGCGGCGGAGCGGCGTCAGCAGCTCGCGCTCGCGGGCGATGCCGTCATGCGCCGGCCGGTCCTGCGCCAGCGGGTGGCGCCGCCGCGTCTCCGAATAGCGCCGCTCGAGTTCCGAGCCCGCGCATTCGAGGAAGAGGGTGCCGACGTCATGGCCATGGTCCTCGCGCAGCTTCTTGATGCGCCGGACGATGCTCTCTGCGTCGAAGCCGCGGGTCTGGGTGCCGATCCCGATCGCGAGCGGGCGCTCGTCGTCGCCGTCCATGCCTTCGGAAGGGGCGGTGTCGAGCAGGCGGTTGAGGAGAAGGAGCGGAAGATTGTCGACCACCTCCCAGCCCAGGTCCTCGAGCGTGCGCAGCACCGTCGACTTGCCCGCGCCGGACATGCCGGTGACGAGCAGGATCTGCTTGGGCCGCCGCTTGCTCATCGGGCGAGCGCCTCGAGCGCCAGCTCGACCTTGATCGCGCCGGCCGGTTCGGCGGGCCCGAGCGCGAGCACGGGAAGCTCGATCCCGGCGAGCGTGCGCGTGCGCCGTTCCTCCGGGTTGCGCGGCGGCGAATCGAGGATCACGACGACCAGCTCCACGGGTACGCGCTCCGCATGCTCGCGCTGCAACGAGCCGATCCCGCGCACTTCGATCCGTCCGGCGATGTCGGGGGGCGGGCTGGCGAGCAGCGTCTTGCCGTCGCGAAGGCAGATCGTCCGCCCCGATGCGACCAGCAATGCGCCGCGATCGACGAGCTGCAGCAAGAGGTCGGCGCGGGCATCCTCGGAACGGCCCTCGATCAGCGCGGCGCGCCCGCCGATCGCCACGCAGCCGGCCTGCACCGTCTCGGAAGAGAGCGCCGCCATTTCCGCTATTTGCCCGCCGCCAAGGGTAGCCGCACCACGAATCGCGCCCCGCTCAATCGATCCTCCCGCGATTCGACCGAAATGCTTCCCTGGTGGCCCTCGACGATCGTGCGCGCGATGGCAAGCCCCAGGCCGGAGTGCTGGCCGAAGGCCTCGCTTTCGGGGCGAACCGAATGGAAGCGCCGGAAGATCGCCTCGCGCGCTTCGTCGGGCACGCCGGGGCCTTCGTCCTCGACTCGGATCGTCAGATCCTCCGCGTCGCTCGACGCCGAGATCGCGATCAGGCCATTCCTGGGCGAGAAGGAGATGGCGTTCTCGATCAGGTTCTCGAACACCCGCTCGAGCCGCGCGCCTTCGCCGAGCACGGTCATCTTGACGTCGCGCCCCCGATCGAAGGCGATGCGGATGCCGCCGGGCAGCCCGCGCGCCTCGCGCTGGTCGAGCAGCGCCTGCACCATCGTGCCGATGTCGACCGGCTCGAAGGTAGCGCGCGAGAGCTGGGCGTCGAGCCGCGAGGCTTCGGAAATGTCCGTGATCAGCCGGTCGAGCCGCAGCACGTCGTCGCGGACGATCTCGAGCAGCTGCTCGCGCTGTTCCTTGCGGCTGACCTGGCCGAGGCTCTCGACCGCGGAGCGGAGCGAGGCGAGGGGGTTCTTGAGCTCGTGCGTCACGTCCGCCGCGAAGGCTTCGGTCGCGTCGATCCGCGCGCGCAGCGCCTGGGTCATGTCGGAGAGCGCGCGGGCGAGCAGCCCGATCTCGTCGCTGCGCTCGGGGAGGCGCGGCACCACCACTTCGCGCGCGCGCCCCAGCCTCACCCGGATCGCCGCGCGCGAGAGCAGCCGCAGGGGCCGCACGATCGTCCGCGCGAGGAACAGCGAGAGCAGGATCGACGCGACCGAGACGAACAGCAGCACCAGGCCGAGCCGGAAACGCTCGGCGCGCACCGTCTGGGTGATGTCGCGCGCATTGGCGGTGGTCATCACCACGCCGAGCTCGGTGATCGGCGCGGCGGCGGTGATCACCGGCGTGCGGTCCGGCGCGCGCCACACCGTCGCCGGCGTGCCGTGCGCCGAGATCGCGGTGCGCACGTCGGGCCAGTCGAGCCCATGGTCGCGCGCCCTCTCGCGATAGAGCGGCGCGCGGTCGGCGCCCGCCACCGTGTCGACGATCGCATCGAGCCGCCGGGCGGCGTCGAGCGTCCAGGGATCCTTGTCGGGGTCGCGCAGCACGACGTTACGCAGCCCGAGCTCCTTGCTGTCGGCGAGCAGCTTGCCTTTCTCGTCGTAGAGGCGGATGCGCGTTCCCGTGTCGCGCGCCAGGCTCAGCACGAGCAGGTCGCGGCGCTTCTCGTCCCTGGCCGATGCGAGCGCCTGGGCGATCAGCCGCACCTCGCGGCTCGCCTGCTCGACTCGGCTGTCGACGATGCGGCTGCGGAAGGAGTCGAGATAGGAGAATCCGCCGCCGAGCAGCGCCAGCGCGAAGATGTTCACCGCGAGGATGCGTGGCGTCAGGCTGACGCGATTCGACCATTTGAGCGCGAGATCGCGCTCGTCCTTACTCGTCCGAAAACCGGTAGCCCGCGCCATAGAGCGTTTCGATAGCATCGAACTCCGGATCGACCTGCCGGAATTTGCGCCGGACGCGCTTGATGTGGCTGTCGATGGTGCGGTCGTCGACATAGATGTCGTCCTGATAGGCGACATCCATCAACTGGTTGCGGGATTTCACCACGCCGGGGCGCTGCGCCAGCGCTTCGAGAATCATGAATTCCGTCACGGTCAGCGTGACGTCCCGTCCGCCCCAGGTGACGCGATGGCGTGCCGGATCCATTTCCAGGCGGCCGCGAACGATCTGCACTGGTTCGGTCTCCCGTTCGCCGGTATCCGGCTGGGATCGCATTTCCGCGCGACGAAGCACCGCGCGAATGCGCGCGATCAGCAGGCGCTGCGAAAAAGGCTTGGCGATATAATCATCGGCGCCCATGGCCAGGCCAAGCGCCTCGTCGAGCTCGTCATCCTTGGAGGTGAGAAAGATCACCGGTATCGCGCTTCGTTCGCGCAGCCGGCGGAGCAGCTCCATGCCGTCCATTCCGGGCATTTTGACGTCGAGGACGGCGAGATCCGGCGGATTGTCGGTCAGCGCCTTCAGCGCCGTCTCGCCGTCGGAATAGACGCGGGTCAGAAAACCCTCGGCCTGCAGCGCGATCGACACGGAAGTCAGAATATTGCGATCGTCGTCGACGAGCGCGATCGTTATCGACATGGATTGCGCTTCCCCGCAGGAGGGTGCTCCTTATCCAAAGGGGGAGAGCGCCGCAACCGACGGCCCGCTCAGCGTCAGATCGGCTCGACCTTCAGGCAGGTGCCTTCCGCGCCGGTGATCCGGACACGAGCGCCGATCTCGGCATCCGGGCCCTGGGCCGGCCAGATGGTATCACGCACCGAAACGCGGCCACGTCCATTCTCGATCGCGCCGACCACGACCACGGTTTCCCCAATCAGCCTCGACGCCCTGTCATTGAGCAG
>CBIFVW010000019.1:0-24039 GCA_966186155.1 uncultured Sphingomonas sp.
CCCATCCACAGCGCCACCGCCGCTGCGGCCGCCGTGTCGGCGCGCAGGATGCGCGGGCCGAGCGCGATGCCGATCGCCTGGGGCAGCGCCTTTACGGCCTCGCGCTCGGCATCGTCGAAGCCGCCCTCCGGGCCGATCAGGACCGCCGCGGGGCCGGGGCGCGCGCGCATCGCCTCGATCGCCGGCACCCCTCCCGCCTCGTCGGCGAAGAACAGCGCGCGTTCCGCGGGCCAGTCGCGCAGCAGCGTGGCGAGCTTCACCGGCTCCGCCAGCGCCGGCAGGGCGGTGCGGCCGCATTGCTCGGCCGCCTCGATCATGTGCGCGCGCAGCCGGTCGAGGTTGAGCCGGTCGACCATGGTGCGCCGCGTCAGCACCGGCACGAGCCGGTCGACGCCGAGCTCGCACGCCTTTTCGGCGATCCAGTCGATCCGCCCCTTCTTGATCGGCGCGGCGCAGAGCCAGAGGTCGGGCACCGCCTCGCGCTCGCGCAGCTGGCCGGTGACCTCGAGGATCAGGTCGCGCTTGCCGATCTGGCGCGCCACGCCCAGCCATTCGCCGGTCCGGTCATCGAACAGCTTGACGGCCTCGCCGGGCTTCAGCCGCATCACCGAGATCAGGTAGTGCGCCTGGGATCCGTCGATCCGGACTTCGCCGGGCGCGAGCTCGGTCTCGACGAACAGGCGCGGAGCGGAAGCCGGCGGCCAGGCGGGAGTGGCGGGCATGGGCCCGCTCTAGCCGTCTCGCCCGGCCTTCGTCACTCCCCCATGCCGGGGCCCATGCCGCCGAAGCCGCCACCGCCACTACGGCCGCCGCCGCCGCGGCGCATCCCGCCCCGCCCGCCGCGGCCCTCGCCGCTACGGATCGAGGGAGTGCCGAGCTTGGGCAGCTCGCTCTTCTCGATCTTGCCGTCATGGTTCTTGTCGAGCGCATCGAAGCGCTTGTCCGCCGCGACGCGGAACTCGGTCGCATCCACGCCGCGGTTGAAGTTGGTGTCCGCCACGGTGACCGGCTCGGGATAGTCGAAATAGCCGAAGCGCGCCGCGCCCTGCGGCACATAGGCGGGCTGGCGCGCCGGCCCGTCCGAATCGCCGTCGTCGCCGCTGCTCGGCCGCTCATAGCCGCCGAAATTGCCGACGCGGATCTGCGGCGCGACCACCGTCTCGTAATATTCGATGTCGTCGGGATCGATCTCGCCGTCGTGGCGGCGGTCGAGCGTCGCGAAGAAGCGCGCGGCGTCGGCTTCCATCTCGGCCTGGGTCAACACGCCGTCATGGTTCGTGTCGGCGCCGTCGAACCAGCGGCCCGGCGCGTCCGGTCCGCGGAACGGCTCTCCCATCGGGCTGATGAAGAAGTTCGGCCCGTCGGGCGCGGCATGGGCAGTGCCGGTGGCGGTCGCCAGCAACAGGCCGGTGAACAGGAATATGCGCATGGTGCCTCCGCTCGAATCGCTTCGCCCTCGCGCGCGGGGTTAGGCCCGATTTGTCGCAAGAATGTGCCCGCCCCGCGCTTGATCGTGACGGAGCGGCGCCGCAAGAACCGCAAATGGCATCCGATACTCCCATCGTCCCGGACAGCGAGCATCGCGGGCTGGTCCGCCTGCTCCCGGCCGAGATGCGGCCCTATGCGCTGCTCGCCCGGCTCGATCGGCCGATCGGCTGGTGGCTGCTCTTCTGGCCCTGCGCCTGGGGCGTGGCGCTCTCCGGCATGCCGGGAGCGAGCTGGTGGCTCTATCTCCTGCTGCTGATCGGCAGCATCGCGATGCGCGGCGCGGGCTGCGTCTACAACGACATCGTCGACCGCGACCTCGATGCGCGGGTCGAGCGCACGCGCAGCCGCCCGCTGCCGAGCGGACAGGTCGGCCTGCGCGCCGCCTGGCTGTGGCTCGCGGCGCTGGTGACGATCGGCTTCGGCGTGTGGGTGACGATCCCGCTGCGCGCCGAACTCTACGCGCTCGCGACTCTGCCGGTGATCGCGCTCTATCCCTTCATGAAGCGGATCACCTGGTGGCCCCAGGCCTTTCTCGGCCTGGTCTTCGGATCGGGCGCGGTGATCGGCTTCGCCGCCGCCGATCCCGGCCTGCTAAACCCGGAGCGCGTGCCGGCGATGTGGCTGCTCTATCTCGGCGCGATCCTGTGGGTGATCGGCTATGACACGATCTACGCGCTGCAGGACGTGGAGGACGATGCGCTGGTCGGCGTGCGCTCCTCGGCCCGGGCGATGGGCAGGCATGTGCGCGGCGGCGTCGGGCTGCTCTATCTCGGCGCGCTCGCCGCCTGGGCGGCGGCGATCTGGACCGTCCGGCCCGATCCGCTCGCGCTCGCGGCGCTGCTGCCGGTGGCGCTGCACCTCCTCTGGCAAGTCGCGACGCTGAAGCCCGCCGACGGCGCCAACGCGCTCCGCCGCTTCCGCGCCAATCGCGACGCCGGGCTGCTGATGTTCGGCGCCTGCCTGGTGGTCGGCCTCGGCACGCTTTGACCTTCGGCCTGTGCATCCCTAAGTCGCGCCGATGCTGACCATCTCCCAGGCTTGCGAGCGCGCGTCCGACATCGTCGCGCGCGCGCGTGCGGCGGGCGCCGACGCCGCCGACGCGGTGTTCGCCGCCGACCGCTCGCTCTCGGTCTCGGTGCGGATGGGCGCGCTCGAGGATGTCGAGCGTTCGGAGAGCGAGGAGCTGGGGCTGCGCGTCTTCATCGGCCGCCGTTCGGCGAGCGTCTCGACCTCGGATCTCTCCTCCGCCTCGATGGACGCGTTGGTCGAGCGGGTGCTCGCCATGGCGGCCGAGGCGCCCGAGGACAAATGGGCGGGCCTCGCGCCGGAGGACCGGCTGCTCCACGGGCGCCCGCCGCTGCTCGATCTCGACGACGGCGCCGAAGTCGAGCCGCAGGCGCTCAAGGCGCGCGCGCTCGCCGCCGAGGACGCCGCGCGCGCCGTGGAAGGCGTCACCAACAGCGAGGGCGCCGGCGCGGGCGCGAGCCGTTCGGTGATGGCGCTCGCGACCAGCCACGGCTTTTCCGGCGGCTATGCCCAGACCAGCCACGGCATCTCGGCGAGCGTGCTGGCGGGCTCCGGCGGCGCGATGGAGCGCGACCATGCGCATCATTCCGCGCGCCACGCGGCGATGCTCGACGCCCCCGAATCGATCGGGCGGCTGGCGGGCGAGCGCGCGGTGGCCCGGCTCGACCCGGCGAAGGTCGCGAGCGGCGCGATGCCGGTGGTGTTCGACCGCCGCGTCTCGGCGAGCCTGCTCGGCCATTTCCTCGGCGCGATCGGCGGCGCCGCGATCACGCGCAAGACGAGCTTCCTGCAGGATCGGCTCGGCAAGCAGGTGTTCGCCAAGGGCGTCACCATCTGCGACGATCCCCACCGGCCGCGCGGCCTGCGGTCGCGCCCGTTCGACGGGGAGGGGCTGCCGGTGCTTCCGGTCAAGCTGATCGACGCGGGGATGCTCGAGACCTGGCTGCTCGACAGCGCCTCGGCGCGCCAGCTCGGGCTGGAGCCGACCGGCCATGCCGCGCGCGGCGTCGGCGGCGCGCCGGGCGTGGCGCCGAGCAACCTCTACATGCAGCCGGGCAGCATCCCGCCCGAGACCTTGGTCGGCGAGATCGCGCGGGGCGTGCTCGTCACCGAGCTGATCGGCCAGGGCGTCAACGGCGTGACCGGCGATTACAGCCGCGGCGCCGCGGGCTTCCTGATCGAGGACGGCGAGATCACGCGCGCCGTCTCCGAGATCACGATCGCGGGCAATCTCAAGGAGATGTTCCTGGCGCTCACGCCTGCGAACGACCTCGAGTTCCGCTACGGGATCAACGCGCCGACCCTGCGCGTCGACGGGATGACGATCGCCGGTGAGTGAGCTCGCCTCCGAGGTCGCGGCGATCGCCGCCCAGGCCGGGCGGGCCGCGATGCGCCGCTGGCGCACCGACTTCCGCCGCTGGGAGAAGGTGCCGGGCAGCCCCGTCTGCGAAGTCGATCTCGAGATCGACGCGATGCTGCGCGAGCGGCTCGCCGCGCTGCTCCCCGATGCGGGCTGGCTCTCGGAGGAGACCGCGGACAATCCCGAGCGGCTCGGCGCCGAGCGGATCTGGGTGGTCGATCCGATCGACGGCACCCGCGACTATATCCGCGGCCGTCCCGGCTGGGCGGTGTCGGTGGCGCTGGTCGAACATGGCCAGCCGGTGATCGGCGCGCTCGACGCGCCCGCGCGGCACGAAGCCTGGCTCGCCGAGGCGGGCAAGGGCGCGTGGCGCAACGGCAAGCTGCTCCGCGTCGGCGATCGCGAGAAGCTCGCCGGATCGCGCGTTCCCGCCGATCAGCTCCAGAAGGTCGACGCGGACCTGGTGATGGTATCCAAGCCCAATTCGATCGCGCTGCGCATCGCGATGGTCGCGGCGGGCGAGGCGGACCTGCTCGCGACCCTGCGCTGGGGCAATGAGTGGGACATCGCCGCCGCGGTGCTGCTCGCGCGCGAGGCGGGCGCGACGGTCACCGACGCGCTCGGCCGCCCGCTCGCCTTCAACACGCCCGCCGCCGAGGCGTTCGGCGTGCTCGCGACCGTGCCGGGCATCCACGCCGCCGCGGTCGACCGGCTGCACGACCGCGCCGTGGCGGGCGTGGAGCGCTAGCCCTCTCGATCCTCCCCGTTCCCGGGGGAGGATCAGGAACCCATATCCTCGTCGCGATACTTGATCTGCAGGTACCGCCCGCGCGTCGCGAAATTGTCGAGGTCGCCCTGGGCGAGCTGCGCCGACATCTCGGCGATCTCGTCGTCGATCAGCTGCAGCCCCTGCGCCAGCTGCTGGTCGGGCGTCAGTCCGTTGCGCTCGACACGGCGCAGCGGCTCGGGGACGCGCTGATAGCCCTTGACCAGCTCGGGCAGCTGCTCGCCGATCAGCTTGCGCACCTCGTGCGCCGCCGGCTGGCCCTCGTCGAGCGCGGCGAGCTGCGGCGCCAGCGTCTCGAGCTTCACGCCGATCGAATCGACCAGCCCGCGCACCGGCGAGGGCAGGGCCGGGCGCTGCGCCTCGAGCCAGCGCTCGGTCGAGCGCGGCAGCGCCTTCAAGGGAATCTCGGCGAGCTTCTCGACGCTCACCGGCGCGCTCGCGGGCAGCGCCGCGAAGAACAGAGTCGCCGCGACGAGCAGCGCGCCGACCAGCAGCGCCCCCATCATCCCGAGCGGCGCCACCGCCAGCGCGAAGACGATCGCGCCGACGATGATGAGCCCGTCGGCCGCCGCGATCCGGCCGAGCCGGCGCAGCACTTCGGCCTCGCGGTGCTGGCGGTTGCGCCGCGCCGCGCCGTCGGTGCGCGCGCGCGCACGGTCGAGCACCGATTCGGCGGCGGCGAGCTGGCGGTCGACATCGGTGGGCACGGCTTACATCGCCTCCAGCTTGAACGTCTCCGTGCCCCCCGAGACCTGGTTCTGCGCGGCGCCCTCGGCGCGCGCGATATAGCCCTTCGACTTCTCGACTTCGTTCGACAGCGTGTTGACCGTCGCCTTCATGCTGTCGAGCGCCTTCAGCTTGAACGTGTCGATCGCGTCCATCGTGTCGTAGATGTTCTGGAAGGCGCGCTGGAGCGTCTCGACCGGGATGGTCGAGCTCGCCGCCTGCTCGTGGATCGCCGCGGTCTGGCTCTTGAGGAGCGCGCCGGTCGAATCGATCAGGTTCGCCGTGGTGGTGTTGAGCGCGGTGATCTGGTCGAGCACCAGCTTCTGGTTGTTGAGCGCCTGCGCCACCGTCACTGCGGTGCGCAGCGCCGAGACGGTGGTGGTCGAGGCGCGGTCGACGCCCTTCACCAGCTCGACATTGTTCTTCTTGACGAGGTCGAGCGCGAGATAGCCCTGCACCGTCACCGCCATCTGGGTGAGCAGGTCCTGGGTGCGCTGCCGGACATAGAAGAGCGCGGTCTCGCGGATCGCCTTGGCCTTGGCGGGATCGGTGTGGTCGAGCTCGGCCGCCTTGTCCTCGAGCTTCGCGTCCATCGCCTTGGAGAGATAAATCATCTGCTCGAGCCGGCCCATCGCGTTCCACAGGTTGGCGCGCTCGGTGTCGATCGCGGCATTGTCCATCAGCAGCTCGTCCTTGCCCGAGGCGAGGCTCTTCAGGATGCCGTTGATGTGGCTCTGCGACGATTGGTACTTGCGGAAATATTGCGTGAGCCCGCCGCCGAACAGCTTCGAGAGCAGCCCGCCGCCGCCGCCGATCAGCTTGCCGTTCTTGCCGGGGTCGAGATCCTCGATCGTCTTGCGCAGCGCGAGCAGGTCGGCGCCGACGCCGTTGTCGGCGCCCATCGCGCGGACCGGCCGGTCGAGGAAGCGATTCGACTGGCCCGCCGCCTCGCGGATCTCCTTCTGGCCCATCGCCGCGATCGCGTCGACACGCTTGCCGAATTCGGGCGAGTTGACGTCCTGCGCGACGAGATCGTCGATGAACGTGTCGACGCGGCTTTCGAGCTCGGTCTTCTTGGTGTCGTCGACCGGCACCAGCCCCGCCGCCTTCTCGGGCGCCACGGCCTTCACCGGCTCGGGCGGCGTCAGCACCAGATCGGGTTCGGCAACTGCAGTCTCGCTCGCCATTCTCAAGCCTCCAAAGCTGTCCGCACCTCAATAGGGGCAAGCGGAGAGCTATCCAAGTGTGTCATGTAGATAGTACACCTTGGCGTCGCCGCCAAGATCAGCCGGTCTTGACCACGGAGTTGCGGATGATCTGCTCGCCGTCGCGCAGCGGGCTGAGCTTGCAGCCATTGCCCGGCGCGGCGTCGCCGACGCAGAAGCGCGCGCCGTCGCCCAGCCCGTTCGCCTCGGCGCTCGCGCCCTTTGCCGCGGAGAGGCGGACCGGCTCGCCCGCGGTGGCGAACAGCACATGGCAGGTGCCGCTGCTCGAATCGCGGCACGTCAGCGTCACCTTGCCGGTGGTGAAATCGGCGTCGATCACCACGCTCACATTGTGCTTGCTCGCCGGCGCGCAGGCGGCGGCCGCCGCCAGCGCCAGCAGGACGATCCTCTTCATCACCATCTCCTTTTCAGCCTTCGCGCGCCTTCTTCAGCGCCGCTCCCCACCAGGCGAGCTCGTCGAACAAATGCCCGAGCCGCGCTTGCTCGCGCGCGTCGGCGGCGAAGCCGTCGCCCTGGCGGCGGTTCCATACGCCCATCAGGTGGACCGAGCCTTCGAGCGGCGCCATCTGCAGCTCGCGCGCGACCATCGTCAGCTGCTCGACCGAGCGCGCCCCGCCGACCCCGCCATAGGCCACGAACGCCACCGGCTTGCGGTTCCACTCGGCATAGACGGTGTCGAGCGCGTTCTTGAGCACCGCCGGGATGCCGTGATTATATTCGGGCGCGATCAGGATATAGCCGTCGGCCGAGGCGATCTTCTCGCCCCAGGCGATCTGCCGGGGATCGTCATAGGCGCCGGCCGCGGGCGGCTTGGGATAGGGATAGAGGGGCAGGTCCCATTGCCCGAGGTCGATCAGCTCGCAGGCGAGGTCGCCGCGCGCCTCGGCCTCCGACATCACCCAATTGCCCACCGGCTCGGCCATCCGCCCTTCGCGCACGCTGCCGAGGATGACGAGGATGTCGAGCGGTTCGCCCATGGCCTTCTCCGGACGCGGTTCGTGCGGCCGCCCTATCGCCGGAACCGCGCGATGGCGAGCCCCCGCTCCTCCATTTCCGTCGCGCTGGACATTCGGGTTCCGAACGCCGCTCGCCATTGAACCCGTCGCGCGCACGGCTCGACCGGCACTACGCAATTGTACGGAATGCGGCCCGGCCCCGGACGGCCTAATCTCGCACGCATGGCTTCGGAACCGGACATGACCGAGAACGAGTATTTCGCGCAGCGCGCCGACGAGGCGCGCGACGCCGCGCTGAAGGCCGCGGACATGGCCAGCTTCCGCGCGCACATGGGAATGGCGCAGGAATATGAGCGCCGCGCCCGGGGCTTCGAGCCCCGTCACGCCGACAAGGTCGTGCTCGACTGAGCCCGGCGGGGCGGCGACGCCAGGGCCGCTCGATGCGCGACTTCCATTCCCTTCCGAGATCCATGCCGGCCGGCCGCTCCGCGCCTTTGTGACTTTCCGCAGGCCGGTCCGTGGATCTCCCGGGCTTCCCGCAGCGCACAAATTGCTGTAGGGGCGCCCCCGACTTCTTTCCAGGAAAGCATCATGAACCTCCGCAACGTGGCGATCATCGCCCACGTCGATCACGGCAAGACCACGCTCGTCGACCAGCTCTTCCGCCAGTCGGGCACGTTCCGCGACAATCAGCGCGTCGAGGAGCGCGCGATGGACTCGAACGATCTCGAGAAGGAGCGCGGCATCACCATCCTCGCCAAGTGCACCTCGGTCGAGTGGGAAGGCACGCGGATCAACATCGTCGACACGCCCGGCCACGCCGATTTCGGCGGCGAGGTGGAGCGCATCCTGTCGATGGTCGACGGCGTGATCCTGCTCGTCGACGCCGCCGAGGGCGCGATGCCGCAGACCAAGTTCGTCACCGGCAAGGCGCTCGCGCTGGGCCTCAGGCCGATCGTCGTCGTCAACAAGGTCGATCGTTCGGACGCGCGCATCCAGGAAGTGCTCGACGAGGTGTTCGATCTGTTCGTGACGCTCGACGCCAGCGACGAGCAGCTCGACTTTCCGGTGCTCTACGCCTCGGGCCGCAACGGCTATGCCTCGGAGGATCCCGACGCGCGCGAGGGCACGCTCAAGCCCTTGTTCGACAAGATCGTCGGCCATGTCCCGGCGCCGCAGCTCGACGAGGAGGCGCCGTTCAGCTTCCTCGTGACCTTGCTCGACCGCGACAATTTCCTCGGCCGCATCCTCACCGGCCGCGTCCAGTCGGGCGTGGTCAAGTTGAACCAGCCGATCCATGCGCTCGACGCCGACGGCAACGTCATCGAGACCGGCCGCGCCTCGAAGCTGATGTCGTTCCGCGGGCTCGAGCGCGTCCCCGTCGAGGAAGCGCGCGCCGGCGACATCATCAGCCTTGCCGGCATGGCCGTCGCGACGGTGGCGAACACGATCGCCGACACTTCGGTCACCACGCCGATCCAGGCCCAGCCGATCGATCCGCCGACGCTGTCGATGCGCTTCGCGGTCAACGACAGCCCGATGGCGGGCCGCGAGGGCAGCAAGGTCACGTCGCGCATGATCCGCGACCGGCTGTTCCGCGAGGCCGAATCGAACGTCGCGATCCGCATCACCGAAGCCGCCGACAAGGACAGCTTCGAAGTCGCCGGCCGCGGCGAGCTCCAATTGGGCGTGCTGATCGAGACGATGCGCCGCGAGGGCTTCGAGCTCGGCATCAGCCGCCCGCGCGTGCTGTTCCGCGACGGCGAGAACGGCCGCGAGGAGCCGTACGAGACCGTCGTGATCGATGTCGACGACGAATTCTCGGGCACGGTCGTCGACAAGATGAACCAGCGCAAGGCCGAGCTCACCGAGATGCGCCCCTCGGGCGGCGGCAAGACCCGCATCGTCTTCTCGGCGCCGTCGCGCGGCCTGATCGGCTATCATGGCGAGTTCCTCTCGGACACGCGCGGCACCGGCATCATGAACCGGATCTTCGAGAAATACGGCCCCTACAAGGGCCAGATCGAGGGTCGGAAGAACGGCGTGCTGATCTCGAACGGCAATGGCGAGGCCAATGCCTATGCGCTCAACGCGCTCGAGGAGCGCGGCATCCTGATGGTCGGGCCGGGCGAGCCGCTCTACGAGGGCATGATCGTCGGCGAGAACGCCAAGCCGGACGATCTCGAAGTCAATCCGATGAAGTCGAAGCAGCTCACCAACTTCCGCGCCTCGGGCGGCAAGGACGATGCGATCCGCCTGACGCCGCCGAAGAAGCTGACGCTCGAGCAGGCGATCGCCTATATCGACGACGACGAGATGGTCGAAGTGACGCCCAAGTCGATCCGGCTCCGGAAGCGCCACCTCGATCCGCACGAGCGCAAGCGCGCGTCGCGCGCCGCGGCCTGAGCCCCTGTACAGCGGCCCCTCCCGCGCCTAGCCTGCGCGAAAGGGAGGGGCCGATGTACAAGCCGCCGCGCCGCCACGCCGCCGATGCCGCTGCGGCGATCGATCCGTCCCCCGGGGCGCGGTCTTCCGGCGCGCTCGCCACGCGCCTCAACGCCCGGCCCCAGGTCCGGGCGCTGGGCCAGCTCTCCTCGCTCCTGAACACGCGCGGCGCGGGCGTGGTCCAGCGCATGGAGAGGGCGAACCCGGCGAGTGCCGCGGGCGCGTCGGGTGCCGCGGACGAGGATCAGTACGATTCGGATTTCGATGTTCCGAGCGACGACGACAACTATGACGGCGCAGTTTTCGACCCCTATGTTCCAAGCGAAGAGGATCAGAAGGCCGCGGCGGCGGCAAATGCCGCTGCTGCGGCAGTAGCGTCGCCTACGGCTGCCGGGAAATCGCCGGAGCCGCCAAAGCCCGTAGCGAAATCAGGCGGCAGCGCCGCCAAGCCTTCCGCAACTGCCTCCAAGCCGCAGGCTGCGCTGACCAAACGCCCCCCAGCCATCAAGCCTGGCGCCGCCAGGCCCTCCGCCGCAAAGCCGGAGGCGCTCCCTGCTTCGGCCGCCACCAAGCAGCCCGCCGTTTCGCATCCCCAGGCCAAGCGGCCCAGCGCCCCGCTCGCGTCCAAGCCTGTGACGGCGGCGCAGCCCGTCGCGCCGAAGCCCAAGCCGACGCTGGCGGCGAAGGGGAAGCCGGTCTCCACCTCCGCCGCGCCGCAAACCGCCGCAGCGGATCATGCGGCCGCTGCGGCCGCTCCCGTCGCGAAGGCTAGGAAGCCGGCGGTCGAGACCGCTGGCGGCAAATCCGCCGCAGCCGCTTCGGCGAGCCATATTCCGGCGCCGAAGGAGCATGCGGCGGCGGCAGCGGCCTCCCCTGACGATCCCCATGCATGGATGAAGGCGGCCAAAGCGGCGGGCGATGCGGTCGAGGCGCAATTTCCCGACGAGATTGGAGCGGCGATCGGGATCTGGGCGAAGACCTCGTCCTCGAGCTATGCCGATCCGACGACAGTCGACGACTGGGCGCTGGTCAGGAAGCACGCGGAGGCGTTGCGTGCGGATCCCGCGCTCGCGTTCGCGCCGATGTTCAAGATGCTCGGCTTCAAGCCGGGCAGCTACCAGATACTGAGCGCAACGCGCTGCACCGGGAATTGCCACGGATACAGCCTCACCGGCGGCGCGATGAACAGCTTCCAGGAGATCGGCAGCCTACGGAGGCTGGGCAAGCTCGGCTGGGACTTCAAGGGGCCGAAATGGTCGCCGGCCGGCAAGAACGTGATCGGTCTCTGGGGAGAGGAGAACCGCATCGCCCATAGCGGGATATGGACGGGAGGCGGCAAGTTCCGGATGACCTATCCCGATTTCCCCGAATTCCGGCTGGTCGGACCCCTTCCAAAGCATCTCGGGCCATTTCTCGGCTATGCCGAACGCCAGTCGGGCGCCGCCGCGGCGACGAAGCCGAAATCGGCGGCGGACAAGCCCAAGGCGGTGTCCGCGGCGGGCAAGTCCGGCGATGGCGCGCCTCCGAAAAAGCCGGGCGGCGGCGGCGATTCCGGATCGGCGGCCGCGAAGTAACGGGAAGGACGCACATGCTCCTCGCCATGTCGCTGGCGCTCGCCGGCCCTCAGGACGTCCCCGCCGCGCAGCCCCGGCAGGATGCGTCCGGCACCCAGCGCTGGTCGATCCTCGCCGATCCCTGCGCATCGGCGCGCACGCCCGACGAGATCGTGGTCTGCGGCCAGGGTGCGCAGCCCGCGCCGCGCCTGCCGCTGCCGGAGGAGCGCGGTCCGCCCGACCGGCCGATGCCCAGCAATCCGGACGTCTCCGGCATCGGCGCGCTCAACGCCACCGTCGCGCCCTGCGTCACGCGGTCCGAGGGCTGCACCACCGGCATCAACCTGCTCGGCGGCGGCACCTTCCTGGTCCGCGGCATCGGCAAGCTGATCAATCCCGACAGCTGCTGCGAGGAGCCCGGCGAGGCCACCAACCCGGTCGCGCTGATCAACGACATCGGCGGCGTGTTCAAGCGCAGCTTCAGGAAGAAGCCCGACAAGTCGAGGCGCGTCGCGATCCCGCTCGACGACCTGCCGCCGCCCGTCGCCGGCGCGCCGGACGAAGTGCTGATCCCGCTGCCCTGAGGAGGCGCGCCGCGCCGCCTCGGACTTCGCTCAATACACTCGCTTCTTCGGCTTGATGTACGCGATCTCGTCCGTCAGCGTGTAGTCGTGGACCGGGCGGTAGTCGATCGCGACCGCGCCGCCCTTGCCGCCCCAGCCGTCGAAGGTCGCGACGCTGTGCTTCATCCAGTTCTTGTCGTCGCGCTCGGGGAAATCCTCGTGCATGTGCGCGCCGCGGCTTTCCTTGCGGTTGGCGGCGCACTCGATCGTGACGACCGCCTGGCCGATCAGATTGTCGAGCTCGAGCGTCTCGACGAGATCGGTGTTCCAGATCAGCGAGCGATCGGTGATGCCGACGTCCTGGAAGCCGGCATAGACCTGCCGCATGTGCCCGACGCCCTCGGCAAGGAGCGCGCTGTCGCGGAACACGGCGCAGTGGCGCTGCATCGTCTTCTGCATGTCGGCGCGGATCTGCGCGGTGGGCCTGCCGCCCTTGGCGTTGCGGAAATGATCGAGCCGGCCGAGCGCGAACTCCTCCGAGCCCTTGGGCAGCTCGTCATGCTTGGTGCCCGGCTTGACCAGCTCCTTGAGGCGGAGGCCGGCGGCGCGGCCGAACACCACGAGGTCGATCAGCGAGTTGGAGCCCAGCCGGTTGGCGCCGTGCACCGACACGCACGCCGCCTCGCCGACCGCGAACAGGCCGGGGACGACCGCGTCGGGGTTGCCGTCGCGGATGTGGACGACCTCGCCGTGATAATTGGTCGGGATGCCGCCCATATTGTAGTGGACGGTCGGCACCACCGGCAGCGGCTGGCGGGTGAGGTCGACGCCCGCGAAGATCTTGCCGGTCTCGGTGATGCCCGGCAGCCGCTCGTGCAGGATCTTCGGATCGATATGGTTCAAGTGAAGGAAGATGTGGTCCTTCTCCTTGCCCACGCCGCGGCCCTCGCGGATCTCCATCGCCATCGAGCGCGCGACGACGTCGCGGCTCGCGAGGTCCTTCGCGCTCGGCGCATAGCGCTCCATGAAGCGCTCGCCCTCCGAGTTGGTGAGATAGCCGCCCTCGCCGCGCGCGCCCTCGGTGATCAGCACGCCGGCGCCGTAGATGCCGGTCGGGTGGAACTGGACGAACTCCATGTCCTGGAGCGCGATGCCGGCGCGCAGCGCCATGCCGTTGCCGTCGCCGGTGCAGGTGTGCGCCGAGGTCGCCGACTGGTAGACGCGCCCGCCGCCGCCGGTGGCGAGCACCACGGCATGGCTGCGGAAGCGGTGGATCGAGCCGTCCTCCATGCAGAGCGCGATCACGCCGCGGCACGCGCCGTTCTCCATGATCAGGTCGAGCGCGAAATATTCGACATAGAAGTCGGCGTCGTACTTCAGGCTCTGCTGGTAGAGCGCGTGGAGCATCGCGTGGCCGGTGCGGTCCGCCGCGGCGCAGGTGCGCTGCACCGGCGGGCCCTCGCCCATGTTCTGCATGTGGCCGCCGAACGGGCGCTGGTAGATCGTGCCGTTCTCGTTGCGGCTGAACGGCACGCCGGCATGCTCGAGCTCGTAGACGGCCTGCGGCGCCTCGCGGACCATGTACTCGATCGCGTCCTGGTCGCCGAGCCAGTCCGATCCCTTGACGGTGTCGAACATGTGCCACGACCAATGGTCGGGCGTGTTGTTGCCCAGGCTCGCGGCGATGCCGCCCTGCGCGGCGACGGTGTGCGAGCGGGTGGGGAACACCTTGGTGATGCAGGCGGTCTTGAGCCCGGCCTCGGCGCAGCCCATCGTCGCGCGCAGGCCCGATCCGCCGGCGCCGACCACCACCGCGTCGTACGTATGGTCGATGATCTTGTAGGCGCCAGGAATGCTCGCGGCCATCAGAGCGCCGCTCCCGCCGTCAGGGCGACCTTCAGGATCGAGAAGATCGCGAGCGTCGCCGCCGCCAGCGTGAAGAAATTGAGCAGGATCATCAGCACGATGCGCGTCTCGTCGTGCTGATAGTCCTCGATCACCACCTGCAGGCCGAGCCGGAAGTGATAGAAGGTGTTGATCACGAGCAGGACCAGGGGCACCGCGACGCTGGTCTGCGCCACCCAGGCGCGGATCGTCTCATAGTCGTGCGCCGGGAGCAGCGCCATGCTGAGCACGAACCACAGCACCAGCACGAGGTTGCCGCCCGCGGTGAGCCGCTGGTGCCACCAGTGATGCGCGCCCTCGTGCGCCGAGCCGAGGCCGCGGACGCGGCCGATGCTGGTGCCGTTACCCATTGCTCTTCTCCATGAGGAACACCCAGAAGCCCGCGGTCGCGACGATCGCGAAGACGAAGGTCAGGATCGCGCTGGTCTTGTTGCCCTTGAGCTCGAAATTCGCGCCCTGGTCGAGGAACAGGTGCCGCACGCCCGAGCCCATGTGCTGGAAGAAGGCGAGCGTCAGCCCGACTCCGAAGATCCAGCCCGCCGCGTTGAGCGCGCCGCTCTTCACCGTGAACAGGTCGATGAACGCCGCATAGGCGGCCGGGCCCGAGGCGAGCGCGGCGAGCCAGGCGACGAACAGGATGGTGCCGACCGTCGCCATGCCGCTGCCGGTGGCGCGGTGGATGATCGAGACGGCCATGCCTGGCCCCCATTTCCAGATCGAGAGATGCGGCGACAGCGGTCGCGCTTCGTTGCGGACATTGGCCAAAGGGCGTTCCTTTCGGGTCGACCCGGCTTCCTTAGTCGGGCGGGCCGGGGATGCAAGGCTGGATGCGAGTCCGGAGCCGTTGACTAACCGGGTCTTAACCGTTCGTCGGCTAGTGCCGGGCGAGCGGCCGTTCGTCCCGCGGCCGCAGTCAGGGGACTTTGTACGTGACCAACGCCGTTTCGCCCAACGATCTGCCGGCACCGGGCACCATGGCCGCCCGGATCGACGTCCGCGCGCGCCTCCGCATCTTCGACTTCGAAGGCACGCTGGTGGCTTCGAGCCGCGAGGCCTGGGAAGCCCTCGAGCCCGAGATCCGCGCGGTTTCCGAAGCCTATTGGCAGCAATGGCTGCGCTGCTTCGCCGACGAGCGCAACTGGGCGCCCGACGACACGCAGAAGATGATCGACATCGGAGTGACCTTCCTCAGGAACCGGTTCCTCGATACCGAGGGCCGCGCCTGGATCGAGTCGATCGAGCGGTCGGTCGCCGCGGCCTATGCCGCCGAAGTGCCGCCGATGGCGCTGCTCTCGATGATCAGCGCGAGCGACCGCGCCGCGCTCGAAGTGATGATCCGCCGGATCGGCGCGGGCGACGAGCGCCTCGCGCGGCTGGTCGACACGCTGATGCGGCTCTCGGCGCTCGAAGGCGACATCACCGTCGAGATCTACAACATGTATCGCGAGCACAGCGCCCAGGTGGCGCGCGACCGGCTCGCCGCCGAATTCCGCGATTCGATCGGCATGACCGTCGAGCGCGCCTCGCGCGAGGGTGACCAGCTCCGCGTCCAGGCGGTCCATACCTCGGCCTCGGCCAGGGGCATGCTGGGCAAGGCGTCGGAGGTTGCTGCTGCGGCGGAGCAGTCGGCGGTGGCGATGCGCGAGGCGGCGCAGACGGCGGCGGGTCTGATCCGTGCGATCGAGGATGCGCGGACCGAGGTCGAGGCGGCGGCGGGGATCGCGACGCGGGCCTCGAGCCAGGCGAGCGAGGCGGTGGGGATGAGCGAGGCGCTCAGCGATCATGCCAAGTCGATCGAATCGATCCTGGGGCTCATTCGCGACATCGCCGGGCAGACCAATTTGCTCGCCTTGAATGCGACGATCGAGGCGGCGCGGGCGGGCGATGCCGGGCGCGGCTTCGCGGTGGTGGCGCAGGAAGTGAAGAGCCTGGCGAACCAGACCGCGCGGGCGACCGACGACATCGCGTCCAAGATCGCGGCGATCCAGTCGGCGACCAGGTCGACGGTGGAGACCAACGCCTCGATCCGCGCGACCGTCTCGGAAGTGCAGGAGAGCGCCAACCGCATCCGCTCGGCGATGGAGGTGCAGGCGCAGACCGTCACCGCCATCACCGCCGCGGTCGACGAGACCGCGCTCGCCGCCGACTCCATGTCCGCCACCATCGGCGCCATCCGCGAGGATACCGAGGCGGTGGCGAGCGAGATCGATCGGGTGGGGCAGGGCTTCGCCGCGCTCGACGGGCAATTGGGGCATCTGAAGGGCAGCGCCGGCGACTTCATCGCCAAGGTCGCGGCCTAGTGGAGAGGGGGATGGCCACGAAGCGCGAACCGGGCCGCTGGAGCGGGGGGATCCGCTCGGTCGCCGAACATGTCGCCGAATATGATTGGGACGGGCGGATCGTTTCCGGCGCGGCGGAGATCAGCGCGCTGATCCGCGACCATTATGACGAGATCGCCCAGTCCTTCTGGGACCATTATGCGACGCTGCCCGCGACGCGGCGGCTCAAGAGCTGGTTCGAGGACAAGGCGCAATTCACTGCGCAGCTCGCGAGCAGCGCGCATTATACGCGGGTCAAGTACGAGAACCCGCTCGGCGAGGAATGGGTGGCGATGGCGTTCGAGCACGCCGCCAATGCCGACCGCGCGCGCATTCCGCTGACCGCGACCTTCGCCGGCCTGGCCTATGCCCATGCGAAGACGATCGAGCTGCTCGGCGCCAAGCTCGCGGACGACGCGCCGCGCCTCATGCGGCTGTGCGACGTGGTGCAGCGCATGTCGATGATCGAAGCCGATCTGATGGCGACGCATCTCGGCGCGCGCGACAATGCCGAGGCCAGCCAGGCGCGCTACGAACGCTCGATGAAGTTCCAGGCGAGCATCGCCGAATCGATCCAGGACGCGACCGGCGTCGCCAACCGCATCCGCGGGCAGGCGCAGGGTGCCTCGGGCTCGGTGCGCGGCATGCTGGGCAAGGCGTCGGAGGTTGCTGCTGCGGCGGAGCAGTCGGCGGTGGCGATGCGCGAGGCGGCGCAGACGGCGGCGGGTCTGATCCGTGCGATCGAGGATGCGCGGACCGAGGTCGAGGCGGCGGCGGGGATCGCGACGCGGGCCTCGAGCCAGGCGAGCGAGGCGGTGGGGATGAGCGAGGCGCTCAGCGATCATGCCAAGTCGATCGAATCGATCCTGGGGCTCATTCGCGACATCGCCGGGCAGACCAATTTGCTCGCCTTGAATGCGACGATCGAGGCGGCGCGGGCGGGCGATGCCGGGCGCGGCTTCGCGGTGGTGGCGCAGGAAGTGAAGAGCCTGGCGAACCAGACCGCGCGGGCGACCGACGACATCGCGTCCAAGATCGCGGCGATCCAGTCGGCGACCAGGTCGACGGTGGAGACCAACGCCTCGATCCGCGCGACCGTCTCGGAAGTGCAGGAGAGCGCCAACCGCATCCGCTCGGCGATGGAGGTGCAGGCGCAGACCGTCACCGCCATCACCGCCGCGGTCGACGAGACCGCGCTCGCCGCCGACTCCATGTCCGCCACCATCGGCGCCATCCGCGAGGATACCAAGTCGGTCACGCACGAGATCGACACGCTCCAGAAGGACGTGGCCGAAGTCGACGACCGGCTCCACAAGCTGCGCGATGCGGCGGAGAGCTTCTCGAGCAGCGTGGCGGCCTAGGCCGGATCGACGTTCCTTGATCCTCCCCCTCCGGGGGAGGATTGGTTGAACCTCGATACTCCCCAGCCCCGTTCGTCATCCCCGCCTTCACGGGGATGACGGGGGAGAAGTGACGCGCTACGCAGGCCCATGGCCACCCATATCCTCCTCACCGGCGCCAGCCGCGGGATCGGCGCGGCGATCGCGGACAGCGTCGCGGGCCGCGACGTCCGCCTGGTCCGCCACTCGACCAGAGGCGGCATCGCCGCCGACTTCGCCGATCCGGCCGCGCCCGCGGCGCTCTGGCGCAAGACGCTCGACGCGCTCGACGGCCGCGTCGACGTGCTGATCAACAATGCCGGCGTCTTCGAGAGCAATCCGCTCGACATCGACCATGACGACTGGGTCGCCAATTGGGAGCGGACGATGCGCGTGAACCTCACCGCGTCGGCCGAGCTCTGCCGGCTGGCGATCCGCCACTGGCAGGCCGAGGGCCGCCCGGGCCGGATCGTCAACATAGCCAGCCGCGCCGCCTATCGCGGCGACAGCCCCGCGCACTGGCATTATGCCGCGTCCAAGGCGGGCATGGTCGGCATGACCAAGTCGATCGCGCGCGGCTATGCGCGCCAGGGCATCCTCGCCTTCGCGATCTGCCCCGGCTTCACCATGACCGGCATGGCCGAGGACTATCTGGCGAGCCGCGGCGGCGACAAGCTGCTCGCCGACATTCCATTGGGCCGGGTCGCCGACACCGACGAAGTGGCGGTGCTCGCCCGCTTCTGCGCGCTCGAGGCGCCGCCCTCGATGACCGGCGCGGTGCTCGACATCAACGGGGCGAGCTACGTACGATGAAGGAGACGCGCTGATGGCCAGCTGGAAGCTCACGCTCCCCTGCACCCGCGCCGAGGCGGAGGCGATCGAGGCCGACGCGATCGGGCTGCTCGGCATCGAGCCGGTGCCCGTGCTGCTGACCAGCGAGCGCATCGAGGACGATCCCGGCAGCTGGCAGCTCGAGGCCTATTTCGAATCGAAGCCGAACAGCGGCGCGCTCGCCGCCGTGCAGGCGCTCGTGCCGAGCTCGAAGGGCGTCAAGCCGGTCGCCGAGCGCATCCGCGACGCCGACTGGGTGACGCTGAGCCAGGCGGGGATCGAGCCGGTCCATGCCGGGCGCTTCTACGTCCACACCGGCACCAACAAGGGAGCCGTGCCGCCGGGGGCGAAGGCCTTCCGCATCGATGCCGGCCTCGCCTTCGGCACGGGCACGCACGAGACCACGTCGGGCTGCCTCGCCGCGCTCGACCGGCTGAAGCGGGAGGGCAGGCGCTTCCGCGACCTGCTCGACCTCGGCACGGGCACCGGGCTGCTCGCCTTCGCGGCGCTGCACCTCTGGCCGCGCGCCCATGCCACCGCATCGGACATCGACGCGCGCGCGGTCGACGTGACCGGCGACAATGCCGAGCGCAACGGCGTGAGGCTCGGCGGCGGGCAGGGGGAGCTCGCGCTCGCCGCGGCGGCGGGGCTCGAGCATCCGCTGCTGATCGCGCGCGCGCCCTATGACCTCGTCGTCGCCAACATCCTCGCCGGTCCGCTGGTCGAGCTCGCGCCGAGCATCGGCCTGGTGCTGGCGGAGGGCGGCACGCTGGTGCTGGCCGGGCTGCTGAGGGACCAGGCCGAGACGGTCGCCCAGGCCTATCGGCGCCAGGGGCTGCGCCTCGTCCGGCGGGAAGATCGCGGCGACTGGCCGACGCTGACCCTGGTCAAGCGCGCCCGCTACGGCACCGGGCGCGTGACGCGGCTGAGCCGCGGGCGGGGCGAGGCGCCGGGCTTCGGGAGCTGGTAGTCAGTCAGGCCTTGGCGTTGGCATAGGCCTGGGTCCCGCGCGTGATCACGCGGTCCTCGGGCAGGATCGCGGCGATCGGGATGTCGGGCTGGGCGAGGATCTCGCGATAGAGCGGCGCGAAGTCGGTCTCCACGGTCGCGCGCAGCAGCGCCTCGAAGCTCGGGATGACGAAGTAGTTCTGCTGGAAGTCGTCGATCCGGTAGTCGGTGCGCATCACGCGCTTCAAGTCGAAGCCGATCCGGTTGGGGCTCGGGTCCTCGAGCGCGAACACGCTCTCGGCCGAGCTCGAGACGATGCCGGAGCCGTAGATGCGCAGGCCCTCGTCTTCCTCGACCAGCCCGAACTCGACCGTGTACCAGTAGAGCCGGCCGAGCTGCTTCAACGCCCCCAGCTCGAGCGCGCGATTGCCGCCGCGGCCATAGGCTTCGAGATAATCCGCGAACACCGGATCGGCGAGCATGGGGACATGACCAAACACGTCATGAAAGACGTCCGGCTCCTGAATATAATCAAGCTGATCGCGCCGGCGGATGAAATTGCCCGCGACGAAGCGGCGATTGGCCATGTGATCGAAGAACACGTCGTCGGGCACCAGGCCGGGCACCGCCACGACCTGCCAGCCGGTGAGCTTCATCAGCCGCTCGGAAAGCTCCTCGAAATTGGGGATGCCGCGTTCGGAGAGGCGCAGCGCCTCCAGTCCCTTGAGATAGGCTTTGGACGCGCGGCCGGGCAGCAGCTTCGCCTGCCGCTCGAAGAGCATGTCCCAGGTGGCGTGCTCCTCCTGCGAATAGGCTGTCCAGTTCTGCGGGATCGTCCAGTCGGGCGCCGCGCCCTCGGGCGGGCGATCGAGCACGTGCGTGTCTTCGGCCATGAACCATGTCATAGCATGGTGGAACGAGACAGCGAAGCGGGGGTGGATTGCGTATTGTCGCGAGGCTGGTTGCGGGGCTCGCATCGCTGGTCCTCGCCTATGCGGCGGCGGCGGTGATCGGCGGCGCCGTCCCGGCGAACCGGGAATGGCGGCCCGCTGCCCAGGGCATGCGCATCTATGTCGCCGACAACGGCATCCACACCGACCTGATCCTTCCCGCCGCCGGGTTCCGCGACCTCGTCCGACCAGGAGACATCGCCGATCCGGCAATGGCGGCCGAGCCCTGGATGGTGTTCGGCTGGGGCGACCGCGACTTCTACCTCAACACCGCGAGCTGGACCCAGCTGAATCCGCTCCGCGCGGCCCGCGCGCTCGTCGGCGCCGGGCCCACCGTGGTGCACGTCTCGCACGTTCCCGAGCCGCGCACCGGCCCGCGGCTGCGCGCGCTCACGCTGCGGCCGGAGGAATATGCCCGGCTCGTCTCCTATGTCCGCGCCACCTTCGCGGGCGGGCAGCCGGTGCGGGGATATGGCACGCGCGACGCCTTCTATCCGGCGCGGGGCGGCTACAGCGCGATCGTGACGTGCAACGAATGGACCGGCCGGGCTTTGCGTGAGGCCGGAATGAAGATGGGAAGCTGGACGCCTTTCCCCTTCGGCGTGATGCTGTGGCTCTGATCCCGCGCACCGCCGCCGAGCCGCCGCCGCGCCTGGCCTTCGCGCTCGAATGGCCGCGCGCTGCCGTCACCATCGTCGAGCTGGCAGCGTTCCGGGCCCGCGGCTTGCCGCGCGGCGACGGGCGGCCGGTGCTGGTCTCGCCCGGCCTCTTCAATTCGGACCGCTCGAACTTCGCGATGCGCGCGATGCTCCGCAAGCTCGGCTATCGCGCCTATGGCTGGGGGCTGGGGCGCAATTTCGGCGTGCGCACCGTCGGACCCGAATGCGAGAGGCTGATCGCGCGGGTCGAGGCGATCCATGCCGAGGCCGGCGAGCAGGTGACGCTGATCGGCGTCTCGCTCGGAGGGATCATGAGCCGCATCGTCGCGCATCGCCGCCCGGAGCTGGTCCGCGGCGTGATCACGGTCAGCGCGCCCTTTGCCGGCCCGCCGAGCGCGACCAATGTCTGGCGCGCCTTCGAGGCGCTGACCGGGGAGAGGATCGGCGATCCGGCGGTGTCGAAGCGGCTCGAAGAGGCGGTCCGGCCGCTGCCGATGCCCTCGGCGGCGATCTGGAGCCGCAGCGACGGGCTGGTCAACGGCCTGATCTGCCGCGAGGCCGACGGCGCCGCTTGCCGCGCGATCGAGGTGCGCAGCAGTCATTTGTTCGTCCAGATGAAGCCGCAGGTGCTCCGTGCGGTGGCGGCGCTGCTCGCCGATCAGTCGTAGCGGCTCCCGCCCGGATCGGCGCGGAAGCCGTCGCGGTCGCCGCCCTGGCAACGTTCGTCGTCGGGGTTCTTCTTGCAGAACTTGCGCAGTTCCTTGCCCTCGCGCGCTTCCTTCTCGCGCATCTTGCGGCCGTAGTTGCGGTCGGACTCGTCCTGGCTGGTCGTCGCCCAGTCTGCGGCCTGCGCGCCCGCCTTGACCGGCAGAGTCACGACGTCGACCGCGGACTTCACGATGCAGCCGCCGCTCAGCAGCGGCAGCGCGACCGCGATCGGAATCAGGAACTTGCGCATCTTGCCCTCTCAACCCCCGGATGGTGCGGGCGAAGCATGGGCCGCGCGCGCTGAAGCCCCGATGTACGGGAAATCCGTGAAGAATCCGTCCACGCCAAGTCCAATGAAATACTCGATTTCTTCCTTCAGTCGACCATGTTCCGTCGGATTTGCGCCGGAACGGTAGGCGGGCAGGAGGAAGAAGTTCTCGGCGCGGAAGGTCCAGGGATGGACCTTGAGCCCCGCCGCATGCGCGTCGGCGACGAGAGTGGTGGCGGGGCCGGCCGCCGGCTGGATCATCGTCCGCTCGGGACCGATGCCATAGGCATAGGCGGCGACCGCCTTCAGCCCCTTAGGCGTCGCCATCGCCTTGTAGCTCGCGGCCGCATGGTCCGCCGGACCGCCATCGGCGGACATCAGCTGGATCAGGCGGACATGGGTCATGGTCCTGAGCTTCTTGAGGTTGCCCACTTCGAACGACTGGATGAACACCGGCGCGTCGGCACGGTCCCAGCCCGCGGCCTCGAGCTTGTCGACGAGGCGTTGCTCCAGCGGCAGCCCGATCGAGGCGAAATAGCTCGGATGCTTGGTCTCGGGATAGATGCCGATCGTGCGGCCGGTCTCGCGCGAGGCTTTCTTGGCGAGCGCGATGATCTCGTCGAACGTCGGGATCTCCGCCTGACCGTCAAACCTGGTATTGCCGGGGCGAAGCTGCGGCAGCCGCTCCCGGGCGCGCAGCGTCTTCAACTCCGCGAGCGTGAAATCCTCGGTGAACCAGCCGGTGACCTTCTCGCCGTCGATCGTCTTGCTGGTCTTGCGGCTCGCGAATTCAGGATGGCCGGCGACATCGGTGGTGTCGGCGATGTTGTTCTCGTGCCGGGCGACGAGCACGCCGTCCCTGGTCGGCACGAGATCGGGCTCGATGAAGTCGGCGCCTTGCTCGATCGCGAGCTGGTAGGAGAGCAAGGTATGCTCGGGACGCTCGCCGCTGGCGCCGCGATGCGCGATCACGATGACGGAGTCTCTTTGCACCGGACGATCCTGCCCCAGCGCGATCCCCGGCGCCATCAGCATCAGCGCCAACAACAGCGATCTCGTCACGAAACTCTCCTTTGGCTAGGGAGGAGCGGCCTAAGCGGCGGATATGACGGTAGCGAGGCGATGATGGCCGAAAATGACAGCGTGCTCGCGGCCGCCCGCGCCTGGAGAGGCGGTCGGCTCGCGCTCGCCACAGTTGTCTCGACCTGGGGCTCGGCGCCGCGGCCGCGCGGGAGCCACATGCTCGTGCACGAGGACGGCCGGTTCGAAGGCTCCGTCTCGGGCGGCTGCGTCGAGAACGACATCCTCCAGACTGCCGCCGAGGTGATCGCCGGCGCGCCCGCGGTCGTGAAGACCTATGGCGTGGCGGACGCGGCAGCGTGGGAGGCCGGCCTCCCCTGCGGCGGCGAGATCGCGGTGCTGGTTCAGCCGGTCTCGGCCGAGGGCTTCCCGCACGCCCTGTTCGACGCGATCGACGCCGCCCGCACCGCGGGGCGGGCGATCGACATCGGCACCGATTTCGCCACCGGCCGCAGCGCGATCGGACCCGGCGCCTTCGTCAACCGCTACGAGCCGCCGCGCCGGCTGCTGATCGTCGGCGCGGTGCAGATCGCCCAGTCGCTCGCGGGGCTGGCGCGCGAGCTCGGAATTCTGACCCATGTCATCGATCCGCGCGGGAGATTTTTGACGCCCGAGCGTTTTCCCCATGTGACTCTCGACGACCGCTGGCCCGACGAGGCCGTGAATGCCCTGCAGCCGGACCCCGCCACAGCGGTGGTCACGCTGAGCCACGACCCCAAGATCGACGATGCCGCGCTGATCGCCGCGCTCGCCGCGCCGGCCGGCTATGTCGCGGCGCTGGGCTCGCGGCGGAGCCACGCGGCGCGGCTCGAGCGGCTGGCGGCGGCGGGCGTGTCCGATGCCGATCTCGCGCGGATCGAAGG
>CBIFVW010000020.1:0-23524 GCA_966186155.1 uncultured Sphingomonas sp.
CACGGGGCTCGGCGACGGCAAATGGCCGGCGGAGGCGGCGGCGCTCGGCCCGATCCGCCTCGCCGCCATCCCGATCGGGGCGTTCCGTTTCGAGGAAGGACAGATGGCGAGCGGCAGCCATGTCGGCCCGTGGGGCGCGATCCGGATCTGGGACGGGCTCGGCCGACCCTTCGCGCTGCCGGTCCATTGGGGCACGTTCCGCCTCTCGCGCGAGGGATATGAAACGCCGCCGCGCATGCTCGATGCGATGCTGCGCTGCGCGGGAGAGGATCCGGCGCGGTTCGCGGCGGTGCGGATCGGCGGGAGCGTGGCGGTGCCGCCGCTCGGACCTGCGCCGCCGCGGCCGGACATGGAAGGGATCGCGGCTTGCGCCCGCGCCGATCGGTTCGCCGCATTCCGCTGACGGCGTCACGCGCGTGTCAAATCGGTCCCGCACCGTGGTTTTCCGAAGCTTGAAGGGACTCGGGACGCGGGGTTATCCTGCGCCGATCGGGAGGGGACCCCAGGTGAACGACCGCGCGCTAGGCGCTCGACAACGCTTTGACACCACGATCGACCGCGCAGGGATCGCGCTGGGCGTCGGCAGCGCGCTCGCCGGCGGGATCGTGCTCGGGCTCGTGCTGCTCGGCGGCCAGCGCGATCCGCTGGCGCTGATGAGCGGCTGGGTGATCGGCAGCATCTTTTCGGGGATCGCGATCACCGCGGTGGGCGGGCCGCTCTGGCTGGTGATGCACGTCGCCGGGCTCAGGCGCGCGCGCCACGCCGCGCTGGTCGGCGCGATGACCGCGATGGCGATCTTCGTCGGCGCGCAGACCTATGGCTTCGGGCTGTTCGAGATGCCGCCGATGGACAATCGCGCGCTGCTGTTCCGCTGGATCAGCGCGATCGCGTCGAGCGCGGTGCTCGCCGTGCTCGCCGCGCTGATCGGCGCGCTGATGTGGCGGATCGCCTATCGCCGCGAGGGCTGAGGCGCCTCAGGCCTTGCACTCGCCCGTGCGCTTGCCCGTCAGCCGGATCGTCATGCTCGATTCCTTGGGCTGACCGGGCATGGCCTGGCTCTGGGTGATGGTGATGTCGTAGGCGGACTTGCCCTGGGTGCCGGCCATGGTCATCCGCATCTTTCCGAAGGGGCCGTCGCACTCCATCTTCGCGTCGATCTTGCCGCCCGCCATCACATATTTGGGGAAGGTGCAGCCGCGCTGCTGCGGCGAGAGCTTGCTGGGGTCGATCGCCTTGGCGTCGCTCGCCTTCTTGCAGACATGGTCGACGCGCGGCGGCTTGCCGACCTCGGCCTTCATCTGGCTGGCGATCGGCTCGGGCACGCCGGTGACGTCGAGCGCGACGATCTGGTAGCTGTTCTCCCACTGGCCCGGATCGGCGCGGTTCTTCTCGTCGGCGGCGGCGGTCTGCTTCGCCACTTCCTCCACGGACGCGTTCTCGAGCCGGATATCGCCGGTGCGCCGCGCGCTCTCCTCCGTCGACGGTCCGGAATTGCACGCCGCGAGCGGAAGCAGGGCTCCGGCGGCGATGATGGCGTGGCGCATGGCGATGTCCCCTGTTTGCATGGGCGCCAGCCAGACGCGATGTCCGGCCGAATTACAAGCCGCGATGCGCGGCCGTCCCCGATCCGCCGCGGGTACGTAACGGGAACGGATATGGTTGCGGCCGGCGCGCGGCGAGCCCATATTCCCCCGCGATGGCAATCCAGATTCGCACCAGCCTGGCCGAGCCCGAGACCGGGCAGAGCTTCGTCCCGCACCGCCCGCAGCGCCCCGAGAAGGTCGAGGGCGGCAGGGCGTTCAAGCTCGTCTCGGACTATCAGCCATCGGGCGACCAGCGCTTCGCGATCCCCGAGCTGGTCGAGCAGGCGCGCGCGGGCGAGCGCGACCAGGTGCTGCTCGGCGTCACCGGATCGGGCAAGACCTACACCATGGCCAAGGTGATCGAGGAGCTGCAGCGCCCCGCGCTGATCCTCGCGCCCAACAAGATCCTCGCCGCGCAGCTCTATGGCGAGTTCAAGAGCTTCTTCCCCGAGAACGCGGTCGAGTATTTCGTCTCCTACTACGACTATTACCAGCCCGAGGCGTACGTCCCCCGCTCGGACACCTACATCGAGAAGGAAAGCTCGGTGAACGAGGCGATCGACCGGATGCGCCACTCGGCCACCCGCGCGCTGCTCGAGCGCGACGACGTTATCATCGTCGCCTCGGTCTCGTGCCTCTACGGCATCGGCTCGGTCGAGACCTATTCGGCGATGATCTTCGACTTGAAGAAGGGCCAGGTAGTCGACCAGCGCGAGATCATCCGCAAGCTCGTCGCGCTCCAGTACAAGCGCAACGACGCCGCCTTCGGCCGCGGCGCCTTCCGCGTGCGCGGCGACAGCCTGGAGATCTTCCCCTCGCACTATGAGGACACCGCCTGGCGCGTGTCCTTCTTCGGCGACGAGATCGAGGAGATCACCGAGTTCGACCCGCTGACGGGCGCGAAGGTCGCGAGCCTCGACTATGTCCGCGTCTTCGCCAATTCGCACTATGTGACGCCGGGGCCGACGCTCAAGCAGGCGATGGAGGCGATCCGCCACGAGCTCGCCGAGCGGCTGAAGGAGCTCCATGCCGAGGGCAAGCTGCTCGAGGCGCAGCGGCTCGAGCAGCGCACCAATTTCGACCTCGAGATGATCGCGTCGACGGGGAGCTGCGCGGGCATCGAGAATTACAGCCGCTTCCTCACCGGCAGGCTTCCCGGCGAGCCGCCGCCCACGCTGTTCGAATATCTGCCCGAGAACGCTTTGCTCTTCGTCGACGAGAGCCACCAGACCGTGCCGCAGATCGGCGCGATGGCGCGGGGCGACCATCGCCGCAAGATCACGCTGGCCGAATACGGCTTCCGCCTGCCGAGCTGCATCGACAACCGGCCGCTCCGCTTCAACGAATGGGACGCGATGCGCCCGCAGACCGTCTGCGTCTCGGCGACCCCGGGCGGCTGGGAGATGGAGCAGACCGGCGGCGTGTTCGTCGAGCAGGTGATCCGCCCCACCGGGCTGATCGACCCGCCGGTCGAGATCAAGCCGGTCGAGGAGCAGGTCCAGGATCTGATCGTCGAGTGCCGCAAGACCACTGCGATGGGCTATCGCACGCTGGTGACCACGCTCACCAAGCGGATGGCGGAGGATCTCACCGAGTATATGCACGAGGCGGGGATCAAGGTCCGCTACATGCATTCGGACGTCGAGACATTGGAGCGCATCGAGCTGATCCGCGACCTCCGGATGGGCGTGTACGACGTGCTGATCGGGATCAATTTGCTGCGCGAGGGGCTCGACATCCCGGAATGCGGGCTGGTCGCGATCCTCGACGCGGACAAGGAGGGGTTCCTGCGCTCCGAGACCTCGCTGATCCAGACGATCGGCCGCGCGGCGCGCAACGTCGAGGGCCGGGTGATCCTCTATGCCGACCGGATGACCGGCAGCATGGAGCGCGCGCTCGCCGAGACGGGCCGCCGCCGCGAGAAGCAGGCCGCGTACAATGCCGAGCATGGCATCACGCCCGAGACGGTGAAGAAGAACATCGGCGACATCATCGCGCACGTCGCGTCGAAGGACCAGGTGACGGTCGAGATCGACGCCGACCGGCCGCACATGGTGGGCCACAATTTGCGCGCGTACATCGAGGAGCTCGAGAAGAAGATGCGCGACGCGGCGGCGAACCTCGAGTTCGAGGAAGCGGGCCGCCTGCGCGACGAGATCCGCGCGCTCGAGGCGGAGGAGCTGGGGCTGCCGGCCGAGGAGCATCGCGCGCCGGTGATGGGGCGGTCGAACGAGGGCAAGCCGGGGACGAGGAAGACGCGGTACGGGAAGGTGCAGCGGAAATGGGGCGGGGGGCGGAGGTAGGGCTTGCCAGTGTTCTCTATTTGCGCCAGAGAGAGATTCTCGGTGAATGGCGACACCGAGTCCTAGTCAGAAATGCCTTCAACCATCGCTTGGCCTCACAGGTCGAGCGTGCTGCTGGATCATATCATGACTCGGATTGCGAAGCTCTACGCCGCCATTTCGACAAATCCGCATGCCACACTTTCATTCCGGGACTTCGAGAAGCTTTTGAGGGCATTTGGCTTCACGCTGGAGCGCATCAAGGGCAGCCATCGGCAATATGTTCACGCCAAGGTGCCTTGGGTGCTGACGGTCCTGCCGGAGGGCAAGGACGCAAAGCACTATCAGGTCCGCCAGTTTCTCGGTATGATCGACGCATTCGGCCTGAGCATCGAAGAATGAGCGACCCTCACTATCACATCAATCTCTTCTGGTCGGAGGACGACTCCTGCTGGATCGCCGATGTGCCCGACCTTCGCTACTGCACTACGCATGGCGATACGCCTGAGGCGGCGCTTGCCAATGTGCGGGAAGCGATCGAAGGTTGGCTGGAAGTGGCGCGCGATAAGGGATTCCCGATCCCCGAGCCTCGCTATCGCCCCGCGATCTATGCAGCGCGCTTCGCTGCATAGCCAAGTGCGGGCGGTGTCGAGATCACGGACTATCACTAACCCGGACTGGCTGCATAACCCGCATGCCGGCGAGATGCTCGAAAGCGAGTTTCTCGAGCCGCTGGGCATGGACGCGGAAGCGCTGGCGGACCTGATCGGTGCCGCGGCGGCGCATATCCGTGCCGTGATTGCCGGCGAGGCGCCGATGGATGCCGAACTGGACCTGCGCCTCGGACGTTAATTTCAGGATGTCGGAAGGCTTCTTCCTGCGGCTGCAAGACCAGTACGAGCTGCTTGAGGCCAAGCGCGCGCTCAACGGCGAGCTCGACCGGATCACGCCCCGGGCCGCCTAGATCCGGCGCACGCGCGGCGCCCGGATCGCGCCTGCCGCCGCGGCGCGGACGATGCGCTGAAAGGTGGGGCATTCGACATGGCTCGGCGCCGGGCAGTTGGCGGCGTGGCGCAGGCCGTCGCGCATCGCGGCCAGGCGGCGGATCGACGCGTCGAGCTCGTCCGCCTTGGCCGCGAGCATCGCGCGGTCGATCCGGGGCATGCCGTCGGGGGCGAACATCGTCGCGATCTCGTCGAGGGTGAGGCCGGCGGCGCGGCCGAGCGCGATCAGCGCGAGTCGTTCGACGATGCCCGGCGCGAAGACGCGGCGCATGCCCCGCCGGCCGATCGAGGCGATCAGGCCCCGCTCCTCATAATAGCGCAGCGTCGACGCGGGCGTCCCCGTGCGCCGCGCGACCTCGGCGATGTCGAGCGCTTTCACTGTCTTGACCTCAAGTCGACTTGAACTGGCAAGGTGGCGCTTCCGATTCGCGATTGCAAGGAGAGGACGATGCGGGACATGGGTTCGAACGGCGGACCGGCGCCGATCCAGTGGGGCGGCGACGTGGGATGCGCCTGGGTCGAGGCGCAGGCGATCCTCGACCGGATGTACCAGGTGATCGAGGACCGGCTCGCGGCGGCGATCCCCACCGGCGCGCAGGTGCTCGACATCGGCTGCGGCACCGGCGCCACCACGCTCGCCGCCGCATGGCAGGCGGGGGAGGCGGGCGCGGCGCTTGGCCTCGACATCTCGGAGCCGATGATCGCGGCGGCGCGCGACCGGGCCGCGCGCGCGGGGTCGCCGGCCCGCTTCGTCCGCGCCGATGCGCAGCGTCACGCTTTCGAGCCCGGCCGGTTCGACCGGATCATCTCGCGCTTCGGCGTGATGTTCTTCGACGATCCCGTCGCGGCCTTCGCCAACCTCCGGAGCGCCGCCGCGGCCGATGGCATGCTGCACGCGATCGCGTGGCGCGGAGGCGGCGAGAACCCCTTCATGACCGCCGCCGAACGCGTCGCCGCGCCGCTGTTGCCCGGCTTGCCCGCGCGCGATCCGGACGGGCCCGGCCAGTTCGCCTTTGCCGATCCGGGCAAGGTGCAGGCGATGCTCGAAGCGAGCGGCTGGCGTGAGATCGACATCGCCCCGGCCGATTTCGCCTGCGCCTTCCCGGCCGAGGCGCTCGATGCCTATCTCGTGCGGCTGGGGCCGGTCGGCCGTGCGCTCCAGGGCGCCGACAGCGCGCTGCGGGCGCGCGTGCTCGACGCCGTGCGGCCCGCCTTCGAGCCTTATGTCCACGGCGCCGAGGTCCGGTTCACCGCCGCCTGCTGGGAGATCCGCGGCCGCGCATGAGATAGGGCTTCCCCTCCAGTGCCGTTAGCGCTAACAGTCAACGTTGACAGAGCGGCGGACGGCGATCCGCCGCCGGCTTTGGGGGATGCAGATGAAGCAGAGGCGGGGTTTCGCGAGCTTGATGGTATTGGCGCTGGTCGCGTGCAGCGGCGGCGCGTCGGGCGGCGGCGGATCGGTGAGTGCGCCGACGCCCACCCCCAGCACCGCGGCCAGCCCGACGCCGACGGTCTCGCCGTCGCCGACTCCCACGCCCGCCGCCTTCACGCCCGCCGCCGCGGCGATCGCCACCACCGGGGGCACGCTGCGCCTCGGCAAGTGCGTCAACCTCTCCAACATGCTCGAGGCGCCCAACGAAGGCGATTGGGGGCGGGCGTTCGCGGACGGCGACATCGCCAACATCAAGGCCAAGGGCTTCACGGCGATCCGGCTGCCGGCGCGCTTCTCGGCGCACGCCCAGGCCGCGGCGCCCTATGCGATCGACCCCGCCTTCATGGCGCGCGTGAAGCACATCGTCGATCTGGCAGTGGCGGCGGACCTGTCGGTGATCGTCGACATGCACCATTATGAGGAGCTGTTCACCGATCCCGCGGGCCATGCGACGCGCTTCGCCGAGATGTGGCGGCAGATCGGCGCCGCGTTCAAGGACTATCCCTCGACCGTCTATTTCGAGCTGATCAACGAGCCGAACGACAAGCTCGACGCCTCGAACTTCCTCACCGTCCAGCAGCCCGCCCTCGCCGCGGTGCGCGCGACCAATCCGACGCGACTGGTGGTGATCGACGGGCCGAGCTGGGCCAATCTCGACGTGATGCTGACGATCCCCTTCCCGGCGGATCCGTACGTCGTGCCGACCTTCCATTATTATGATCCGCAGAATTTCGGCTTCGACATCGCGCCCTGGATGACTCCGGCGGTGCGCACCGATTTCGGCACCGCCGCCGACATCGCCGAGCTGAATGTGGTGGTGAACAAGCTCAAGGCCTTCATCGCCGCCACCGGCCGCGTGCCGTTCGCGGGGGAATATGGCGCGCACGAGATCAAGCCCGACGCGGCCCGCGCGACCTATTACGGCATGGTGAGCGCCGCCTTTGCCTCGGCGGGCGTTCAGAGCTGCGCCTGGGGCTATACCAACACCATGCATCTGTGGCGCGACGCCACCGGCTGGGTTCCCGGCGTCGCCGATGCGATCGTCACCACCACCAGCCTGCCGCCCCGTTGAGCACGATCCGGCGTCGCGGCGGTTGAGCCCGGCGGCGACTTCCCGCATAAGGCGCGCGATGCGACGCCTGCCGCTTCCCGTGCTTTCGCTGCTCGCGCTGGCGGGCTGTGTCTCCGCCCCGCGCGTGGTGCCCGAACCCGCGCGGCCGGTGCCGGTGCCGACGCCGGCCCCTGCGCCGGCTCCGACGCCCACGCCCGCCCCGCTGCCCGCCGACTGGCGCGACTGGCCGCTGACTCCGGGCAATTGGGTCTATCGCCAGGATGCGCGCGGATCGGTCGCGCTGTTCGGCCGGCCGGGTGCCGAGGCCGAGCTGACGCTGCGCTGCGACGCGGCGCGGGGGCGCGTGGTGCTGTCGCGCCGCGGCGAGGGGGCGCCGGCGCTCGCGCTGCGCACCACCAGCACGCTCCGCCAGCTCGCGGTGCAGCCGGTTCCCGGCGCGGTGCCGTGGCTGGCCGCCGATCTAGGCCCGCTTGATTCCGCGATCGACGCGATGGGATATAGCCGCGGCCGCTTCGTGATCGAGGCGAGCGGCCTGCCGACGCTCGTCGTGCCCGCCTGGCCCGAGATCCTGCGCGTCGCCGAGGATTGCCGCGGATAGATCGGGCGCCCTCGCGCATTGATGCGGCGAGGAGAGACGCGATGATCCGCAAATTGAAGTCCGGCGAATATCGTCTCTATTCGCGCAAGAAGGACCCCGACACCGGCAAGCGCCGCAACCTCGGCACGTTCGACACCAAGGCGGCCGCCGAGAAGCACGAGCGCGAAGTCCAGTACTTCAAGAGGCACTGAGGTGCACCGTGCCCGCGAGGGTCTCGACCCCGAGCGGAAGCGGGTGCGCGAGGGCGCCGAGGACGAGCTGCGGGCGGCGTTCGGACGGGAGCGAAGGGAATGAGCGGGCGCTGCGCCCGGGCCCAGAATTCCAGAATCGTCCAGAATTAAATTTTATACAAGACTTGTTCTGCGACTCGCGGTGATTCAAATAGTTGATGTGTCCGAAGGGCACGTGCTTCTTCAACTGGCGAAAGGAGGTGATCCGATGTCTCATGGTTCAGCAATGGGGTCGGTTCAGTTCGTTCGGGAGACGCACCGCTGAGCTGAGGGCGCGGACGGAAGCCCTCCGTCCGTATGGCGCGCGGGAGGTATCCTCCTCCAATCAACGGCGCCGGTCCGAAGCAAAGCGGTCCGCATGGTCTCCCGGGCTGGAGCTCTCCGGCCGCTGACCATGTCGGAGGTCGCCGGGGTCCCTGGAAAGGGTCCCGGCGGCCTCTTTCATTTTGGGGGGCGATCCCCTTCGAGTGGCGCTCGGTACTCATCGGGGCCGGTCACGCGATCGCGAGATGCGCGAGCACGCGATCCCGCAGCAGTGCGCAACGCTCGATCGTGGCGGGGCTGTCGGGGCGGGCGGCAGAATCGAGCGGCTCGAAGCGCGTGACGACCGATCCTGGCGGGAATTGCTGCCAGCTGAGATCGACATGCGTGCCATCGGGAGCGACGTTCCAGAAATGGCATTCGCCGCCCGCGCCGGTGTCGACCTCGCCGACGACGACCCTAAATTCGGGAAAGAACCATTCGACCAGGCGGGCTGTCGGATAGCACTGGCCGGACGCGGGATTCCCGGATCGTGTCGCGCCGCGATAGGCGGTACGCGCATCCCAGCTCGCCTCGATCGCGGCGCGCAGCCGGTCGAGGCCGATCGGGTAGTCCGCGGTCATAGTGGACCCCGGAACAAGTCCGGAGTGACGGCGGAACTGTCGAGTCGGCTCGCGCAATCTTGAATGTCGATACGTCCTGACGGCAGAAGTGCGTGGTGACGACGGAGGCGGGGATGGGTTCCCAACCTAGCCGCCGACGATCGGATGCTCCCCGCGCAGCCGGTCGGCGATGCGCTCGACCGCGGCGATCTCGCCGGCCTCGCCCGACGGCGTGATCGACCAGTTGCAGTGCGGATGGGTCGCGGCGCTGTAGAGCTTCACTTCCCCGAGCACATTGCGCCAGCGCCGCCGCGTGCCGCCATGCTGCCGGAGCAAGGTCGCGAGGAACAGGTCGATCAGCTCCGCCCGGGTCACGCGCCGTCCGCCGCCAGACCCTTGAGCCGGTACAGCATCTCCAGCGCCTCGCGCGGGCTCAGGCTGTCGATGTCGAGCGCGCCGAGCTCGGCCCGCAGCGCGTCGACGGCTTCCTCCTCCTGCTCGGCCGCGGCGGCGAACAGGGGCAGGTCGTCGAGCCCGGCGGCGAGCCCGCCGGTCTTGGCGCGGCCCGCCTCGAGCTTGTCGAGCACCGCCTTGGCCCGCTTGATCGTAACCGGCGGCAGGCCGGCGAGCCGGGCGACGGCGAGCCCGTAGCTGCGGTCCGCCGGCCCCTCCGCCACTTCGTGGAGCAGGACGAGGTCGCCCTTCCATTCGCGCGCGCGGACATGGTGCAGGGTGAGCGCGTCGCAGCGCTCGGCGAGGCGGGTGAGCTCGTGATAATGCGTCGCGAACAGGCAGCGGCAGCGATTGTCCTCGTGGATCGCCTCGACCACCGCCCAGGCTATGGCGAGGCCGTCATAGGTGGAGGTGCCGCGGCCGACCTCGTCGAGGATGACGAAGCTGCGCGGAGTCGCCTGGGCGAGGATCGCGGCGGTCTCGACCATCTCGACCATGAAGGTCGATCGGCCGCGCGCGAGATTGTCCGACGCGCCGACGCGGCTGAACAGGCGATCGACCAGGCCGAGCGTGGCGCGCGCCGCGGGGACATAGCTGCCCGCCTGGGCGAGCACCGCGATCAGCGCGTTCTGGCGGAGGAAGGTCGACTTGCCGCCCATGTTGGGGCCAGTGACGAGCCAGAGGCGGCTGTTCTCCGAGAGCATGCAGTCATTGGCGACGAAGCGCCCGCCGGCGCGCGCCACCGCCTCCTCGACCACCGGATGGCGGCCGCCCTCGATCTCGAAGCAGGCATGTTCGACCAGCCCCGGCCGCGCCCAGCCGCCCTCGGCCGCGCGTTCGGCGAGCCCGGCGGCGACGTCGATCCGGGCGAGCGCGTCGGCGGTGCGGGCGATCGCCTCGCGCCGGTCGAGCGCCTGGACGGTCAGCTCCTCGAGATGCGCGGCCTCGGCGGCGAGCGCGTGGGCGCCGGCCTGCGTCACCTTGATCGCGACCTCGTGCAGCTCGGGGGCGTTGAAGCGGACCACTCCGGCGAGCGTCTGGCGATGCGTGAATCCCGAATCCTGCCGCATCAGCGGATCGGCGTTCCTGGCCGGGACTTCGATATGATAGCCGAGCACGCCATTGTGGCGGATCTTGAGCGATGCGATGCCGGTCCGGGCGCGATATTCGGCCTCGAGCGCGGCGATCGCGCGGCGCCCGCCGGCGCCGGCGTCGCGCAGGTCGTCGAGCGCTGCGTCATAACCCTCGGCGACATATCCGCCATTGGCGGCATCGATCGGCGGCTCGGGGACCAGCGCGCGGGCGAGCAGGTCGATCAGCGCGCCATGGCCGCGGAGCTGCGGCACCAGCTCGGCGAGCAGCGGCGGGATGCCGGCGACGTCGAGCCGCTCGCCGAGCCGCCAGGCGCCGTCGAGCCCGTCGCGGAGCTGGCCGAGGTCGCGCGGGGATCCGCGCCCCGCGGCGAGCCGGCCGAGGGCGCGGCCGATGTCGGGCAGCGCGCGCAGGCTCGAACGGACCATGTCCCTGAGGCCGGGATCGTCGTGGAAATGCGTGACCAGATCCAGCCGTGCCTCGATGTCCATGCGGTCCATCAGCGGCGCGGCGATGTCGAGCCCGAGGAGCCGCGCGCCGGCGCCGGTGACCGTCCTGTCGACGCTGTCGAGCAGGCTGCCCTTGCGCGTGCCCGCGGCGCTGACCGTGAGCTCGAGGCTCTCGCGCGTGGCCGCGTCGATCGCCATCGCCGCGCCGGTGCGGCTGAGCCGCGGGGCGCGGAGGAAGGGGAGCGATCCCTTGGCGGTGTGCTCGAGATAGGCGGCCAGGCCCCCGGCGGCGGCGAGGGCGGCGCGGCTGAACTGGCCGAAGCCGTCGAGCGTGGCGACGCCGAACAGCAGCTTCAGCCGCGCCTCGCCGGCGCTGCTGTCGAAGTCGGCCTTGGGGCGGATCACGGTGGCGAGATCGACGAAGGGCGAGCCTTCGCCCGCGACCGTCTCGGCCGGGGAGAGGCGCGCGATCTCGGCGGCGGCGCGGTCGGCCTCGGCCTCGACGATCTCGAACCGGCCGGTCGAGATGTCGGCGCACGCGATCGCGACGCCGCCGCCCGCTTCGCCGATCGCCGCGCACCAATTGGCGGTGCGGCTGTCGAGCAGCGCCTCCTCGGTCAGCGTGCCGGCGGTGACGACGCGGACGATGTCACGCTGGACCAACGCCTTGGAGCCCCCGCGCTTCTTCGCTTCCTCGGGCGTCTCGGTCTGGTTGGCGATGGCGACGCGGTGGCCGGCCTTGATCAGCCGGGCGAGATAGGCCTCCATCGCATGCGCGGGCACGCCGCACATCGGGATGCGCTCGCCCTCATGCTCGCCGCGCGCGGTGAGCGCGATGTCGAGCACCGCGCTGGCGACCTTGGCGTCGTCGAAGAACAATTCGAAGAAGTCGCCCATCCGGTAGAAGAGCAGGCAATCCCCGGCCTCCGCCTTGAGCGCGAGATATTGCGCCATCATCGGAGTGGGGGCTGCGGACGACATGCGCGCTTGGGTAGCCGAACCGCCTTCGCGATCAACACCCCCGATGCGGCTTTTCTGGGGACAAGTGAATCTGCGCAGGTTTTCGCACATTCTGGGAGCGGATGCGCTCCCCGGGACGGTCCGGAAGCTGGTCCGACGCGGATTCCGCACATTGCGGCGCCGGAACGGCGACCCTAAAGGAATGCCGATCCCGGGAGAGAAGAATGTCCGAAGAGAGCAACGTCCAATTCTCCGAGCGCGAGGCGCTGCTGTACCATTCGGAGGGGCGTCCCGGAAAAATCGAGATCATCGCGTCGAAGCCGATGGCGACGCAGCGCGACCTGGCGCTCGCCTATTCGCCGGGCGTGGCGGTGCCGGTGCGCGCGATCGCCGAGGATCCGGCGACGGCCTATGACTATACCGCCAAGGGCAATCTCGTCGCGGTGATCTCGAACGGGACCGCGATCCTCGGCCTCGGCAATCTCGGCGCGCTCGCCTCCAAGCCGGTGATGGAAGGCAAGGCAGTCCTCTTCAAGCGCTTCGCCGACGTCGATTCGATCGATCTCGAGCTGAAGACCGAGGATGTCGACCGGTTCATCGACGCGGTCGAGCTGATGGAGCCTAGCTTCGGCGGCATCAACCTCGAGGACATCAAGTCCCCCGAATGCTTCGTGATCGAGCAGACGCTCCGCGAGCGCATGAACATCCCGGTGTTCCACGACGACCAGCACGGCACGGCGATCATCGCCGCGGCGGGGCTGATCAACGCGCTCCACCTGACCGGGCGCGACATCAAGCAGACGCGCGTGGTGATGCTGGGCGCCGGCGCCGCCGCGATCGCCTGTGCCGAGCTCATCAAGGCGATGGGGCTGCCGCACGACAATCTGCTGATGCTCGACTTGAAGGGCGTGATCTACCAGGGCCGCGAGGAGAGCATGAACCAGTGGAAGTCGGCGCACGCCGTCGCCACCGACAAGCGCACCCTCGCCGATGCGCTGGACGGCGCGGACGTGTTCCTGGGGCTCGCCTCGGCCAATTCGCTGCCGCCCGAGCTTTTGAAGACGATGGCGCCCCGGCCGATCGTCTTCGCCATGGCCAATCCGGACCCCGAGATCAGCCCGCCGGTGGCCAAGGCGGCGCGGCCCGACGCGATCATCGCCACCGGCCGCTCGGACTATCCGAACCAGGTCAACAACGTGCTCGGCTTCCCCTTCATCTTCCGGGGCGCGCTCGACGTGCGCGCGACGACGATCAACGACGCGATGAAGATCGCGGCGGCGACCGCGCTCGCCGAGCTCGCCCGCCAGCAGGTGCCCGAGGAAGTGGCGCTGGCCTATGGCGTCCAGCACAGCTTCGGCCCCGAATATATCATCCCCGCGCCGTTCGATCCGCGGCTGATGGAAGTGGTGCCCGCCGCAGTGGCGCAGGCGGCGATGGATTCGGGCGTCGCGACGCGGCCGATCCCCGACATGGCGGCCTATCGCCAGCAGCTGCGCGCGCGCCTCAATCCGACCACTTCGGTGCTGACCCTCGCTTACGAGGGTGCGCGCGCCAATCCCAAGCGCGTGATCTTCGCCGAAGCCGAGGAGGAAGTGGTGCTGCGCGCCGCGATCGCCTTCAAGGAAGGCGGATACGGCACGCCGGTGCTGGTCGGGCGCGAATCGGTCCACGACCGGCTGAGGGCGCTCGGCGCCAACCCCGATGATTTCGAGCTGCACAACAGCGTCAACTCGCCGCTGGTGCCCGAGATGGTCGAGTTCCTCTATTGCCGCCTCCAGCGCCGCGGCTATCTGCGCCGCGACGCCGAGCGGATGGTCAATCGCGACCGCAACATCTTCGGCGGCCTGCTGCTCCAGCTCGGCAAGGCGGACGCGATGATCACCGGCGTGACGCGCACCTGGGCCGAATCGATGCGCCAGGTGAAGCGGGTGATCGACCATCAGCCCGGCCGCACCCCCTTCGGCATGCACGTGCTGGTCGGCCAGTCGCACACCGTGTTCATCGCCGACACGACCGTCAACGAGCGCCCGACCGCCGAGGAACTGGCCGACATCGCCGAGGGCGCGGCGCTGGTCGCGCGGCGGATGGGGCACGAGCCGCGCGTCGCGTTCCTCAGCTATTCGAACTTCGGCAATCCCGAAGGGCGCTGGCTCGAGAATCTGCGCGGCGCGATCAAGGTGCTCGACGGGCGCACGGTCGAGTTCGAATATGAAGGCGAGATGTCGCCCGACGTGGCGCTCAACGCGCGCCAGCTCGCCAACTATCCTTTCGCGCGGCTCTCGGGCCCGGCGACCGTGCTGATCAGGCCAGGCCTCCAGTCGGCCAACATCTCGGCCAAGCTGCTGCGCGAATTGGGCGGCGATTCGACGATCGGACCGATCCTGATGGGGATGGAGAAATCGGTGCAGATCGCGCCGATGACCGCCACCGCGAGCGAGCTGGTGACGCTCGCGGTGCTCGCCGCGGGCGGGATCGCACGCTAGAAGGCGAGCACAAGGCCCTTGCTGCTACATTTGTAGCATGCTACAAATGTAGCAGATGAGAGCAGTGAGGCCGTCATGATCGAGTCGCTGCCGCGCCGCGAGCGCGAGGTGTTCGAAATCCTGTGCAGCCTGCGGGAGGCCACGGCCTCCGCGGTGCGCGGCGCGATGAGCGATCCGCCGACCGACTCGGCGGTGCGCACCCTGCTCTCGCGGCTGGTGGCCAAGGGGCTGGTCGAGCATCGCACGGTCAACCAGGCCTATGTCTATTCGCCCGCGACGCAGACCGACACGGTGGCCGAGACCGCCTTGCAGCGGCTGGTCCAGACCTTCTTCCATGGCTCCGCCGCAAGCGCCGCGACCGCGCTGCTCGGCATGGAGCGGCTGAAGCCCGAGGAGATCGAGGCGCTCCAGCGCGCGATCGACCGCGCGCGCAAGGAGGCGAAGTGATGCTGGCGCTGCTGATCGATCTCGGCTGGAAGTCGGCGCTGATCGCCGGCGGAGCGTTGCTGGTCAGCCACGCGATGCGCGGGCGGCCGGCGGGCGAGCGGGTGTTCCTGCTGCGCCTGGCGGTGGCGATGCTGCTGGCGCTGCCGGTGGCGGCGGCGCTGTTGCCCCCGCTCGACCTTGCGGTGTTGCCGGCGCTCGCGCCCGAACCGATGCCGTCGATGCCGGTGCGCGAGCTCGCGCCGGCGATAGTCGCCGCGCCGCCGAGCACCGGCATCGACCTGGCGATGCTGCTGGCGGGTCTTTACCTTGCCGGCGCGGCGGCGGTGCTGCTGCACCTCGCCGCAGGCATCTTCGTGCTCGCCCGCTGGAGCCGGCGGGGCGCGTCGATCGCCGATCCGCAATGGCAGGCGGCGCTCCACCGAGCGGGCACGGGGCTGCGCCGTCCGGTGCGGCTGCTCGAATCACGCGACGTCGCGACGCCCTTGAGCTGGGGCGTGGCCCCTGCCTGGATCCTGGTCGATCCGGACAGCCTGGCGCGAGGCGGGCAGGCCGAGGCGGTGATCGCGCACGAGATGGCGCATGTCCGCCGGCTCGACTGGCCGATGCTGGTCGCCGCGCGAATCGCCCTGGCGCTGTTCTGGTGCAACCCGCTGGCATGGCTGTTGGCGCGCACGCTCGCGCACCAGAGCGAGATCGCGGCCGACGAAGCCGCGGTGCTGCGTGTCGAACGGCTCGATTATGCCCAGGCGCTGCTCGCCTTCGCCACTGCCCCAGCGGGGCATCGCGCCGCCACCGGCATGGCATTGTGGCCGAGCGCGCTCAAGGAACGGATTGCGCGCGTCGTCGAGGCGCGAGTGGAGCGGCGGAGCAGCCCGATGCTGCTTGCGGCGCTGCTGACCTGCGCGATCGGCACGACGCCGACACTCGCGGCGGTGCAGTTCGTGCGGGCGGCGCCCGACGAGAGGGAGCGTTTGGCCCCGGCGACGCTCGAGCCCGTCGCGCGGGCTCCCATGGCGTCCCGCGCGCCAAAGGCTCGCGTCGAGACGACCACTCCCGCACTTGCACCTTCGGCTGGTCCCTGGACAGCGGCAAGCGCTTCCCGGTCATCGTCCGGCACCGCTCGCGCACCGGCTACCGATCCGGGGGAGGTGCCCGTTCCGGTGACTCGCATCGTCGGACGGACCGGAGCGTCGGTGGTCATGGACCAGAGCGGGATGACCATCGTCGGCGCGCAGGATGACCAGACGGAAGCCCAGCGTCAGGTGGCGCAGGGGCAGCGCGACGCCGCTCAAGGTCAGCGCGATGGCCAGCGCGGCGCGGAGGAGGGAGCTCGCGCTGCCGAGCAGGCCATGCGCAACATGAGGCTGGAACGCCGTGATCGCGCACGAGAGCTGCGTGCGGCGGCCGCCACCATGCGCCGGCAAGCCGATGACTTCGAGCGTACCGCCAACGAGCCGGGCCAGATCGAGGGAGTCCGCAAGGGGCACCTCGACGGCGCGATGAGCCTGCGCGCCAGTGCCGAGAAAATGGAAGCGGAGGCAGCGAAGCTAGAGGGCAGCTGAGCCCCGCCGCCAATCACCGAAGGACTGAAACGAACGCGCGGTTTCGCGCCACGGGACCGGCTTGTCCGGCGATCAAGGGAGAAGGCGTATGTTGCTCACCAAGTTCCTGTCCCTGGCGTTGCTCGGCGCGGGGATCGCGCAGGCCGAGCCGAGCTTCGGCATCGCCTATAGCGACCTTGCGCTCGACAGCCGCGCCGGGCGCGCCGAGCTCCGCCAGCGCGTCGCGGCTTCGGTAGGTGACTTTTGCCGGCACCACAGCGATCTCGTCACGCCCTATGCGCAGCGGCACGACAAGCTCTACTGCCCCGACCAGATGCGCTCGGCGCTGATTGCCGAAATGCCGCGCGAGGTTCGCCAGGCCTATCTGCTCGCGCGGCGGGAGGCAGGGGTGCGCGGGCGGCGGCTCTAGCCGTCGATGCTACTCCCGAGCGACGCGTTGACCAGCCCGCCATCGACCGTGATCGTCTCGCCGACGACATAGTCGCCCGCGCGGCTCGCGAGGTAGATGGCGGCGCCCGCCATGTCCTCGTCGACGCCGATGCGCTTCGCCGGGATCGCCTTGGCCACCGCGTCGCCATGGTCGCGCGCCGCCTTGTTCATGTCGCTGGCGAAGGCGCCGGGCGCGATCGACGTGACGACGATCCGGTCGCGGATCAGCCGCGCGGCCATGCGCTTGGTGAGGTAGATCAGCGCGGACTTGGACGCGTGGTAGCTGTAGGTCTCCCAGGGATTGAGCCGCTGGCCGTCGATCGACGTGATGTTGATCACCTTGGCCGGGCGTTCGGCCGAGGCGCCGGCCTTGAGCAGGCCGTGCAGCGCCTGAGTCAGGAAGAAGGGCGACTTGACGTTGAGGTCCATCACCTTGTCCCAGCCCTTTTCCGGGAAGGTCTCGAACGGCTCGCCCCAGGCGGCGCCCGCATTGTTGACGAGGATGTCGAGCCGGTCCTCGCGCGCGGCGATGTCGGCCGCCAGGGCACGGCAGCCCTCGACGGTCGAGATGTCGTGGGGAAGGGCGATGCAGCTCGGGCCGAGCGCGGCCGCGGTCTCCTCGCATGCCTCGGGCTTGCGCGAGGAGACATAGACCTTCGCGCCCTGCGCCACGAAGCCCGCAGCGATCATCCGCCCGATCCCGCGCGAGCCGCCCGTGACGAGTGCGATCCGGCCGTCGAGCCGGAAAAGTGTGTTGGTGTCCATCTGCAAAACTCCCTCTCCCCTTCAGGGAGAGGGCAGGGGAGAGGGGCATGATCAACCCGTCTCGCACTTGCCCCTCCCCGTCCCTCTCCCCTGAAGGGGAGAGGGAGATTCTATCCACCCCTTTTCAGGGTTTCCCTCGCGATGATCAGCTGCTGGATCTGGCTCGTGCCCTCGTAGATCCGGAACAGCCGCACGTCGCGATAGAGCCGTTCGATGCCGTAATCGGCGATATAGCCCGCACCGCCGAAGATCTGCACCGCGCGATCGGCGACGCGGCCGACCATCTCGCTGGCGAAATATTTGGCCGCGGCCGCTTCCATCGTGGTGTTATCGCCGGCGTCTTTGCGCCCGGCGGTTTCCAGTACCAGCGCCTTTGCCGCCAAGGCCTCGGTCTTGGAATCCGCAAGCATCGCCTGGATGAGCTGGTGCTCGGCGATGGCTTTTCCGAACTGCCGGCGTTCGCTCGCATAGGCGACGCAATCGGCGATCAGCCGCTCGGCGACGCCGACGCAGACCGCCGCGATGTGCAGCCGGCCGCGGTCGAGCACCTGCATCGCGATCCGGAAGCCCTCGCCCTCGGCGCCGAGACGGTTGGCGGCGGGGACCGGCGTGCCGTCGAATACCACGTCGGCGACGCGGGCGCCCTTCTGCCCCATCTTCTTCTCGGGCGCGCCGATCGAAACGCCCGGCAAGTCGCGCGGCACCAGGAAGGCCGAGACGCCGCGACCGCCGGGGGCGGCGCCGGTCCGCGCCATTACGGTGAACAGGCCGGCCTTGTCGGCATTGGTGATGAAGCGCTTGGTGCCGGTGAGGCGGTAGACATCGCCGTCGCGCTCCGCCCGGGTCTTCACCGCGCCGCTGTCCGAGCCCACGTCGGGTTCGGTGAGCGCGAAGCTGGTGATCACTTCGCCCGACGCGATGCGCGGCAGCCATTCGGCTTTCTGCTCGGACGTGCCGGCCATTACCAGCCCCTGCGAGCCGATCCCGACATTGGTGCCGAAGGTCGAGCGGAAGGCCGGGGTGGTGCGCCCGAGCTCGATCGCGACTCGGCATTCCTCGAGCATCGTCAGCCCGAGCCCGCCATATTCCTGGCCGATCGACAGGCCGAACAGGCCGAGCGCCTTCATCTCCTCGACCACGTCCGCCGGGATCGCGTCCTCGGCTTCGACCTCGGCCTCGAGCGGGCGCAGGCGTTCCTGAACGAAGCGGCGGATGGTATCGATCAACGCATCGAAGATTTCGGGGTCGAGCGCCATGGAGTCGCGTTCCTGAGGTTCGAAGCGCAACGCTATACCGCCGATGCGGCATTGAGCAAGCCATACCCGATATTCCAATCGCTTTGGATTGACGCTCCGGGTGCTCCACTTATGCTGCGCGTGGAACGGGCGAGAGGATGGTCGATGACGGGAGCGGAGACAGGGCAGAGCGCAGTGCCGCCCTCGAGGCGGATCCGCACGCCGATCATGCTCGCTTATGGCTTCGGCACCGTCGCCTATGGGGTCAAGGACTTCTGCTTCTCGACCTTCCTGCTCTTCTTCTTCAACCAGGTGATCGGCCTTCCCGCGACCGAAGTGGGCTTCGCGATCATGTGCGCGCTGCTGCTCGACGCGGTGGCGGATCCGGCGATCGGCTTCCTCTCGGACCGGACGCGGAGCCGCTGGGGACGACGGCATCCCTGGATGTACGCGTCGGCGATCCCGATCGCGATCGGCTGGATCCTGTTGTGGAACCCGCCCGCGCTTTCGCATGCCGGCCTCCTCGCCTGGGTGTTCGCCATGTCGGTGCTCGTGCGCACCGCGGTCTCGGCCTATGAGGTCCCCTCCCAGGCGCTCACCCCGGAGCTTTCCGCGGACTATGAGGAGCGCACGCGGATCATGGCGTACCGCTTCCTGTTCGGCTGGGCGGGCGGGCTGGCGATGATGATCCTCGCCTATGCCTGGCTGCTCGGCCCCTCGCCGGGGCATCCCAACGGGCAGCTGGTGCGCGAGAACTATCCCGGCTTCGCCATCGCGAGCGCGCTGCTGATGGTGTTCGCCATCCTCCTCTCCGCGCTGGGCACCCATGGCGAGATCAAGCGGCTGCCCCGGCCCGAACGCGGCCGCCAGTCGCTGGGGGCGCATTTCGGCGAGCTGCGCGAGACGGTGCGCAACCGCGCCTTCCTGATCCTGATGGCCGCGGGCCTCTGCTATTATTCCGCGCAAGGAGTGAGCTTCGCGCTGTCGAGCTACGTCTACGCGCATGTCTGGCGGTTGCAGGACCAGCAGTTCACCATGATCGCCTTGGCGCTGCTCGTCGGCGCCTTCCTCGCCTTCCTCGTCGCGCCGCGCATCTCGCGCCGGCTGGGCAAGCCCAGGGCGGCGATGTGGATGATGGCGGCGGCGGCCTTCTGGGTCGCGCTCCCCTATGTGCTGCGCCTCGCCGGGCTGTTCCCCGCGCCGGGCGATCCCTGGATGCTGCCCGCGCTGCTCGCGATCTACGCGCTCAACGTCACCTGCAGCATTTCCGCGACGATCCTCGGCGCGTCGATGATGGCCGATGTGGTGGAGCATTCGGAGATCGAGACCGGGCGGCGCAACGAAGGCGTGTTCTTCGCCGGCGCCTTCTTCGTCCAGAAATGCTGCAGCGGGCTCGGCATCTGGGCGACCGGTCTGCTGCTCGACCTGGTCGGTTTCCCCGCGTCCGCCAAGCCGGGACAGGTGGCGGTGGCGACGGTCGACCGGCTGACCATATTGTTCTTCGTCCTTTACGGCATCCTGGCGCTGGCCGCCGCGGCCTTCTACCGGCGCTTCCCCTTCGGAAAGGCCGAACACGAGGCGCGGGTGGCGGCGCTGGCGGCGGCCAAGGAAATGCCCGCCGGGAGCTGAGCCCCCGGCGGACATCCTTTCCTCCCCAGGAAAGGCGGAGCCGATCTCAGGCCACGCGGCCGAGCCGGTGGTAGAGATTGGCGAACTTGGTCGATTCGGGCGCGTCCCGCACCTTTTCGAGGTGCGAGGCGACCGCCTCGCGGATCAGGCGGAAATCTTCGGTCGAGAAGACGGCGCGGCTGCGTTGCGGTTCGGTCATGGCGGTACTCCTTGTCTTCAGGCGGCCTGGGTCGCGAACTGGGCGGCCTCGGTGCTCTCGGCGAGCGCGGTGGTGCTGCTGGCGCCGCCCGCGAGCGTGGTCGCGACGGCGTCGAAATAGCCGGTGCCGACCTCGCGCTGGTGGCGCGTCGCGGTGTAGCCGCGGGCCTCGGCGGCGAACTCGGCCCGCTGCAGCTCCGAATAGGCGGCCATGCCTCGATCGCGATAGCCCGAGGCGAGCTCGAACATGCCGTGGTTGAGGCTGTGGAAGCCCGCCAGCGTCACGAACTGGAACTTGTATCCCATCGCGCCCAACTCGCGCTGGAAGCGGGCGATCGTGCCGCGGTCGAGATTGGCCTCCCAGTTGAAGCTCGGCGAGCAGTTATAGGCGAGCAGCTTGCGGGGATGCTCGCGATGGATCGCCTCGGCGAAGCGGCGCGCGTCGTCGAGGTTCGGGTGCGAGGTCTCCCACCAGAGCAGGTCGGCATGCTCGGCGAAGGCGAGGCCGCGCTTGATGCAATGGTCGATGCCGGTGCCGTCCTTCAGGCGGAAAAAGCCTTCGGACGTGCGCTCGCCGGTGAGGAATTCGCGGTCGCGCTCGTCGACGTCCGAGGTGATCAGCCGCGCGCTCTCGGCGTCGGTGCGGGCGATCACCAAGGTCGGCACGCCGCAGACGTCCGCCGCGAGGCGCGCCGCGTCGAGGTTGCGGACATGCGCCTGGGTGGGGATCAGCACCTTGCCGCCGAGATGCCCGCACTTCTTCTCGCTGGCGAGCTGGTCCTCGTAATGCACGCCCGCGGCGCCGGCGGCGATATAGGCCTTCATGATCTCGAAGCAGTTCAGCGGCCCGCCGAAGCCGGCCTCCGCATCGGCGACGATCGGCGCGAACCAGTCGCGCTTCGCGCCGCCCTCCATATGCTCGATCTGGTCGGCGCGCTGGAGCGTGGCGTTGATCCGGCGCGCGAGCTCGGGCCCGGCATTGGCGGGATAGAGCGACTGGTCCGGGTACATCTGGCCTGCGGTGTTGGCGTCGGCCGCGACTTGCCAGCCCGAGAGATAGATCGCCTCGAGGCCCGCGCGGACCATCTGCATCGCCTGGTTGCCCGACAGCGCGCCGAGGGCGCGGACGGGACCCTCGCCATGGAGCAGCTCCCAGAGCCTCAGCGCGCCGCGGCGGGCGAGCGTATGCTCGACCGGCAGCGAGCCGCGCAGCCTCGCGACATCCTCCGCGGCATAGGGCCGGACGATGCCGTCGAAGCGGCCGGGGGCCGCGGAGATCAGGTCTTCGAAGCTCGTCATCTTGTGGATTCCTTGACTGTTCGAAGTCAGAATAGGCAGGATGTTGTCGAAGTTGACACGAGTCCGGGCGTGAAATGGGGTCAATTTGTCGTTTTCGCTCCCAAGGCTTTTGTAATCCTGTAAAGAAATTTACAAACCGAGCCGCGTGGAACATAATGAGAACAATCGATGTAGGACAGCAATATCGTCACTCCGGCCGGAGTGGCGATGAGCGGACGGATGGCGCGAAGGACCCAAAACGATGACCGACAAGCTCCTCGCCGGACACGCGATCCGCCGCTTGCGGCGCCAGCTGGGCCTTTCCCAGGCGGCGATGGCGGAGGCGCTCGACGTCTCGCCTTCCTATCTCAACCTGGTCGAGCGCAATCAGCGGCCGGTGTCGGCGACGCTGATGCTCCGGCTGGCCGAGGTCTACGACTTCGACCCGCGCCGGCTCGCCGCTGCCGAGCCGGGCGGAGGCGCCGAGGCGCTGCGGCGGCGGCTGGCGGATCCGATCTTCGCCGATCTCGAGATCGACCGGCATCAGATGGAGGAATGGCTGGCGGGCGCTCCGGGTGGCGCCGAAGCGTTCGCGCGCGCCTATGACCGGATCGGCGCGGGTGCCGGGAGCGGGGGCGGAACGCCCGATCCGGCGGCGCAGGTGCGCCGCGAGGTCGAGCGGTGGCGCAATCACTTCGCCGATCTCGACGCCGCAGCCGAGGCGCTGGCCGACGAGCTGCGCATCGCGGCGGGCGACCTTCATGGTGCGATGGCCGAGCGGCTCAGGGTCAAGCACCAGCTCTCGGTCCGCATCCTCCCCGCCGACGTGATGCCCGACACGCTCAAGCGGCTCGACCTGCACGCGCGCCAGATTCAGCTTTCCGAGCGGCTGGACGCTCCGGCGCGCAGCTTCGCGCTCGCCGAGCGGCTGGCGCAGGAGGCGCGCGGCGAGATCGACGCGCTGGTGCGCGGCGCCGGGCTCGATCGCGCGGGCGAGCGGCTCTACCTGCGCCACCTGACCGGCTATTTCGCCGCGGCGGTGATGATGCCCTATGGCCGTTTCCTGCGCGCGTGCGAGCAGACCGGCTACGACCTCGAGCTGCTCCAGCGCCGCTTCGGGGCGAGCTTCGAGCAGGTGGCGCACCGGCTGACCACGCTGCAGCGGGTCGGCGCGCGCGGGTTGTCCTTTTTCCTGCTGCGGGTCGACCGCGCGGGGCAGGTCTCCAAGCGCTTCGCCGGGGCGAGCGGATCGCCGATGGCAGAAGCGGCGCCCTGCCCCCTCTGGAACGCGTTCGAGGCATTCGGCCGGGCGGACGAGATCGTGGTCCAGCTGGTCGAGCTCGAGGAAGCGCGCCGCCAGGTCGAGGCGAGCGGCCGCAAGCTCGCGCTCTTCGCCGAGCGCGCGCCGATCGCGGTGCTCGAGCTGCAGCCCGACGGCACGGTGAGCGAGGTGAACCACGCCGCCGAGATCCTCTTCGGC
>CBIFVW010000021.1:0-23066 GCA_966186155.1 uncultured Sphingomonas sp.
TCGGCGGCAAGCGAAGCCGAAGCGGCGCGCTCTTCTCGCGCGGCTGCCGCTCTTCCGGGCGCTGTCCAAGCGCAGGGCTAGTCTTCGAGCAATTGCGGCTTCGGTAGCGGCGGAAGAATCTGCACGAGCATACCGAAGTGAGCAAGGAGGTCGCCGCCGTGACCGGTGACCGCCTCCGCTCCCTCGGCCACCAGCGCGAGCTGGTTGGACATTCTTTGCTTGGCCTCATCGTCGAGGTTGCCGGTGGCATCAACGCATCGCGCCAAATGCGCGACGGCGACTGCGACGAACAGCAACAGCCGCTCTTTGTAGTCTTCGATCGGGCCCATGCGGTTTCCCCTCCGCTCCCTCGTGGAGGGGAAATCGTCGCATCCGGACGTAAAGAAATCGTGGAGCACGCAGCATGATCGCGCCCCTCCAAACTCCCTCGCCGGTCAACGCATGGGCCGGAGAGCACCTTGGGCGCGGAGCATCGCGCTCCGCGCCCCTGTCTCGACGGGAGCCCTAGGCGATGTGGGGGGGCGACACCTTCGGCATCGCTACGGGTCTGGCGCTCTCGCATGTGCGGGAGGGCAGATAGATGCGCGCGCCCGTTATGCCAGAGGCGGAAATCGGTACGTCCGCAGGTGGGACATTAACCGGGGGCGTTAAATCGTTCCCGAACCGCCTCTACGTCGCCGACATCCGCGCCGAGGTGGCCCGGCATTTCGGCCTGACCGAGAAGGAGATCGTCTCCCACAGCCGTCTTCGGCGCATCGCGCGCCCGCGTCATGTGGCGATGTATCTCGCGCGTCGCATGACCGAGCGTAGCCTCGAGGATATCGCCCGGCGGCTTGGTGCGAGCGATCACACCACCGTGCTCCACGCCTGCCGGCGCGTCGAGGCTCTGATGGGCGAGGATCCGGACTTCGCCGAGGACGTGCTGGCCATTGCGTCGCGGCTCCAGGGACCGACGGGAGAGGCATCCGCATGAGCGGCAAGCCTCTTCTCGAGCGCCGCATGGCGTTCCTGTCCGCATCCGCCGAGCGCCGCATGCAGCGCCAGCTCGCGGCGATCCGTGCCGACAACAGGCGGCGCCGACCGTGCCCGCACTGCGGCCTCGCGGTGCTTCCGGAGACGATGGCGCGCCATTGGGAACTTGCGCACGGGGAGGACGGCGAATGACGGGCGGCTCGCAGCAGCTGCGCCTCTACCGTCGTGCCCGGCGCGATGGTCTTTCGGTCGCTTCCGCCTGCTCGCTCTCGGGCATCGGTATCGGCGAAGCGCAATTCATCGAAGCCGAGGACGCGCGCAATGCGCCGCCGCCCGAGGCCTACGAACTTCTGAGCTCCGCGCCCGCGGTGGGCGCCAATCTGGAGGAAGGTGAAATGGCAAAGAAGGCGAAGCCCGGCGATGCCGGGGCCGGCGGGGTGACGAACCTCTCCGAAACCAAGGAGGCGGTGAAGGACGCGGTCGCGAAGATCCTCAAGCTCCGCAACGAGCGCAAGGAGTTGAATGCTGCGATCGGCGAGCAGCGCGCCCGGGTGAAGAACTATGGCGTTCCGCCCGCAGCGCTCGATCTGGCGATCCGCATGAAGGAGGCGGATGCCGAGGATCGCCAGCGCCACGACGAAGGCTATGCCATCGCGCGCGATGCGCTTGGCCTCGGGCTGCAACGCTCGCTCTTCGAGACGCTCGACCAGGACCTGAACGAGAACGCCCAAAAGCCGAACGGTGGCGTCGCTGGCCTCGAGGCAGCGCGCGTGCACCTCACCGGCGTCGGCAGCCACGTACCCGATGCGATGAACTGATGGCTGCGGTCGCGCTGGACCTTGCTACCAAGACGGGCGTCGCCACCTGGTTCCCAGGTACGGCGGCGCCGGTCTTTTCGACCGTGACGCTCCCGAGCGATCCGGGCGAGGTCGCGCGCCCTCTCGAGAAGTTGCGCGCGCACCTGTCCGACCTGCACGCGCTCGAGCCAATCGAATATCTGTTCTTCGAGGCGACGATCCTGCCCGGACGGACCAACGCGCAGACGGTATACAAGCTCTGCGCCCTCGCCGGCATGGCCGAATGGTTCGCGCACCGCATCGGCGCGAAGTGCCGGCAGGTGGAGCAGCAGCGGTGGCGCAAGCATTTCTGCGGGCGCGGCACCGGCAAGAGCGACGAGCTCAAGCGGTTGGCGATGGAGGCCGCGCGCGTGCGCGGCTGGAACGTCGCCACGGACCACGAAGCCGATGCGCTGGGCGTCCTGGACTATGGGCTCGCTTGCATGGGCGTTCGCGTGCCCTGGCGCGACGCGCACCTGATGGGCGGCGCGATGGGGGCGGCCTCGTGAATCGTGCCGTCACCACCCTCCCGACGCCGCTCGCGATCGACATGGCCTGGACCCGCTACGCGGACCTCGTCCACGCAGCGAGCCAGAACCCCGCGCTGGCCGCCGATCGCGCCCATTGCGAGGCGCTCGCGCTGGCCTGGGCGGAATGGCGCGACCTATTCCTCGCGTGGAGGCCGAAGTGACCGCAGTGGCGAGGATGGCTCCCCCTCCGGCGATCCCGGCGCGGCTTTCGAACGTCGAGACGGAAGCGGCGATGCTGGGCATGCTGTTGCTCGACAACCGGCGCGTCGACGTCGTGGCCGACCGGCTGGCGGACGAGGATTTCGCCGAGGCGCTCTACGGCCGCATCTATGCGCGGATCGTCCAGCTCGTCTCGGAGGGCAAGCAGGCAACGGCGATCACGCTGCGCAACGACTTCCTGGACGATCCGGCGATGCAGCAGCTCGGAGGCCCGAGCTTCCTCGCCGAATTGAGCGCGGCACCCGGCGTTCTGATCCTGCGCCCGCGTGAGACTGCGGACGTGCTCCTCGACCTCGCCAAGCGGCGGCGCCTGTTCCTTGAGCTCCAGCGCCTCACCGCGGAGATCGAGGGCAGCATCGACGATCCCGTCGAATCCCTCGTCGATGCCGTCGACGGCGCGCTCGTCCAGGCATTGCAGCGCAGCGACGTCGCCAAGAGCGTCTCGATCGAACGGGCCTTCGACGCGACGCTCCAGCAGATAGAGGACGAGGCGAATGGACGCGCGCCGGCCGGCCTCGCCGTCGCCGGCTTCGACGACTGGAACAGGATCACCGGCACGATGCGTCGCGGCGAGGTCATCATCCTCGCGGGGCGGCCGAGTATGGGAAAGACCGCGGTCGCCCTATCGACGGCCCTCGCCGGGGCGCGCGCGGGTCTCGGCACCCTCTTCATCAGCCTCGAGATGTCGGTGGAGGAGCTGATGAAGCGCGCCATCTCCGATCTCATTTTCGAGTACGGCCAGAGCGCCAGCTTCGACAATGTGAAGCGCGGCCAGTTCGGCGCTTTCGACCGCAACCGCCTCTCGGATGTGCGCCGCCAGCTCGCCGAATGGCCGATGACCATCCGGCAGGAGGCAGGCCTCCGTCTCGGGCGCCTCGCCATGCTGATCCGGCGCACCAAGCGCCAGATGGAAGCGAAAGGGCGCCGGCTCGACATCGTGTTCATCGACTATCTGGGTCTCGTAAAGACCGACACGCGGGCGCACAAGCGCTACGAGGAGGTCAGCGAGGTCAGCCGCACGATCAAGCAGATCGCGCGGGAGCTCGACGTCGCGATCGTTCTCCTTGCCCAGCTGAACCGGGAAGTCGAACGGCGCGAGGACAAGCGTCCGCAGCTCTCGGACCTTCGCGACAGCGGCGAGATCGAGCAGGACGCCGACACCGTCGTGTTCGTCTATCGCGAGCAATATTATCTCGAGCGCGCCGAGCCATCCACGGGCGACAAGAGGCGCGTCGATTGGGAGATCTCGCTCCAGGCCGCGCGCGACAAGATCGAGCTGATCAGCGCCAAGGTGCGCAACGGCCGTATCGGGCGCCGCCAGTGCTGGTTCTTCGCCGAGCACCAGGCGGTGCGCGGCTCCGACTTCAATTTCAACTCCGTTGGACAGGATCTATGAGCGAGCTCCCCGAGCCCTTGACGCCCCCCGATTGCGACCTGCGTGGGCTCGAGTACATGCCGCTCTTAGGGCACCATTTGTTCGGCAGCGACTTCAACGCGCGCGCGAACGACAGCGAATGGCGTGCCGCAGTGACATTGTGGTGGGCCGCCTGGACGCAAAAGCCGGCCGCTTCGCTGCCCGATGATGACGTCGCGCTGTGTCGATTGGCGGACCTCGGGCGTGATTTGAAGACGTGGGCGAAGGTCAAAAAAATGGCGCTTCATGGCTTCGTGAAGTGCTCGGACGGACGAATTTATCATCCAGTTCTCGCGCAACAGGCGCTCCTAGCCTTCGAGAAGCGTGTTGGCGAGCGCAAGCGGAAAGCGGAATGGAGGGAAAAGCGGGCCAAGGAAAAACAAGAGGTTAGCTCAAATGTCCCGGGGGACGGGACGCGGACAGAGACTGTGACAGCGACGGGGACGGAACGGGGACGGGACGCGGATGTCCCCGCTGACGGGACGAGACGGGACGGGACGGGACGGGACATACCCCCCAAACCCCCCGTTCCGCTCGATCACCAAGCGATGTGCCAGACGATCGCTGATGAAGCCGGCATGCTGGGCATTCCCCCGGACCACCGGCTGCTTCGAGAATGGCTCGCGCTGCCCGACATGGAATTCGAGCGGGATATCCTGCCCGTTATCCGCCGAGTGACGGCCGAGGTCCGACAGCGCGAGGCCCGGGCCCCGTTCAAGTTCAAGCTCTTCGACACGGCGATCCGGGAGAAATGCGCTGCCGACGAGGCCGAGCGTGCCAGGCTCCGCCGCGTCGCCGCAGAGTGGAGTGGGGAGCTGGCACGATGACCAGCGGCACGCTCCGGTCGCCCCTCGGGAGGTTCGCCGACGTCGGCCGCGAACCCGATCCCGAGCACGGCCGAACCATGGCGCGGGAGGCATGGCGAACGCACGGGCTGGTGATGATCCGGCCCGAGTGGCTGGCGAACGAATGGGACCGCGAGATGCTGCGAACGCTCGCGGAGACGGCGCACGGAAAGCGGGACGGATAGGCGGTGGCGGCAATGAGGGCGGGGACGATGGCGAAGGAAATACTGGCACCGGCGGCGGAGCAGCTCGCAGCGTTCGAGCTCGCCGAGATCGTCGACAAGCGGCGCGGCGGCGTCACCGTCACGCTCGGCAAGGCGTACCGGCGCCGGCGCATGATCGACGTGCTGCGGGAAACGGGTCTCCTCAGCGCCGACGAGCACAAGGCGCTCAGCCACTACCGGCACCACGCGGACATCGCCGATCGCTCGCCGCTTCGCGACAGCATCGCCACGCTGCTCATGGTTCGCGGGTCCGGCGACGAGCCGAGCTTGCTGATCCTCAACGCGATGCGGGTGCGTGACGACTGCGAGAAGGCGGCCGGGAGCCTGCGGGGCATCCTGCGCGCCGTCGTCGTCGATGACGTCTCGCTGAGCCAGTGGGCGATTGCGGATGGCGGCGGGGTGGAAGTCCAGCGAGCCGACCGCAAGGGCACGACGATCCGACCGCTGCACAGCAAGCTCAAGCGCGCCAAGCTCGACATCCAGATGGCCGCGAAACGCGTCATGGCGGAGCTGGACGCGTGATAGGCCTGGTAAACGCCCGCTTGACGATCGGGGTGTCACAGCGTATTTCCTCGCCAAGTTGGACCGTTGCGTCCAGACGGGCTCGTAGCGCTGCTGCGGGCCTTTTTCGTGCCCATTCGGGCATTTCCGAACTAGGGAGATTTCGAAATGGCTGGCCGCAAGCCGGGCGGCCCGAGGACGGGCGGCCGCCAGAAAGGGACGCCCAACAAAATCACGCGCGATCTCAAGGAGATGATCCTTGGCGCACTCGACGACGCGGGAGGGCGCAGGTACCTCTCGCAGCAGGCCGAGAAGAACCCGGCCGCGTTCCTGACGCTGGTCGGCAAGGTGCTTCCGATGCAGGTGAGCACGCCTCCCGGCGAAGCGATCCTGCATCGCATCGAGCTGGTTCCGGTCGAGCCCGATGGCGACCGTTCAGGTTAGGATTCCCGCGAAGCTCGTCCCCGTGTTCAGCGGGGAGGCGCGCTACCGGGGGGCCTATGGCGGACGGGGATCGGCGAAGACGCGGACGTTCGCGAAGATGTCGGCGGTTCGCGCCCACATGATGGCGCAGGCGGGGCGGACGGGCATCATCCTGTGCGCCCGCGAGCTCATGAACTCGTTGGACGACAGCTCGCTGGCGGAGGTCAAGGCGGCGATCGCCGAGGAGGCATGGCTGCGCGAGCGGTTCGATGTCGGCGAGAAGTTCGTGCGCACCGCGTGCGGCCGCATCCACTACAGCTTCGCCGGCCTCAGGCACAATCTCGACAGCCTGAAGTCGAAAGCGAAGATCCTCTTGGCCTGGGTCGACGAGGCGGAGCCGGTCAGCGAAACCGCCTGGCAGAAGCTGATCCCGACCGTCCGCGAGGAGGAGTCGGAACTCTGGGTGACGTGGAACCCCGAGCGCAAGACGAGCGCGACGCACAAGCGGTTTCGGCTCGACCCTCCCGAGGGCGCGCGGATCGTCGAGATGAACTGGCGCGACAATCCGTGGTTTCCGAAGGTGCTGAACGACGAACGGCGCGAGGACGAGGCCAAGCGCCCCGACAGCTACGGCCATGTGTGGGAGGGCGACTTCGCCACCATCGTCGAGGGCGCGTACTATGCCGCATGCCTTCGCGAGGCCGACAAGCAGGGGCGCATCGGCAATGTCGCCGCCGATCCGCTGATGACGGTCCGCGCGTTCTGGGACATTGGGGGCACGGGCGCCAAGGCGGACGCGTGTGCGATCTGGGTCGCGCAGTTCGTGGGCCGCGAAGTCCGCGTGCTCGACTATTACGAGGCGCAGGGCCAGCCGCTCGCCGCCCATGTCGCGTGGCTGCGCGAACGCGGCTATGGCAAGGCGCTGTGCGTGCTGCCCCATGACGGCGCCACGAACGACCGCGTCCACGATGTGAGCTTCGAGAGCGCGCTGCGGGCGGCGGAATTCTCCGTCACCGTGATCGCCAATCAGGGCACCGGAGCCGCGTCCAGACGCATCGAGGCGGCGCGGAGGCTGTTCCCGTCGATCTGGTTCAATGGGGCGACGACGGAAGCCGGACGCGAGGCGCTGGGCTGGTATCACGAGAAGCGTGACGCCGAGCGCAATATCGGCCTCGGGCCGAACCACGACTGGTCGAGCCACGGCGCGGACGCCTTCGGGCTGATGGCGGTGGCGTACGAGGCGCCCAGGGTGACGACGCCGACACCGCCCGCGCCCCGCCCCGATGTCCCCACTGGCTGGATGGGAATGTGACGATGAAGCTCACTGCCGCGATGCGCAAGAAGCTGACCAAGGAGGATTTCGGGCAGCCGGGCGCGCGGAAATACCCGATGCCCGATCGGAGCCACGCCGCGAATGCGAAGTCCCGCGCGACGCAGATGGAGAAGAAGGGCAAGCTGTCGAAATCGGCCAAGGCCAGGATCGACGCCAAGGCCAACCGCGTGCTCGGTCGCAAGGGCAAATGAGCGAGGAGCCCCGCCTCGAGGTGCTACGCCGCCGTGTCGCCGCGCGCACCGATCACGACGGCAAGCCGCTGCCGGGGTTCGCGGAGAACGTCGCGGCGATCCGAGAGGAGATCGCGCGGCTGGAGAAGGAGCGTCCATGACGATGATCGCTACGGGCAAGCGCAAGCGCTGACATGGCCTCCGCACCGATGCCCGACACCGCCTGGGAAGCCTCGGCGGAAGGCGGAGCCGTGCCCGAGGATTATGTCCCTGAGGGCTTCGAGAGCCAGGACGAGTTCCTGAAGGACATGCGGTACCAGTACCGCTGCGACCTCGCCTACGACCGCCACAACCGCGAGCCCGCGCTCGACGACAAGCGCTTCTGGTCGGGCGACCAGTGGGACGCGAAGGTTCTGCTCTACCGCAAGAACCTGCCGTGCCTGACGATCAACACGCTGCCGCAGTTCACCAGCCAACTCACCGGCGACTGGCGATCGCAGGGCCCTGCGGTCAAGGTGCTGCCGGACGAGGACGGCGACGTGGATGTGGCGGAGGTCCGCACCGACCTCATCCGCAACATCGAGGTCCAGAGCCGCGCCGGGCGCGCCGTGGACAACGCCTTCGAGAGCATGATCATCTGTGGCGACGGCGCCTATCGCATCAACGTCGAATATGCCCGCGACGACGTGTTCGACCAGGACATCCGCATCGCGCCGATCGACGATGCGCTGTCGGTGCTGTGGGACAGGTTCTCGATCGATGCGACGGGCCGCGACGCCAAGCGTTGCTTCGTCGACGATCTCATCGACCGCGAGGCGTTCGACAAGCGCTGGCCCGACCAGTCGCCCTCGATGCTCAGTGCGGAGCGTATGAACACGCTCGCGAGCGATGGCTGGTACACGTCGCCCAGCGGTGAATCGCAGATGGTCCGCGTCACCGAATATTGGCGCCTCATCGAGCGGATGAAGCTTCTGGCGATGTTCGCGGACGGCAAGACCCGGGACATCACCGACATGGCGCCGGAGGATGTCGTCGCGCAGTGGGGCGTCCCGATACGCACGCGCAACAGCCCGTGCAGCTATGCGCAGATGCACCTGGTCACCGGCCACGCGATCCTCGAGGGGCCGTACGAGTACCGCCTGACCCGGCTGCCGATCATCCGCATGACGGGCCGCGTCATCAATATCGACGGCAAGCGGGTTCGGTTCGGCGTCATCCGGCCGATGAAGGACTCGGCGCGTTACCGGAACTTCACGCGCTCGAAGTCGGCGGAATATCTGGGCTACGCGACGACGGCGAAGTGGATCGGACCCGTCAGCGCCTTCGAGGGACGCGAGGCGCAGTGGCGCAACAGCCACCTCAACGGCGATACGCTGCTGACGTACAACGACAATGCGTCGGTGCCCCCCCGGGAAGTGCCGCCGCCGCAGATCCCGGCCGCGTTCCTCAACGAATCCGCGGTCAGCGCGCAGGACATGAAGGACGTCTCCGGGCTGCACGACGCGTCGCTCGGCATCCGCTCGAACGAGACCAGCGGCATCGCGATCCAGGCGCGCCAGCGCGAGGGCGATGTCGCGAACATCGTCTATTTCGACAACGGCAACGACGCCGTCATGGAGGGCGGCGACGTCATCAACCAGCTGATCGACCAGGTCTATGACGGCGCGCGCATCGTCCGCCGCCTCGGCCAGGACGGCGCGGCCGAGATGGTCAAGATCAACCAGGAAGGCGGCTTCGACCTCTTGAGCGGACGCTACGACGTCACGATCACCACTGGCCCCTCCTACACCACCAAGAGGGTCGAGGCGGCCCAGGCGATGGAGAAGTTCTTCCAGGGCTCGCCCGGCGCGCAGCAGGCCTATGGCGACCTCTACTTCAAGATGCTGGACGTGCCCTATGCGGACGAGTTCGCCGAGCGCGCGCGCAAGATGCTGCCGCCCCAGCTCCAGGACGACGGCGAGGACAATCCCGTCCCGCCGCAGGTGCAGGCGCAGATGCAGCAGCTGGCGCAGCTGCTCCAGGCGCTCCAGGCCGAGAACCAGGAGCTCAAGACCGATCGCAGCCTCGAGGAGCGCAAGATCGACATCGACGCCTACAAGGCCGAGAGCGACCGCATCAAGGCCGTCACGGCCAAGGGGTTCCCGCTTGGGCCCGAGGGCGCCGACATGCTCCAGGCGGTCGTCAAGCAGGCCGTGATCGAGGTGTTGGCGAGCCCGGACGTGCTGCCGCCTCCCGCACCGGAACCAGGGATGATGGTGCCCGCGACGCCTGAGGCACCCGATGGCCCGGCACCCGACATGATGCCGATGCCGCCGATCGATAGCGCGCCCGAGGAGGGGTTGCCGCAGCAATAGCTTTCGCGCCCGCAGGGTCTTGCCGGTCCCTGCGGGAGAACGCGCCTTAACCGGCCCGTCCAGATGGATGCAAGCATGAGCACTGACCAGGCGAGCGTGCAGACCAGCACGTTCAAGCTGAGCGACTTCACCGCACCGGAACCCAAGGCGGAGACGCCCGAGGCACCGGCGACGGGAGAAGACCCCGGGGAACAGGAGGCCGAGGACGCGCTCGATGCCGAAGCCGGCTCCGAGGCGGAAGAGGAGGCGCAGCCGGAAGGCGACGCCGAACCCGAAGCGGAAGAACAGCCCAGGCGCAAGAGCAAGTCCATCCAGGAGCGCTTCGACGAGGTGACCGCCGCGAGGCGGGAGGCCGAACGCGAGGCGGATTACTGGCGCGGCGTGGCGGAGGGGCGCATCAAGCCCGAACCCGCCAAGCCCGACCAAGCCCCGGCGAAGCGCGATCTGAACCCAGGGCCCGATCCCGCCGATTTCGAGTATGGCGAGGCGGACCCGAAGTTCATCGCGGCGGTGGCGCGTCACGAAGCCAAGCTGGAATTCGAGGCGCAGCGGGAGCACGATCGGATCGAATCCGAGATGGCCCAGCTCGAAAAGGGCTGGACCGACCGCAAGGCGGAGGCGATCGAGAAGTACCCGGACTTCGAGGAGAAGGTCACCCGGACGGCAGCGCGCGGCGAGTGGCCGTGCCCTCCCGTCATCGCTCTCGGCATCAAGCAATCCGAGGTGGGCCACCATGTGGCCTATCATCTCGCGTCCAACCTCGACGAGGCAATACGCATCGCCGAGCTGCCGGATATCCTCCAGGCACGCGAGTTCGGACGGCTCGAAGCCCGGTTCATGGCCCAGCAGGAAGCCGGCCCCGAACCCGAGAAGAAGCTCAGCACCGCCCCACCGCCCCCTCAGACGCGCGCACGCGGGTCCGGGGGGCAATTCGAGCCTTCGGAACGCGGTCTGTATCGCAAGATGCTGAAAGAGTTCCGGTAAACCCAACCGGACAGCCACGTCGTGAGACGTCGCGTCCCTGCGCCGGGCGGTTCGCCGCCCGGCCCGACGGAGACCTTCAATGGCAAATCAGGTTAGCCAGCTTGCGCTGGTCACGGCGGCGATCTGCGCGCGCATGGAAAACACCATGGTCGCGTCCAAGCTCGTCGAGTGGAAGAAGAACGACACCAACCTCACCCCGCTCAACAAGTTCCAGTACATCGAGCAGGTGCCCCCGCGCTACAACCGGCGCAAGTGGACCGGCGAGGTCGCGGACCTGTCCGCAGGCAAGCAGGACACGGTGTTCGGGTCCGAGATCTACCAGCTGAACTCGGGCGACACGCTCGACTTCTACTACGGGGATTTCGAGAACATCCGTGACTTCGACGCGGCGCGCAAGAACGCGCGCATCCGCTCGATCGGCCAGAACGAAGGCCAGCTCGTCGACGCCGATGTCCTGCGGACCGCCACGATGTGCGGCAACAACTGGATCGGGACGCCCGGCACGGCCGTGTCCGACATCGAGGACATCATGAACGGCTATGCCCGGCTCATGGAGAACGGCGTGCCGGATGTCGAAACCGACATCTTCTGCGTGCTCCCGCACACCGACAAGCCCGCGCTCGCCAAGTACCTCCAGGAGCTGCCGGGCCCGGACCAGTTCACCACCGACATGGTCGTTCGGGCGAAGATCAAGGAGCTGGCGTCGCTGCCGATCCTCTTCACCCAGCAGCTGCCAGTGATGACGACCGGCACGCGCACCAACGGCGCGGTCAACGGCGCGAACCAGAGCGTCAACTACCGCACCGCCTGCCAGTCGACCACGACGAACGGCCTCTTCCTCACCCAGACGATCGCGGCCGACGGCTTCGGCGCCAACGCCACGATCAAGGACGGAGAGGTCTTCACGATGGCGGGGGTCAACGCGTATGACAACCGCAAGCAGGCCTCGCAGGGGCGCCTCCAGCAGTTCCGCGTGGTGGGCGACCATACGGCGGACGGCACCGGCGCCATCGCCGCGCTGCGCATCTTCCCGGCGATTATCGTCCCGGGCGGTGCGGTGACGGGCGATACCGGCGTCAACACCGCGAACGCGACCTGCACCGCGGCTCCGGCGGACAATGCGGTCATCACCTGGGTCGGCAACGCCAGCACCGACTATCTCCAGCGTGCGCTCGTCAAGCGGACCGCGGTCCGGGTCGAGACGGCGCGGCTCGAGGACCTTCCCTCGGGCGAGAATGCCTCGGTCGAGATGGAGGGCATCCCTCTCGCGCTGCGCAGCTTCAAGTACGCGAACGGTGACACCGGCGCGACGAGCGTCCGCTTCGACATCCCGTGGCAGACGAACGTCAACCCCAACGGCCGCTTCGAAGTGGTCCGCATCAACGGCTGACCCTCTTGGCCCAGCCCACGCCCTCCTCCCTTGGGCTGGGCCATCCCTTTTCCGAAAGGCCTGAAACATGGCAATCGAAACGCTCGACTTCTGGATCGGGCCCGCGGACGGCTGGACGCTCGTCGCGACCAATCCGATCTCCTTGCTCGTCAAGCCGGACGCGTTCCATCCCTGGTGGGTCGCGGTCACGGCCGCAGGCGATCCCGACGCGGGCCTGATCGGCATCCCGATGGGCCGCGACAGCTATGACCGCGACGAGCCGTTCGAGAGCGGCGCGATCACCGGCGAGGTCTACGTCCGCATCACGACGCCGCCGGATTCCGTGGTGGGCTCGAAGATGCGCTTCGGCGTGCTCAGGGATCAGTGACATGACGACATTCTTCCCGGGCAAGCCGCCGCTGCCCTCGTCCGGAGGCACGCTGACGGGCCCCCTGTTGGTGCCGCAGGGCACCGTGGCCGCGCCTGGTCTGGCGTTCGCAGGCGACAGCGACACGGGGCTCTACAGCCCAGGAGCCAACATATGCGCGCTGGTGGCGGGCGGTTCGGAAAAGCTGCGCGTCAGCAGCACGGGGGCGACGGTGGCGGGGCATCTACTCCCCTCCAGCTCGATCACTTTCACTGTCGGCAACTCGAATCTCCAGTTTCGCCAGGTCTGGTCGAACAGCCTCATGCAGACCGGCGCCGTGATCGCCAGCAACGGCACCTTCACCGACGAGGATCCCGACGAGATATTCATGGATGCGACGTCCGGCGATCTTACCGCCCAGGTCAACATGGCCTCGACCTCGCTCGGGAAGCGCTTCCTCTTCAAGAAGACCGACGCCAGCGCGAACACCGTCACGGTCTCGCTTAGCAGCGGCACGATCGACGGCGGCGCGAGCGTCGTCCTCGGCACCCAATACCAATGGGTCGAGTTCCGCATCGTCGCCGCCGGCACCGCCTACATCATCGGAGAAGGGCAATGACCTATATCCATCAGGCGTGGCCGTCGTGGCGCTTCGGTCCCAATGGCGAAGCGCTGATCTTCGAACGCGCCGAGGACGTGCCGGAAGGCTGGAGCGACACGCCGCCGCCGACCCCTGCGCCGGCGCGCGGCAATCTGACCGAGGGGGCACCGGATGCGCTCAAGGCCGCAAGGGCCGACGCGGATCGCGCCTCGGACCTCGTCGCGAAGTTCCAGGCGGAGCGCGACAAGCTCGTCGAAGGGCTCACCGAGCTCGGCTTCTCGCCGAAGGATGACGGGTCGCCCGTCGACACGGCCCTGGACGCGATCCGTGGCCTCCTCGGCCGGTCGCAGAGCATTGCGACGGAGGCCGACGCGGCGCCCGGCGGCACAGCCGCACCGGCAGGCGCGCCGGACGACATCAAGGCTCTCCGCGCGCAGTATGAGGCCGCGACCGGCCGCAAGCCCTTCATGGGCTGGGATGCCGACGAACTCCGGCGGCGGATGGCGCGATGACACTCGTCTCCGACCTGATCCGCGACGCCTATCGCGAGACCAATCTGATCGCGATCGGGGGAACGCTCACCGCTGATGAGCAGGCGGAGGGATTGAAGCGGATTCAGGTCATCGCCGGGTCCGTCTACGGCAACGAGATGGGGGAGCAGCTCCAGCTCTTCCCCATCGGGCAGAACAACGTCCAGGTCCCGTCGGGCTATCCATGGGGCAATGGCTATCCGCCGCAGCAATGGTGGGCGCCGCTCAATGTTCGGCTCGTCTGCAATCTCACCAGCGCGCTCACCGATCCGCCGGTCTACCTGCATCCCGCGCCGCAGGACGGCTCGCGGCTCGGCCTTATCGACGCGTCGGGGAATTTCGCGACCTACAACCTCGCGCTGTGGGGCAACGGCCGCACGATCGAGGGCGTGGAGCAGCTCACCTTTTCGACCGATGGCGTGAAGGCCGATTGGGTCTATCGCGCCGACCTCGGCGACTGGAAGCGCGTCGCGCCGATCGACCTCGATGACGAATGGCCGTGGCCCGAGGCGTTCGACGACATGTTCGTCGTCATGCTGGCGATGCGGCTCAATCCGCGCAACTCGCAAGCCATCGCGCAGGAGTCGGTCCAGACGATGCAGCGCAGCCGGTCGCAATTCCAGGCGCGCTACAAGCAGATCATCGCGACCCCGTCCAACCCCGCGCTGCTCCAGCCCTCGGTGCAGGCCTATCCGAACAACCGGCAGCCATGGGGGCAGCAGCCCTCCACCGGCGATAGCGGCTATGCGCTGCCGACGCCGTGGGGGCCGTGGTGAGAATCCCGCTCGGGCGCTCCGCCTATAGCCGCCGCGTCGCCCAGGACCCTGAGATCCGGGTCCTCAACCGGTATTTCGAGAGCGACCCGACCAACCAGGTCGATCAGGTCGCGTTGATCGCGCGGGCGCGTCTCAAGCGCCTCCTGCCGGTCGGAACCGGCCCGATCCGCGGCTGGTATTCGCAGCCCGGGAGCTTCGCGGATGCCCTGTTCGTCGTCTCGGGCGACACGTTGTGGCGCGTCGACGGCAATCTCGCGCTGACGGCGATCGGCAGTGGCATTGCGGGAGAGTTTTCCGGCGGCACCGTCAGCATGACCGCGACCGACGAATATCTCTTCGTCGCGGACGGCCGCCTGCTCTGGGTCTATGACGGCGCCACGCTGACGCAGGTCGCGGTGCCGGACGATGCCGGCGTGATCAGCGTCGGGATGATCGCGAATTTCGTGATCGTCGTCATCGCGCAGGGCTATGGCATGAACGGCCGGTTCTACTGGATCGAGCCCGGCGACACGACGATCGACCCGCTCAATTTCGCGACCGCCGAGCGTTCGCCAGATCCGCTCTGGAACGTGACCGTCGTGGGCGATCAGTTCTGGCTGCCGGGCACGAACACGACCGAGACCTGGTACCCGACGGGCAATCCCGATGCGCCATTCCTGCGCGTCCAGGGGCGCCTGTTCGACCGCGGCACCTGGGAGGGCGTCACCATAGCGATCAAGGACACGCTCATCACCGTGGACACGGACGGCGTGGTCTACGCTATCGGGGCGGCCCCGCAGCGGATCTCCAACAGCGGCATAGAGGAGCGCATCCGGCGCGCCATGGCCGCGCAGCGCGCTTCTGGAGCATGAGATGACGATTTGCTTCGCGGACGACTTCGGCGGCTATGGGACCAACACCGCCTTCATGCTGAACGGCCTCTATGCGCAGATCGACAACGCCGCATTGGTCGAGGATCCAGACCCGAACCTCACCGGCACCGTGTTCAACAGCGGCGTCAATGCGGTGAACGGGACGCGCTTGCGGCGCGTGCTCCCCGCGTCGGTCACCACGGCCGGATTCGCGTTCCGCATGTGGATGAGCGCGCTCCCGAGCGGCACCGGCACGACGCTGAGCTTCGGCCTCAGCGACAATGCGAACACCAACCAGGTCATCTGGACCGTCGATCCGACTGGCCGGATCGTGGTCCGCAGCGGGACGAACTTCGCGACCGTCCTCGCCACGAGCGTCAATCCGGTGCTCGTCGCGAATGCGTGGAACCATATCGAGGCCAAGTTCGTCGCGAACGTCGCCACCGGGACCGCCGAGATCCGCGTCAACGGGGTCCCTGTGGACGGCATCGACCCCGCCACGGCGATCAACACCGGTACGCAATATTCGCAGTTCCGGATCGACAACCCGAACAGCACGAGCGGCCCTTCGTTCTATTTCAAGGACCTGATTGTCTGGGATGGCAATGGCGCGAAGAACAACGACTTTCTGGGCACCCGAACCGTTTTCGGGCGCACCACGACGGCGGACATCGCGTTCCCGTGGACACCGTCGACCGGCACCACCGGCTGGAATCTCCTCGACAATTCGCCGCCGCTGGACGCAACCGACTATATCAGTGCGGGCGATCCGCCGCCGGCTGCGGCCAAGTTTGCGCTGACCCAGCTTCCCGAGGACGTGACCAGCATCGCCGCGCTGATTACGCAGGTCCGCGCGCGCAAGGTCGATGGGGGCGACGGCACGCTGCAAGTTGGCTTGGTCTCGGGCGCGAGCACGGCGCTCGGGGCGGATCGCCCGATCACCACAGCGTTCACCTATTACGAGGACATTTTCGAGAGCGATCCGGCCACCGGAACTAACTGGACGCCCGCCGCCGCCGATGCGGCGCAGCTGCAAGTCAACCGGACCACCTGATCCATGGCGACCACTCCGAGCATCGAAGCGTCCGAGGCGCGCGTCTTCACCATCTTCGACGCGACAACGCCAACAATATCGCTGAGTGAGGCCCGGCTCTTCGCGCTCATCAATTTTCCGACCGTAGAGGAGCAGGCAAGCCAAGTCCGTGTTTTCGCGCCGATCCTCCAGCGAACCGATATCGAGGTCAGCGAGGCGCGCGTCTTCGCGATCGTGCGCGGCAGGATCGAGAACCGCCGCCTGCGCGCCTGGGCCTATAGTCTCGACGGTCACGACTTCTATGTGCTGCGCCTGGGCGAACAGGAGACGCTGGTGTGCGATCTTGCCACCGGCCAATGGTCCGAATGGGCGAGCCCCGGGCTGCCCTATTGGCGCGCCCATATCGGCGGCAACTGGCTCGGCATGGCGGCGTCGGTCTATGCCAGCGGCGTCCGCGACACGGTCATTGCCGGTGACGACACGGTCGGACTGCTCTGGCTCGTCGATCCCGATGGCGGCATGGACGAGTCGCCGCGAGAGGACCGCCCGGACGCACCGTTCGCGCGAATGGTGACGGGAGGCATCCCCATGCAGATGCGCGAGACCGCGCGCTGCGGTGCCGTCTATGCGACGATATCGTGCGGCGATCCGGCCTATAGCGGCGCGAGCATCACGCTGAGGACCAGCGACGATGTCGGCAAGACCTGGACCGATCATGGCGCTCTCACCGTGACGCCGGGGGATTGGGATCAGGAATTCTCGTGGCGCAGCCTCGGCCTCATCCGGGCTCCGGGAAGGATCTTCTCGATCGAGGATGACGGCGCGACGGCGCGGATCGCGGGTGCGGACATGCGCTGATGGCGATCCGGCAGAACCTCGCGCCCTGGAACTGGCAGGCCCGCTTCGTCGATCCGGCCACGGGCTTTCTCACGCCGGAAGCCATCCGCTGGCTCCAGACCTCGCGCATGAACGGCGACTGGAACGCGGGCGAGCTCGCGCTCAAGGCGGACAAGTCGACGCAGATCATCGCGGGCGACGGGCTCGAAGGCGGCGGTGACCTCAGCGCCAACCTGACGCTGGCGCTGACCGATACCGGCGTGGTGCCGGGCAGCTACACCAACACCAACCTCACGGTCGACGAGAAAGGCAGGATCACGGCGGCGTCGGACGGATCGGCTGGCGGGGGCGGCAGTGAATTCTCACCGGGCGTTCCGGCGCTGAGCGGTTTCACGGCAGTCGGCCCCGGCACGATCACCACCTCGGAATACAGCGACGCGCGCGGCATAGTCCTCACCTCGACGGCTGCGGGGATCAAGTATCTCTATCAAGCCGTCCCAACGGCGCCGTATCGCATGGCCATCGCGACGAACCGGTCGACGCCGAACAATGGTATCCGGCCACTCGCGGGCTTCTATGATCCCGTTTCGGGGAAGTCGGTGCTCATCCAGGCCGACGCGAACAGCGCGCGCCTGTTCGTGCAGCGATTCTCGGCGCCGGGCAGCTATAATTCCGACGTGGGAAGCATTGACTGGCTCGTCGGCCGCGGCAACGCGACCTGGTTCGGGCTCCGCGACGACGGCACCACGGTCTATTACGAATTCTCGACCGACGGCGTGAACTTCTCGACGATCGCGTCCGAGACCAAGGCGTCTGGCTATCTCGCCGGTGCCTACACCAACGTCTTTTGGGGCTGCGCGGACGGCGGCAGCAACCGCGTCATCATGCTTCGGTGCTGGGACCCGGCCGGGCTCACGCGCGAACCACCGCCGGTCTGACGATGCTCCACCGCCTGTTGGACACCGCAACGCTCGTCGAGGTGATCGAGCGCCCCGAGGTCGCGCCGCTCGTCGACGGCTTCGATCCAGCCGCGTGGATCGCGGATCGGCGCAACGTCGCGCTCAGCGATGCGGGCGGCAATGTCATGCTGTTCGAGCGTCGCGGGGAGGCGCTGTACGAGGCGCATATCCTGTTCCTCGCACGCGGGCGCGCGGCGCTCGACCTCGCGCGGACGATGCTCGCGGCGATGTTCGACATGTGGGGGGCGACGGCCATCTACGCGCTCCCGCCATGCTCGCGCCCGGCGGTGCGCTGGTTCGCGCGCCAGCTCGGGTTCGCGGCGATCGGAAGCGTCGAGCGCCCGATGGGGCAATGCGACATCTTCGTCCTGAGGGCGGATCAATTGAGGGGTTGAGACCATGAGTTTCCTGACCGGCAGTCCCGCGAAGAGCACGAGCGAGAATGTCGCCTATCCCTGGCTGAAGGACCAGTTCGGCGGCATGGTCGGCACGGGCGGCGACGCGAACAGCATGATCGCGGCGCTCCTCGGCATGGGCGGCGACAGCGACGCGGCGAACGGCGCCTTCCAGAACTATCTCAACTCGACCGGCTATGATTTCCAGCTCGACCAGGGCAGCCGCGCGATCACCGGCAACAATGCCGCCAGGGGCCTCCTCAAGAGCGGCGCCACCGCCAAGGCGCTGACGCAGTACGGGCAGAACCTCGGCAAGCAGTATTTCGACAACTATCTCGGCCAGCTCGGCGGCGTCGCCAATCGCGGCCTCCAGGCAGGCAACCTGATCGGGAGCGCCGGACAGCGCAGCACGCAAAAGGGAGGCTCCCCCGGCCTTCTCCCCATGGCGCTTTCGGTGCTCTGACATGGCTACGAACTTTCCCGGCATCGCGGGCTCGCTCCTCCACGAGCCGTCCGCGCAATCGCAGCAGCGCGACCAGCGCGGCGGCTTCCTCAACTTCCTGCGCGTCGGCACGCCAGTGCGCGACGTCCTGGGCCTGATCGGCGACACGATGCTTATGCAGAACGGGTTCGACCCGATCTATCGGCAGAGGCTCGCCCAGCAGCGTCAGCGCGACGCTTTCGGAGCGTGGAACGCCAATCCGGACGATGCCGAGGCGCAGCGCGCGCTCGTCGACCGCCTGGGCCCGGACGCGCTCCAGCTGATCCAGCAGCGCCAGGCACAGCAAAAGGGGTTGGCCGCGCAGCGCGCGTTCGCCGCATGGGCGCAGGACCCCGAGAACGCGACAGCCCGCGCCAACTTCCTCGCCGCCGACCCCAAGGCCGCCTATGAGGCGATCCGCGAACTCACCAAGGACCAGCGCGAAGGGCAGTTCACACTCGGCGAGGGCCAGCAGCGCTACGACGCCATGGGGCGCCCGATAGCGTCCGGCCCGGCACCCCGACCACGCTACTATCCGGTGCCCCAGGGCGGCCGGCTTGAGCTGGACCCGAGCTATCAGGGGCCGGTTTCGGACGCGCCAGCATCGTCGGGCCCGGTGCCCGGCGGCCCACGCCCGGGGCAGATCGTCGGCGGCTATCGCTTCAAGGGCGGCAATCCGAACGATCCGAACGCGTGGGAAGCCGCTGGGCAAGGAGGTGCGAGCCAGCCCGGCTCGCGCACCTTTCCCTGACCCGACCCGCGCCCCCGGGCGAATGACCAGCGGACGCCGCACGCCGCAGGGCAACGCGCTCGTCGACGGCATTCCAGGTAGCATGCACTTGACCGGAGATGCATCGGACTATGCCAAGGCGAGTACGACGCGCGAGCAGTTGCGGCGCTATTTCGGCCCCGGAGTCAAGATTATCGATGAAGGGGACCATTGGCATGTTGAGGGTCGCGGACTTGGCGCGCCGTATTTCGGCGCGCGCGGCACCACGGGACTGAGGAGGTAGAATGGCTGTCAATTTCCTGACGACGAGCCTGGCGTCGATCATCAACCCGCGCATGCCCCAGGATGTGCCGACGCCGACGCCGACCTCTCCGGCGCCGCAGAAGAAGCCGTGGGAACTCGATTGGGGGCAGTCGGCCGCTCCGCCACCGGCAGCGCCGCGCGCGATCCCGCGCGTGATCCAAGGACCCCCGCGCGAGCCGCCGCCGCAGACGCCCGACCAGAAGCGCAAGGAAGCCGCGGACGCCGCCGCCGCCGAATACAAGGCGGCCAACCTCGGACGCCCCGAGCCGAAGGAAGGCTATCGCTGGAGAGCGGACGGCACGGGACAGGAGATCATCCCAGGTGGGCCGGCCGATAAATCGGCGGCCACCGAAACACCTCAGGCCATGGATAATGCGAGGCAGGAGGCGCTCAGCAAGATCAAGCTCGCGCGAACGCTCCGCAAGCGCTCAAAGGAAGACTGGTTCACCGGCGGTGGATGGCAGACGCTTTCGGGAGTGCCGTTCATCGGCCAGCGTCAGTTCGATTTCGCGAAGGACACGGAGACGCTCAAGCACGCGGCCGCTCTCCAGCGCATCATGGAAATGTCCGCAGCGAACGGCGGTAAGAACCCCCTCACGCCTCTCTCGAACTCGGACTTCCAAGCCCTGGCGAGCAGCCTCACGAGCCTCGATCCTGGCCAAAGCGACGAGCAATTTCAGACGAACCTTGATGTGATCGAGGATCTCTACCGGCGCATGTATCAGGGCGCTGGCGGCGTCGATCTCGAGGCCGATTTGTCGGGCAAGCCCGCTTCCGGATCGGCACCGGAGGGCGGCATACCTCCTGCCTCGGCCGACGATTTCGACCGCTCGACGGTGCTGGCGGAGCCGGCGGGTCCGGGCTCGCTCCAGGCGAGCACGACGATGCGGACGGTCGAGAGCCCGTGGATGCGCGAGCACGGCGCGAGGTTCGCCGAAATGATCGCGCAGGGGGTTCCCGACGCGCAGATCATCGGCTTCATCCAGCGCACCGGCGGCGATCCTTCGCATTTCGCCAGCGTGATCGCGCCGTTCCGCCGCACGCCGGAGTTTCGCGAGTGGAAGCGGCAGCATCCCAATTCGCCCTATCCCGTCACCTCGACGATGGAAGTTCCCCTCGACGAACAGGAAAGGGGGCGCGCCGCGGAGGCATCCAGCCCTTTCGCGGCGTTCACGGCCGGGGCGGCTGATATCCCGCTCGCGGCGATCGAGGGTGCCGCGGCGCTCACCGGCAATCGTGAAGCCGCCGATGAGATGCAGCGCCGCCGCGATTTGATGGCGCGGGACAATCCGGGCGTCACGATCGGCGGCCAGCTCGCGGGAGGCCTGCTGCTCCCCGCCGGCCGCTCCTTGCGCACGATCCTTCCCGCCGCTGCTGGCTATGGCGCCCTCCACGGCTTCGGCAGCACCGAGGGCGATGTGGGGCAGCGCTTCGAGAATGCGCTTGGCGAGGCGGCGTCGGGCCTCGCGCTCGCGGGTGGGCTCGCGGGCGCGGGACGAGCCGCGCGCGCGGTGCCGCGCCGTGCGCCGCCGGGCGGTGACGAGGCGGTCGCGCTGGCGCGTGCCGCCGGGGAGGAAGGTGTGCCGCTTAGCCGCCCGATCCTCGACCCATCGCGGCGCGATGCCATGGCTTACCTCGAAAGCTCGATCGGCGGGGGAGGCCCGGTCCAGCGCGGCCTTCGAGCGACGGAGGAGGGCATCGAGCGCCGGGCGGCCGAGCTTGGCGGCGACGGGACCGCCTATTCCGAGGCCGGGATGGGAGGGGGGGTCCAGAAGGCCGGCGAACGGTTCATCGAGCGCAGCCGGGACATCGCGCGGCAGATGTACCGCCGCGCCGCCGATGCGGCCGGCGACAATCCGGTCTATGCCCGCGATGCCGTCCAAGCGATCGACGCGCAGATCGGCGAACTCTCGCGCAACGCCAGCTCGAACGCGCCGCTGATCAAATACCTCCAGGAAGTGCGGAGCGACTTCGTCGACGATGCGGGCAACCTTCTGCCCAAGAGCGTCGGCGATATCCGGGATATCCGCACCAATCTGCGCGGCAATATCAGCACGCGCGGCCTGACGCCCACCGACGCGGACCGTCGGATCGGCATGGTGCTCGACGCAGCCAAGGGCGATATCGCCCGCGAGCTCGGCGAAAGCGCCCCCGATGCGGTGCGTCTCTATGACCAAGCGGACCGCTTCTATGCGCGGCGCCAGAACGAGATATCGAACGTCGTCCAGAAGGTGCTCGGGTCCCGGGGCGCGCGGATGAGTCCGGAAGCGGCATGGAAGGCCGTCCAGGCGATGGCCGGACCTAGGGGCGACAGTGCGGCGCTCGGCAAGCTCTGGGGCAAGCTCAGCGACAGCGAGCGGGGCGATGCCGCGGCGACGATCGCGGAGACGCTGGGCCGCAAATCGCCGGATGAGCCGTTCTCGCCCGCGTTGTTCGTGCAGCAGACGCGCGCGATCTCGCCGGAGAGCCGCGCGACGATCTTCGGGCCGGAAGGGGCGAGGTCGATCGCCAACCTGCGCGCGCTCGCCAAGGCCTATGCCGACACCTCGGCCACGCTGAACCGCTCCCGTTCGGGCATGGTGCAGAACTGGAACCAGTTCCTCAACCAGGTGACGAAATATTCGCCGGCAGTGGGCGGAGGCGCTGGCGGTCTGGCTGGCGGCATCCCGGGCGCCATCGCCGGAGCCGCAGCCGGATCGGCCGCGACCGGCGCGCTGGCGCTGGCTCGCAACCTCTCCGCCCGCGCGCTGATGAATCCGGACCTCACGCGCTGGCTCGCCACCGCGCCGCTCCAGACCAGCGAGGGCGCGATCCGGCGCCACCTCGACCGGCTGACCCGGCTCGCGGCGCGGGAGCCCGATATCGCCTCGGAGGCGCTGGGGCTGCGCGACGGGCTCGTCAGGGCGATGAGCGGTGGCCGCGCGTCAGAAGATGATGCCGAGAAGGCCCCCGATCGCGAGCAATGACCCGAGCAACGCGCGGCCCGGAATCGCGCGGTCATAGGTCGCACCATAGAGGATGATCACGCC
>CBIFVW010000022.1:0-22276 GCA_966186155.1 uncultured Sphingomonas sp.
TCCGCCGCGCATCTCGGAAGGGTCCTCGGCCGGCTGGGGCTGTTCCAGATCGACAGCGTCAACGTGCTGGCCCGGGCGCACTATCTCCCGGCCTTCTCGCGGCTCGGCGCCTATGACCGCGCGCTGCTCGACCGCGATGCGTGGGGCGCCAGGCGCCACCGGCGCATGTTCGAATATTGGGCGCACGAAGCCTCCCTGCTTCCGCTCGACGCCCACCCGCTGCTGCGCTGGCGGATGGCCCGGGCCGAGCGCGGCGAGATCGGCTATGGAGCCTTGAAGCGTTTCGCCGCCGAGCGCCGGCCCGAAGCCGAGGCGGTATTCGCGCGGATCGCCGCCGAAGGTCCGATGGCGGCCGCCGATTTCGAGGATGGGGCGAGCAGAAGCGGCTGGTGGGAATGGAGCCACACCAAGCACGCGCTCGAATGGCTGTTCTGGTCGGGCCGGATCACCACCGCCACGCGCCGCGGCAGCTTCGCGCGGGTCTACGACCTGCCCGAACGCGTGTTGCCCGGGGTCGTCCTCGATCTGCCCACTCCCGACGCCGCGAGCGCGCAGCGGGCGTTGATCGAGCGGAGCGCCCGCGCGCTCGGCGTCGCGACCGCCGCGGACCTGCGCGACTATTACCGGCTGAAGCCCGAAGAAGCGGACCATGCCATCGCCGCGCAGGCGGAGGCGGGAACGCTCGTCCCCGTCCGAGTCGAAGGCTGGAGCCAGAAGGCCTGGATGCATCGCGACGCCCATTCGCCCCGTCGCGTGCGCGGCGCGGCGCTGCTGGCTCCGTTCGACCCCCTGGTCTGGGAGCGCGGCCGCGCCGAACGCCTGTTCGGGTTCCATTATCGCATCGAGATCTACGTGCCCCGGGACAAGCGCACCCATGGCTATTACGTCCTGCCGTTCCTGATGGACGAAGCGCTGGCGGCGCGCGTCGATCTCAAGGCCGACCGTCAGGCGGGCGTCCTGCTGGCGCACCGCGTCGCCCTCGAGCCCCGCGCGCCCGGCGAGACCGTGGATCGCCTCGCGGCCGAGCTCGATCGGCTGGCGGACTGGCTCGGGCTCGATGCCGTCCGGATCGGCGAGATCGTCCGGCAGTCCTGACCCGCGCGACCGAGGGAGGCTGGCGGAAAGGGTGGGATTCGAACCCACGGTGCGCTTGCACGCACGGCGGTTTTCAAGACCGCTGCCTTAAACCACTCGGCCACCTTTCCGCGTCGCCGCACCCGCTATCGCGAACGGCGGCGATCCGCCACAATTTGTTGGTGAACCCCCGCGCAAGGGCTTTAGCCGGCCGCCCGGCTGTGGCACAAAAAGCGCATGTGGGGATTGGGCGGTGTGATGCGTAAGACATTGGCGCTGGGCGTCGCGGTGATCGCGGCGGCGCCGGCGGGGAGCCCTGCGATCGCGCAGGACGAGTCGGGCTTCCAGAATTACCTCGACGTGCTCGCGCGCCAGGCGGCGCAGCAGGGCGTGAGCCGCCGGACGATCGACGCGGTGATCCCGACGCTCACCTACAATCCGCGCGTGGTCGAGCTCGACCGGCAGCAGCCCGAGACCAGCCCCAACGCGAGAATCCCTGCCTTCGAACCCTATCGCCGCAGCCATGTCGACGCGGCGCGGATCAACCAGGGTCGCGCGGCCTATCAGCGCCAGCGCCCGCGGCTGCAGAGGATCGAGGCCGAGACCGGGGTTCCCGAATCGATCATGGTCGCGATCTGGGGGCACGAGACCAATTACGGCCGCGTGATGGGCGGGTTCGACCTGCCGCGCAGCCTCGCCAGCCTCGCCTATGAGGGGCGGCGGCGCGACCTGTTCGCGAGCGAGTTCATCGCCACGCTCAAGATGATCGACCGCGGCGTGCCGCGCGAGAAGCTGGTCGGGAGCTGGGCGGGCGCGTTCGGCGGGCCGCAGTTCCTGCCCTCGGTCTATCTTCGCCTCGCGCGCGACGGCGACGGTGACGGCATGGCCGACATCTGGTCGAGCGAGGCCGACACGCTCGCTTCGATCGCCAATTACTTCGTCAACGCCGGCTGGCGCGCGGGTCAGCCCTGGGGCTTCGCGGTCAGCGTGCCGGCGAATCTCGATCGCGCGGCGCTGAAGGGGCGGACCACCTCGCCGCGTTGCCCGCGCGTGCACGAGCGCCACAGCCGCTGGAAGACGATGGCCGAGTGGCGGGCGCTGGGGCTGGTGCCCGTCGGCCGCGCATGGCCGGGCGACAATGTCCAGGCGACGCTGCTCGAGCCCGACGGGCCGGGGAAGACCGGATATCTCCTCACCGGCAATTATCGCGTGATCCTCGACTATAATTGCTCGAATTTTTACGCTTTGTCGGTAGGCCTGCTCGCCGATGAGGTCGAACGCTAGCATTTTCGCAGCTCTTTTGCTCCTTGCCGGATGCGGCGGGAGCCGGGGCCATGCCGAGTACGCGCCCGAGAGCGCGGGGTCGCAGCCGATGGGCTCGATCGCCGCGCAATCCTGGTCGCCGCGCGAGGAAGGGGCGCCGCCGCGCTACCGCCAGCCGCCGGTACGGCAGCAGAGCCAGGCGCAGCCCGGCCATGACGTGCAGGAGACCGAGACCTGGCGCGCCGCCGACGGTTCGATCCGCTCGCGCCCCGTGCGCGCGCCAGCGCCGGAATCGGCTCCTCCCGAGCCCGAGCCGCAGCCGCAATGGGCCGAGCCGCAGCCGGCCGCGCCCGGCGCGTCCTATGCCGCGCCGGGAACGGGCTATGCCGCTCCCGTGCCGCAGCAGGTTCCGCCGCCGGCCACGCGGCAGGAGAGCTATGCCGATCCCGCCGCGGGCGCGACCGGGCCGCGCGGCTCGTCGCAGCCGGGACCGGGCGAGACCCGCTATGACGAGATCGGCTATGCCGGGGTGCGCCCGGTCTCGGGCGGCGGCGCGATGGACGAGGCGGTGGTCGCGGTCCACCGCTCGCTGCCGGCGAACAGCTATGTCGAGGTGACCTCGCTCGAGACGGGCAGGACGATCCTGGTGCTCGTCACCGGCGCGATGGGGCCGGGTGCCGATCATCCGATCGACCTGTCGGCCGGCGCCGCGCGGCTGCTCGGCGCGACCGGCGAGAGCGTGCCGGTGCGCATCCGCGGCGTGACTCCGCCCGCGACGGACCAAACGGCGCTGCGCGCGGGCCGCCCGGCCGCCGAGCGCCCCGATGCGCCGCAGGTGCTGCTCAATGCCTTGCGCAAGCATCTTCCGGGCGCCCCGGGCCTTGCGGGCAGGACCCCGGCGCCGGCCCCGAGCTATACCGCGCCGCGCGCCGCGGCGCCGCGCACGGTCCCGCCGCGTCCCGCGCCGGTGGCGCGCGCGCCCGCCGGCCGGGGCTATTTCGTGCAGATCGCCGCACTTTCGAGCGCCGGGCGCGCACAAGCGCTTGCCCAAAGCATGGGCGGCTTCGTAAAGCCGGGTGGCGGACTCTACCGCGTCCAGCTCGGCCCGTTCGCCAACCAGGCGCAGGCCGAAGCGGCGCGGCGGCGTGCCGCGGGCGCGGGCTATGGAGATGCACGCGTCCTAGCCAACTGAAAGGCCTGGACCGACACATGAAGAAGCTGCTTGCCGCATCGTTCCTGGCGATCGCCGCCGCCTTGCCGACGAATGCCGCGGGCCCGCCCTTCGAGACGCCCGCGCCGATCGCGTACATGGAGGACCTGTCCTCGGGCGCGGTGCTCTACGCCAAGGACGCCGACCGCCGCATCCCGCCCGCTTCGATGGCGAAGATGATGACGGTCTATGTCGCCTTCGACCTGATCAAGAAGGGCGAGCTGAAGCTCGACCAGCAGATCGAAGTGCGTCCCGAGACCTGGAAGAAATGGCATTCGCAGGGCTCGACCATGTTCCTCGCGGTGGGCGAGAAGCCGACCGTCTCGGACCTGCTCAAGGGCATCGTCACGCTTTCGGGCAACGACGCCTGCGTCGTGCTGGCGGAAGGGGTTTCGGGCACCGAGGAGGCGTTCGCCAACCTGATGAACCAGCAGGCCAAGCGCCTCGGCCTCACCAACAGCCATTTCGGCAATTCGAACGGCTGGCCCGACGAGGGGCGCACCTATGTCACCGCGCGCGACCTGGCGCATCTCGCCAAGGCGACGATCCAGGACCATCCGCAGCTCTACAAGCAGTTCTACTCGCTCGAGAATTTCACCTGGGGCAAGACGCTGGGCGCGGGCGCCGCGATCACCCAGCAGAATCGCGACCCGCTGCTCGGCAAGGTGGCGGGGGCCGACGGGCTCAAGACCGGCCATACCGACGAGGCGGGCTACGGCTTCACCGGTTCGGCCGAGCAGAACGGCCGCCGCCTCGTGATGGTGGTCGCCGGGCTCGACACCTATAGCGGCCGCGCCGCCGAGTCGGTGCGCTTCATGGAATGGGGCTTCCGCGCCTGGAAGGCCCGGCCGCTGGTCAAGAAGGGCCGCAAGGTCGGCGAGATCGAAGTCCAGGGCGGGTCGTCGAGCAGCGTCGGCGTGGTCGCGCCGCGCGACCTCACCGCCACCGTCCCCGCCGGCACCGCGCCCGAGATGCAGGGGCGGATCGTCTATAACGGCCCCGTCCCGGCGGGCTTCAAGGCGGGCGACCATATCGCCGACCTGGTGATCGACTCGCCCGGCCTGCCGTCGCAGACGCTGCCGCTGGTCGCGGAGAAGGACGTCGGCAAGGCCGGCTTCTTCGGCCGAGCGTGGCGGGGCTTCTGGTCGCTGTTCGGGATGTGATCCAATCATTCCTCCCCCACCGGGGGAGGAATGCTATAGCGACCTCCATGCCCCTGATCGGCAACCAATCCGCCCGCGAGGCGCTGGCCGCCGCCATGGCGAGCGGCGCGCTCCACCATGCCTGGCTGATCGCCGGGCCCGAGGGCGTGGGGAAGGCGAGCTTCGCCCGCGAGGCCGCGCTGCGCATGCTTGCCGAGGCCGCGGGGCGCGACCAGCTCGCCCCCGGCTGGGACGTTCCCGAGGACAGCCAGACCGCGCATCTGGTCGCCGCGGGCGCGCACCCCGATTACCGCGAGCTCGTCCGCCTGCCCAAGGATCCCGACAAGCCCGACGAGGCGCTCGCCCGGTCGATCACGATCGCGCAGGTGCGCGGGCTCCAGCCGTTGTTCGCGACCAAGCCGAGCTTCTCCTCGCGCCGGGTGATCGTGATCGACGCGATCGACGATCTCGAGCGCGGCGGCGCCAACGCGCTGCTCAAGAATCTCGAGGAGCCGCCGGCGGGCACGATCTTCCTGCTGGTGAGCCACGCGCCCGGCCGCCTCCTGCCCACGATCCGCTCGCGTTGCCGGCTGCTCCGTTTCGAGGCGCTGCCCGATGCCGATGTCGCCGCGATCCTGCGCGCCGAGCTTCCGGACGCCACCGCGAGCGAGATCGCGGCCCTGGTCAAGGCGGGGGAGGGCTCGCCCGGCCGCGCGCTCGGCTTCGCGGGGCTCGACATCGCCGCGCTGGATGCGGAGATGACAGCGCTCGCCGACACCGGCGATCCTTCGAACATGATCCGCAGCCGGCTCGCCAAGCTGCTGGGCGCCAAGGCCGCGCAGCAGCGCTACGAGGCGTTCCTGGAACGCGCGCCCAGCTTCGTCGCCGGGCGTGCGAAATCGCTGTCGGGCGACGCGCTGCGCACCGCACTCGACGCCTATGCCGCCGCGCGCGAGCTGGCCGGCGCGGCGACGGGCCTGTCGCTCGATCCTTCGGCGACGGTATTCGAGATGGGCGGAATCCTGGCGCGGCTGGCGCCGGGGCGCTGACCTATTTCCGGACCGCCTCGATCAGTTCCTCGGGGCTCGGCGTGTCCTCCATGTAGAGGGGCTTGCTCGGCCGCTTCGCGCGCTTCTCGGTGATCTTGTCATAGGCCGCGTCGCCCTTGCCGCTCCGGTTGAGGTGCATGTCGCGGGTGATCAGGTCGCCGGTGAGCAGGTTCCAGCTCAATTCGAACCCGTCATGCGCATAGGTGCGACTGTAGAGCGTCGCGTCGAGCCCGATCAGCCGCATCCGCGACTTGGCGCCCGGGACGAGCCGGTAGCGATAGACGGCGTTGATCGCCGTGGTGCCGCCCGTCAGGTCCTCGATCTTGACCACGCCGCCCTTGGCGAAGCTGACGCTGGCACTGCCGCCGAGCGGAAAGGGCTCGAGCTTGAGCGTGCCGGCGGTGGTCATGTCGACGTCGAACTCGCCCTTGTCCAGCAGCAGCGCCTTCAGCGTGCGGACCTCGTCGCTGCGGCCGATGAGGATCGTGTCGACCTGGCCGTCGCCGTTGATGTCGCCGTCGGTGCGGCTCTCGAACTCCTGGCCCTCGTCGAGATAGGCCTTGATCGCATCGTCGTTGATCAGCGAGGCCTGCTGCGCCGCCGCCGGCGTGGCCATGATGATTGCCGCGATCGCCCAAATCCGCATTTCGATCCCCCTCGAACCGCCCTCCCGGCGACAGCCGGGGTGAAGGGGGCTAACACATCTGCACGACCGCGCATATTCCCTTGAGGCGTTGCCGCCCCCGCCCGCAGTCTCTAGATGCCGCGCATGGCCGAGCCTTTCTACATCACCACTGCGATCCACTATCCCAACGGCCGCCCGCATATCGGGCACGCCTATGAGATGATCGCCGCCGACGCGATCGCGCGCTTCCAGCGCCAGCAGGGCCGCGACGTCTTCTTCCAGACCGGCACCGACGAGCATGGCCTCAAGATGGTCCAGACCGCGCGCGCCCGCGGCATGACCGCGCGCGAGCTTGCGGACGAGATGTCCGGATATTTCAGTGACATGGCCGAGAAACTCGATATTTCGTGCGATCGTTTCATCCGCACGAGCGAGGCCGAGCACTACAAGGCCAGCCAGGCGATCTGGCAGGCGATGGCCGATGCGGGCGACTTGTATCTCGATCGCTACGAGGGCTGGTATTCGGTCCGCGACGAGGCGTTCTACGAGGAGAAGGAACTGGTGGAGGGGGAAGGGGGCGTGAAGCTCTCGCCCCAGGGCACTCCGGTCGAATGGACCGCCGAGGAGACCTGGTTCTTCAAGCTCTCCAAGTACCAGCAGCCGCTGCTCGACTTCTACGCCGCCAACCCGGATTTCATCCGCCCCGAATCGCGCCGCAACGAGATCCTCCGTTTCGTCGAGGGCGGGCTCGCCGATCTCTCGGTCAGCCGGACCAGCTTCGACTGGGGCGTGCCGGTGCCGGGCTCGCCGGGGCACGTTATGTACGTCTGGGTCGACGCGCTCACCAACTACATCACGGGGGCGGGCTATCCCGACCATCCGGTGCGCTTCGCCAAATACTGGCCGGCGGACCTGCACCTGATCGGCAAGGACATCGTCCGCTTCCACACGGTCTATTGGCCGGCCTTCCTGATGTCGGCGGGCATCCCGCTGCCGAAGCAGGTGTTCGGCCACGGCTTCCTGCTCAATCGCGGGGAGAAGATGTCGAAGTCGGTGGGCAACGTCGTCGATCCGATGGCGCTCGCCGAACTCTACGGCGTCGACGCGCTGCGCTATTTCCTGCTGCGCGACGTGAGCTTCGGCCAGGACGGCACCTTCAGCGACGAGGCGATCGTCACGCGCGCCAATGCCGATCTCGCCAACAGCTTCGGCAATCTCGCCCAGCGCACGCTCGCGTTCATCGCCAAGAATTGCGAGGGCCATGTCGCGCCCGGCAGGGGCGAGGAGGCCGACCAGCTGCTGCTCGCCGAAGTCGGAGTCGCGTGCGAGGCGTTCCGCGCCGCGTTCGACGATCTCGCGCTCGGCCAGGGCATCGAGGCGTGGATGACCGGGGTCTTCGCCTGCAACCAATATATCGACGCCCAGGCACCCTGGTCGCTGCGCAAGACCGATCCGGATCGGATGCGCGCGGTGCTGCGCACGCTCGTGACGGCGATCCGCCATCTCGCGACGACGATCATGCCCGTGGTGCCGACCTCGGCGTCGCGATTGCTCGCGCAGCTGCCCTCGGCGGACGACGAGGACTTCCGCATCGCGCCGCCGACCCCCATCTTCCCCAAGCTGGAGCTCAAGGAAGACGCGTGAGGCTCGCCGACAGCCATTGCCACCTGATCTACAAGGGCTTGGGCGAGCAGCAGCCCGAGGTGCTGGCCCGCGCCCGCGCCGCCGGGGTGGCCGCGATGCTCAATATCTCGACCCGCGAGCGCGAATGGGACGAAGTGATCGGCGTCGCCGAGCGCGAGCGCGACGTCTGGGCCTCGGTCGGCATCCATCCGCACGAGGCGGACGAGCATCCCGATATCGACGCGGCCAAGCTGATCGAAAAGGCCCGGCATCCGCGCGTCGTCGGCATCGGCGAGACGGGGCTCGACTATTATTACGACCATAGCGACCGCGACCGCCAGCGCGCGAGCTTCCGCGCGCACATCGCCGCGAGCCGCGAGACCGGGCTCCCGCTGATCGTCCATACCCGCGACGCCGAGGCGGACACCGCCGACATATTGCGCGACGAGATGGGGAAGGGGGGCTTCCCGGGCGTGATCCACTGCTTCACCGCGAGCGGGGAGTTCGCCGACATCGCGCTCGATCTCGGCTTCTACATCTCGATCTCGGGCATCGTGACGTTCAAGAACGCGAAGGAACTGCAGGAGACCGCGGCGCGGCTGCCGCTCGAGCGGCTGCTGATCGAGACCGACGCGCCCTTCCTCGCCCCGGTGCCGCACCGGGGCAAGACCGGCGAACCCGCTTTCGTGGCGGACACCTGCCGCTTCCTCGCCGGGCTGCGCGGCGAGGATCCCGAGGCGCTGGCGGATGCAACCCGCGCGAACTTCCACGCCTTGTTCGCCAAGACCCGGCAATGAAGATCCGCATCCTCGGCTCCGGGACTTCGTCCGGTGTACCGCGGATCGGCAATGACTGGGGCGCCTGCGATCCCGCCGAGCCGCGCAATCGGCGCACACGCGCCTCGGTGCTGGTCTCGACCGAGACCACGCGGATCCTGGTCGACACCAGTCCCGACTTCCGCGAGCAGGCGCTCGCCGCCGGACTCACCGATGTCGACGCGGTGATCTGGACGCACGATCATGCCGATCATTGCCACGGCATCGACGATCTCCGGCAGATCATGCACATGCGGGCAGGGGAGCCCGTCCGCGGTTTCGCTCGGCCCTTCACGCTCGAGCAGCTCATGCGGCGCTTCGATTATGTCTTCCGCGGCCGCGCGCTCTACCGGCCGACCGTGGCGATCGAGCCGCTGCCCGATATGCTCGTGGTGGGCGATATCGCGATCCGGGTCGTCGATCAGCCGCATGGCGGCATCACGTCTGCGGGGCTGCGCTTCGACAGCGCAGGAAGATCGATAGGTTATGCTACCGATTTCAATATCTTGACAGACGAGATGCGTAATTTGTACAAGGACCTGGACATCTGGGTCGTCGATGCGCTGCGCCGTGCGCCGCACCCTACGCATCCCAATCTGGACGCGGTGCTTGCCTGGGCGAGGGAGCTCGGCGTGCACCGCACAGCGCTCGTTCATATGGACAATTCGATGGACTATGCGACGCTCGTCGCCGGGCTGCCCGACGGAGTCGAGCCGGGCCATGACGGGCTGGAACTGACGCCATGATCACCGATGACCGCATACTGCAACTGATCCTGCTGCTCGGCGCCCTGATGCTGGCGCTCAAGGCGCTTTCGGTGCGGCGGATCACGCTGCGCGGCGTCGCCCAGACACTGGTGACCTGGGCGATCGTCGGGCTGGTCATGTTCCTGGTGGTCAATCACCGCCACGAGCTCGGCGGGCTGTTCGCGCGCATGTCCGAACGGCTCGGCTATGAGCAGCAGGCAGTGGTCGGCGACACGGTGCGCATCAAGATGAGCCCCGACGGTCATTTCTGGGCGCGGGTCAACATCAACGGCGTCGAGCGGCGCATGTTGATCGACAGCGGCGCCACGATCACCGCGGTGTCGCGCGACACCGCCGAGGCCGCGGAGCTCCAGCCCGAGCTGGCGCCGCCGGTGCTGATCGAGACTGCCAACGGGACGGTCCAGGCGCAGTCGGCGCGCGCCCAGGACGTCGAGATCGGCCCGCTCGCGACGCATGATCTGCACGTGGTGGTCTCCGATAGCTTCGGCGATCTCGACGTACTCGGCATGAACTTCCTGTCGCGGTTGCAATCCTGGCGCGTCGAAGGGCGGACGTTGATCCTAGAGCCCAAGAAGGCGAGCCTCGAAAAGGCGCGGCTGCTCGTTCCCCGTGCACAGGAATAGATTTTACATAATGTATATTATCGTTCTAACGGATCAGCGCCCGGAGAGCCCCCTCACGTGACGTCCCCCTCCGATACCGTCCCCTCCAGCATCGAGCGTCTGGTCGCGATCATGGCGCGGCTGCGCGATCCGAAGACCGGCTGCGAATGGGACACGGTCCAGACCTTCGCGACGATCGCGCCCTATACGATCGAGGAAGCCTATGAAGTCGCCGACGCCATCGAGCGCGGCGACATGGCCGATCTCAAGGACGAGCTCGGCGATCTGCTCCTCCAGGTCGTCTTCCACAGCCGCATGGCCGAGGAAGCCGGTCACTTCGCGCTTCCCGACGTTGCGAACGCGATCAGCGACAAGATGGAGCGCCGTCATCCGCACATCTTCCTTGGGGCAGCCGAGGGCGGCCATCACCTCTGGGAACAAATCAAGGCCGCGGAGCGGGGGGCCAAGGGGCACGAGAGCGCGCTCGACGGCGTCGCGACGGGCCTCCCCGCCCTGCTCCGCGCCGAGAAGCTTCAGAAGCGCGCGGCGCGCACCGGTTTCGACTGGCCTGATGCGAGCGGCGCGCGGGCGAAGATCGACGAGGAGCTGGCCGAGGTGGAAAGGGCGTCGCCTGAGGAGGTTGAAGAGGAAATCGGAGACCTGCTCTTCGCGGTGGTCAACTGGGCGCGCAAGCTCGGCGTCGATCCCGAGGCGGCACTTAGAGCGGCCAACGCGAAGTTCGAACGGCGTTTCAAGGTGATGGAAGCCGAAGCCGGGGATGCGTTCGCGGGGCTGGACCTCGACTCGAAGGAAGCGCTGTGGCAGCGCGCCAAGGTCGGGCTGTCCGGCTGAGGGAGGTTCCCGATGCGCTCGATGCTCGCGGCCTTGCTCTGCGCCGCCATCTTCCTTGCCGCACCCGCGCATGCGCAGACCGACCCGCGGCTCGCCGCGGTGCTCGCCTCCTGGGACGGGGACGAAAATCGCGACCTGCGCGGGGTGGTCGTGCTGCGCGACGGCAGGACGGTCGCCGAGCGTTATTATGATGGCGGGACGGCCGAGGCGCTCCACGATATCCGCTCCGCCGGAAAGAGCGTCGCGTCGCTGCTGGTCGGCATCGCGCTGGATCGCGGGCTGATCCAGAGCGTCGGGGATCCCGTCCGAGCCTATTGGCCCGAGGCCAAGGGTAGCGCGGTCGGCGACGTGCCGCTTCGCGACGTGCTGACGATGCGCTCGGGCCTCGCCGCCTACGACGAGGATGCCGACTCGCCCGGCAACGAGGACAAGCTCGACGCCGATCCCGATCCCCTCGCCTTCGTGCTGCGCGTGCCGCGCGCCGATGCGCCGGGCAGCCTCTATCGCTACAATTCGGTTACTGCCTATGCCGTCGGCATCGTGACCGCAAAAGCCGCCCACCGGTCGCTCGCCGACTTTGCGGGTGCGGCACTCTTCCGGCCGCTCGGCATCACGCGCTGGCGCTGGGCGTCGGACGCGGCGGGCCAAACCAAGGGCCAGGGCAATCTCTGGCTCACCACGCGCGACCTCGCGGCGATCGGCGAGATGGTGCGCGGTAACGGCACGTATCGCGGCCGCCGGATCGTCAGCGCGACCTGGATCCGCGAGTCGCTCGCGCCCAGAGTCACGATCTCGGCAAGCGACCCCTATGCCGATGGCTATGGCTATTTCTGGTATGCCAAGACACACGAGATCGGCGGCACGCCGGTGCCGGTGTCGTTCGCTTCGGGCAATGGCGGCAACAAGATCTACGTGATTCCGAGCCGGCACCTCGTCGTAGCGATCACGTCCAGCGCTTACGGTCGCGGCTACGGCCAGCGCCGCTCCGAGGCCATCCTCAAGGCGCTGCTGGCCGCCGATCTGAAGCGCTGACTAGCGGGCCTGGACCCGGATGATCGGGAGGGTTCCGCGGGCGAAGCGCGAATAGACCATGTCGATCGCCGCGATGTTGCGGCGCTGCCCGCGCAGGTCCTGCGGCGGCGTGCACGTGCCGGCGTTGAGGGCGCGGCGCACCGGAATGTCCTGAACCCCGCCATTCTGGAACCTCACCGTCAGCCGCGTGAAATTGATCGGCCGGTTGAGCGCGCAGACCCGGATCTGGCGGTCGCGCTGATTGCCGCGGAGGTTGATCGTGTCGCGGTCGCTGCCGCGGCTCACGGTCTTGAAGCCGACGGTGCGCCAGCCGGGCTGCGCCAGGGCAGCGGTGGCGGCCAGCGAGAAAATCATGAGGAAAGGAAGCATCTTCATGAGCATCACTCCACGTCCCCGCCCGCGGAGCGATCTAGCACAAGGATCCCGGCATCAAAATGGATCGAGGCGCCGCGTCACCGGCGCGTTTCGAACCGTTCGAAATCCCGTGGCGCCATGCGGACCTCATAGACCGCCCGCTCCCCCTCCATGCTCCGGTCGAGCACTTCGCCATGCTGATGGAGCCAGGCGGCTCCGGCGCCGTCGGCGGGGTCGAGCGTGATCGTGTAGCGGCGATGGCCGGCGGTGAGCTTGGCCGAGACGGCGTCGATCAGCGCGTCGACGCCCTCCCCCGTCACCGCCGACACCGGCATGACGTCGTCGCGCTTGGCTGCCTCGATGAGCAGATCGTCGCGGCGCTCCTCTTCGAGCAGATCGATCTTGTTCCACGCCTCGAAGCGCGGGGTGGTCTCGGCGACGCCGATCTCGGCGAGCACCTGCTCGACATCGTCGCGCTGCGCCTCGCTGTCCGGGTGCGCGATGTCGCGGACATGGATCAGCAGGTCGGCCGAGACGACTTCCTCGAGCGTCGCCTTGAACGCCGCGACGAGCTGGGTCGGCAGTTCGGAGACGAAGCCCACCGTGTCCGAAAGGATCGCCTTGTCGATGCCGGGCAGCGAGACTTGGCGCAGCGTAGGGTCGAGCGTCGCGAAGAGCAAATTCTCCGCCATGACGTCAGCACCGGTCAAGCGATTGAAGAGCGTGGACTTTCCCGCATTGGTATAGCCGACCAGCGCGATCACCGGCCAGGGCGCGCGCTGGCGCCGGTCGCGGTGGAGGGTGCGGGTGCGGCTGACCTGACCGAGCTCGCGCCTGAGGCGCGCCATGCGATCGCGGATCAGCCGGCGGTCGGCCTCGATCTGAGTTTCGCCCGGACCGCCCAGAAAGCCGAAGCCGCCGCGCTGGCGCTCGAGATGGGTCCAGCTGCGCACCAGGCGGCCGGCCTGATAGTCGAGATGGGCGAGCTCGACCTGGAGCCGGCCCTCGGCGGTGCGTGCGCGCTCGCCGAAGATCTCGAGGATCAGCCCGGTCCGGTCGATCACCTTGCAGCCGAGCGCCGTCTCGAGATTGCGCTGCTGCACCGGCGTGAGCGCCGCGTCGAACACCGCGAGCTGCAGCTCCTCGTCGCGCACCGTCTCGGCGAGCGCGTCGACCTGGCCCGAGCCGATCAGCGTCCCCGGCTTGGGCGCGCGGATGCGCAGCGGCACGCGCGAGACCACCTCGACGCCGATCGCCGCGGCCAGGCCGGCGGTCTCCTCCAGGCGCGCTTCGGCGTCGCGCGAGCTGCCGCCGAGGTCCGGATAGACCACGACCGCTCGCGCGCCCCGGGCGAATTCGTCGGGGTCGCGCTCGAAACCGGTACTCATGCCGTAGCTACTCAGTCCTCGCTATTCTGTTCCTCGGCGAGGTTCAGCGGATGCGCCGGCTGGATCGTCGAGACTGCGTGCTTGTAGACGAGCTGCGCCATGCCCTCGCGCTGGAGCAGCATGCAGAACAGGTCGAACGCCGCGATCTGGCCCTGCAGCATCACGCCGTTCACGAGGAACATCGTGACATTCTCCTGCTGGCGGCGCACCGCGTTGAGGAAAATTTCCTGCAATACCGGGTTCTTGGACTGATGTTCTCCCACCGCTTCGAGGAGTGGGGCGAGATCCACCGGACCCGACGGCATGATCGTCGAGATGGCGTGCTTGTAGATGAGCTGCGACTGGCCGTCGCGGCGGAGCAGCACCGAGAAATTGTCGAACCAGGTCACGATGCCCTGGAGCTTGACGCCCTTGACGAGGAACATCGTCACCGGCGTCTTCGAGCGGCGGAGCGAGTTGAGGAACAGGTCCTGAAGCGAAGTCTGCTTCTCGGCCATTTCTAAGCCCTTCTATTCTTGGCGGGATTTGTCCCGCATCGCGCCGGTACCCGGCGTCGGATTGCCGCGCCCTCGCGGCGCGCAACATGCCCTTTTACGGTTTTCGCGCGAGTGCGTCCAGTTGCCCCTTCGCCCTCTCGGTCCTAGATAGGCCGGCGAGGCCACGCCCTCCCCCTCTCCAGCAGGGCAGAAGTCCGGGACGGCCCGGCCCTTTTCACGAAGGAGGGCTGCATGGCCTGGATCATCCTGTTCGTCGCCGGCCTGCTCGAAGTCGTCTGGGCCTATTGCATGAAGTTGTCGGACGGTTTCAGCCGTCCGTTGCCGACGCTCGCCACCTTCGCCGCCATGTTCGCGAGCTTCGGGCTGCTCGGCCTGGCGATGCGCAGCCTGCCGCTCGGCACCTCGTACATGGTGTGGACCGGGATCGGTGCGCTCGGGGCCTTCGCCGCGGGCGTGCTGCTGCTCGGCGAGAGCATGAGCCTGATGCGGCTCGGCGCTGCGGGGCTGATCCTCGGCGGACTCGTGCTGATGAAGCTGGCGACGCCCTGAGACGCTACTCCTCGCGGCTGTCGGTGATTCCGAGCAGCTTCAGCTTGCGGTGTAGCGCCGAGCGTTCCATCCCGATGAAGCTCGCGGTGCGCGAGATGTTGCCCGAGAAGCGGCGGATCTGGACGCGCAGATATTCGCGCTCGAAGCTCTCGCGCGCCTCCTTGAGCGGGGCGCCCATGATGGCGTTCGTGCCCATGCCGTTCGAGGCGTCCGGCTTGCCGAGCACCTCGGGCGGCAGCAGGTCGAGGTCGATGCGGCCGATACGGTCGCCCGGGGCGAGGATCACGGTGCGCTCGACCACGTTGCGGAGCTGGCGGACATTGCCCGGCCATTCGTAGCTCTGCAGCGCGACCATCGCGTCGGCCGCCACCTCGGGCGTCGGCACGCGGCGTTCGTTGGCGTAATGCGCGACGAAATGCTCGACGAGCACCGGAATGTCCTCGCGGCGCTCGGTGAGCGGCGGGATCGAGACGGGGACGACGTTGAGCCGGTAGTAGAGATCCTCGCGGAAGCGCCCCTCGCCGATCTCCGCCATCAGGTCGCGCGCGGTCGCGGAGACGACGCGGACATCGACCTTGACGATTCGCGTGCCGCCCACCCGGCTGAAGCTCTGGTCGGTCAGCACGCGCAGGATCCGCGCCTGGGTCGCGACCGGCATGTCGGCGATCTCGTCGAGGAACAGCGTGCCGCCATGCGCCTGCTCGAGCAGGCCGGGGCGGACGAGGTCGCCCCCCTCCTCCACGCCGAACAGCTCCTCCTCGACGCGCTCGGGTTGCATCCGGGCCGCGCTGACGATGACGAAAGGCGCCGCGGCGCGCTGGCTCCAGCCATGGAGCAGTCGTGCCGCCACTTCCTTGCCGGTGCCCGGCCCGCCGGTGATCAACACGCGGCTGCCGGTCGAGGCGACACGCTTCAACGTCGCGCGCACGGCGTTGATCGCACCCGAGGTGCCGGTAAGGTCCTCCTCGCGGCCCACCGAGGCGCGCAGCGACGCCACTTCCCGCCGCAGCCGCTCGGTCTCGGTCGCGCGCTCGACGAGCAGCAGCAGGCGTTCGGCCTCGAAGGGCTTCTCGATGAAGTCGGCGGCGCCGCGGCGGATCGCGGCCACCGCGGTGTCGAGATTGCCATGGCCCGAGATCACCAGCACCGGGATCGACGAGTCGCGCCGCTTGATCTCGTCGAGCAGCTCCAGTCCGTCCAATCGCGAACCCTGCAGCCACACGTCGAGCAGCACCAGGCTCGGCCGGCGCTCGGCGATCGCCTCGAGCGCCGAGTCGCTGTCGGCGGCACCGCGCGTCGCATAGCCTTCGTCCTCGAGGACGCCGGCCACCAGTTCACGAATGTCGCGCTCATCGTCGACGACCAGGATATCGAGACTCATGCCTTGGGACTTCCACTACGCGTAAGCACGGCGGGACGCGGATCGTCGGCGCCTTCGCCTTCGGGGGTGTTCGCCAGCGTGGCGAGGATTTCGGTGTCGAAGCAGATCGTCACGAGCGTGCCGCCGCCGGGACGATCGGCGAAGGCGATGGTGCCCGAATGCTCCTCGACGATCTTCTTGACGATCGCGAGGCCGAGGCCGGTGCCGCGGCTGCGCGTGGTCATGTACGGCTCGACGATCCGGTCGCGCTCGACCGGCAGGCCGATGCCGTTGTCGGCAACGGTCAGGGTCAGCCGCCCTTCCGCCTCGGGTTGGATGGTGAGTACCACCTCGCCCTGCGGGAGCGCCTCCCCTTCCCCCCTCGCTTCGATCGCCTCGACGGCGTTCTTCACGACGTTGGTGAGCGCCTGGCCGATCTGGCGGCGATCGCAGATCAGCGCGGGCGCGGGATCGGGCGCGTCCATCTCGAAGCGGATCGTCGGGTGCGCGACTTCGTGGAGGAACATCGCCTGGCGCGCGATGTCGAGCAGCGACTCGCGCCGGAACAGCGGCTTGGGCATGCGCGCGAAGGACGAGAATTCGTCGACCATGCGCCTGAGGTCGCCCACCTGGCGCACGATCGTGTCGGTCAATTGGGCGAAGGTGCCGTCCTCGGGCTCGATCTTCTTGCCGTAGCGGCGCTTCAGGCGCTCCGCCGCCAGCTGGATCGGCGTGAGCGGGTTCTTGATCTCGTGCGCGATGCGGCGCGCGACGTCGGACCAGGCGGCACGGCGCTGGTCGTTCAATTGCTGGGTGATGTCGTCGAAGGTGAGCACCTGCCCGCCCTCGTCGCTGGTGATCTTCACCGCGAGCGTCCGCGCCTCGCCGCCGGTCGAGAGCTGGACCACCGCCTCGCGCTCCTCGCCGTCGAGCAGCGCGTCGAGCTCTGGAGCGATCTCCTTGAGCGGCCGACCGACCGGATCGAGCTCGCCCTGGCGGAGCAGCGCGAGCGCCGAGGCGTTGATCAGGCGCACGCTGCGGTCGGCGCCGATCGCGACCACGCCCGCCGACACACCCGACAGCACCGCCTCGATCAGCGCGCGGCGGCTCTCGATCTGGGCGTTGGCGGTGACGAGCGCATTGGTCTGCTCGCCCAGCCGTTCGGTCATGCTGTTGAAGGCGTTGCCTAGCGCCGCGACCTCGTCCCGCGACTGCGGGGTCGGTACGCGGGCGGTGAGATCGCCCTCGGCCACGCGTCGCGCCGCGCCGACCAGTTCGTTGACCGGCCGAACCAGCCGATCCGCCACGGCGAGCGCGACGAACACCACCACACCGATCACCAGCAGCGAGATCAGCAGCAGCGCGAGGTTGAATTGGAGCTGGAGCGAACGCGAGCGTTTCAGCAGCGTCTCATAGTCGGTATAAACCGATCGTACCCGGTCGATCCGCGTCGCCATCTCGTTCGCATCGGGCTCGCGCGAGGAATAGAGGAATAGGTTGGTCTCGGGGATCCGCGTCAGCGAATAGGTGCGCTGGCGGTTCATCGCGACGATACTGGGGGCGCCGTTGCGAACCTTCTCGATATCCTTGCGGTCGATGTCGAGCGCCGGGCTCCGGTCGGAATTCTTGACGACCGCCTGCGTATGGATCTCGCCATTGGGCGAGACGGTGAAGATCAGTCCATTCGACAGGCTGCGCTGGTAGATATCCCAGCCGAACGCGGTCTTGAAATCGGTGCTGTCGATCTCCCAGCCATAACGCGACAGCCAAATCGAGACATCGTTGGCGAGCGCGACATTCTCATTGTCCACATAGCGGAGCAACTGGGTATAGGATTCCTGCGCCAGGCTACGCGAATTCTCGAGCACGCCGTGGGCGCGGCCCGAAAACCAGAACTCGGCGCCGAACTGGAAGAGGAACGAGGCCGCCACCGCGAGCAGCACGGTGGGGATCGCGGCAAGCAGCGAGAAGATCGCGACGAGGCGGACGTGCAGCCGCGCGTCGCCTCCGGCCGGCGAGCGCGAGGCGCGGCGCTTGGCGATGCGGCGCCCCATCAGCACGATCAGCGCGCCGCAGGGCAGCAGGTTGGCGATCAGCAGCAATGCGACGAGGAAGGGGGTAAGCAGCCCTTGCGCCGGGTCGCGCTCGGTGATGACGAAGTAGGAGCCGATCGCCACTGCTACCGCGATCGCCAGCACGCCAAGCTCGATCGCCGGGGTTACGCCGAACCGCCGCTTCGGCCGCGGCGGCGCTTCGGCAATCCTCTCGGTCACGGCATTCATCGTTGCAGGGATACAACCAGATTGTGGCCGAAAGAACACACAAAATCGATCAGATTGTCGCTAATCCACATCTTCCGGGCGATTGGGACCCAGTGCGATGCCGAGCGTGTCGAGCCGCTTCCGGAGGGTGTTCCGATTGATCCCCAGCGACCTGGCGGCGCGCAGCTGGTTCTGGCCGTGACGCGCGAGCATCGCCTCGATCAGCGGGCGCTCCACTTCGCCGATGATCCGGTCGTAGAGCGTGCCGTCGTCGAGCGCGCGTGGCTCCTCGATCGCGATCCGCTCGAGCCGCGCGCGCACCGCGGCCTCGATGCCGGGATCGCGAGTCGCCGGCGCCGAGCCGCTTGCCTCGCCCAGCGCGCGGCGGATGGCGTCGGCGTCGATCACTTCGTCGCGGCTCAGCGCGGCGATGCGGCGCATGAGATTCTCGAGCTCGCGGACATTGCCCGGCCAGTCATAGGCCTCGAGCACCGCGACCGCCTCCGCCGCCAGCTGCTTGCGCGGAAGGCCGTCCTCGGCGGCGCGATCGAGGAAGTGGCGCGCGAGCAGCGCCACGTCCTGCCGGCGCTCCCGAAGCGCGGGCAGCGCCACCGGCACGACGTTGAGCCGGTAGAACAGGTCCTCGCGGAACTGGCCGGCCTGGACGAGCTGGCTCAGATCCTTGTTGGTCGCGGCGACGATGCGGACATCGGCGCGGATCGCGCGCGCGCCGCCGACGGTGGTGAACTCGCCCGACTGGAGCACGCGGAGCAGCCGCGTCTGCGCGTCCATCGGCATGTCGCCGATCTCGTCGAGGAACAGGGTGCCCCCCGCCGCCTGCTCGAACCTGCCCGCGACTCGCGCCTGCGCGCCGGTGAAGGCGCCGCGCTCATGGCCGAACAGCTCGGCTTCGATCAGCTCGCGCGGGATCGCTGCCATGTTGAGCGCGACGAACGGCGCGCGGCGGCGCGGGCCGAGGTCGTGGATCGCCTGGGCGACCAGCTCCTTGCCCGTCCCCGACTCGCCCGAGATCAGCACCGTCAGGTCGTTCGCGACGACCCGGGCGATCACGCGATAGACTTCCTGCATCGCGGGCGACCGGCCGATCAGCGCGGGGCCGCCGCCCAGATCGGGCTCCGGCAGCTCGACGGGCGCTAGCTGGCGCCGCGCGATGGCGCTGCGCACCGCCTGGCCGAGCGCGTCGAGATCGAAGGGCTTGGGAAGATAGTCGAATGCGCCCACCTCGGTCGCGCGCACCGCGGTCGCCAAGGTGTTCTGCGCGGAGAACACGATCACGGGCAGCCCGGGATGCTCGGCGGTGAGCGCCGCGACGAGGTCGAGCCCGTTGCCGTCGGGCAGCACGACATCGGTGACCAGCACGTCGGGCAGCCGCGCCGCGATGGCGCGCTTCAGCTCGGCGATGCTCGCCGCCGTCGTGACGTCATGGCCTTCGCGCCGGAGCGAGGCGGCCACCACGGTGCGGATCGCGCTGTCGTCGTCGACGACCAGGACCGAGCCGCTCATGCGGCCGCCCGGGGCAGGAGGATGCGGAACACGGTGAGCTCGGGCTCCCTTTCACGGGCATATTGGACGATTCCGCCCATGTCGCGGACCAGCTTCTCGACCAGCGGCAGACCGAGCCCCTTCCCCTCCGGCTTTCCGGAGACGAAAGGCTCGAAGAGATGCTCGGCGATGTCGGCGGGGGCGCCGGGGCCGTTGTCCATGACGAGGATCTCGATCGGCAGCGGCTGGCGCGGGCGGCCCGGGCCGGCGCTCACCGACATGCCGTGGCGATAGGCGGTCGACAGGATGATGCGCGGCTGGGCGAGCCCGACCAGCGCCTCGGCGGCGTTCTTGAGCAGGTTGAGCATCACCTGCTGGAAGGCGTCCGGATCGATCAGGACGTCGGGGAGCGAGGGGTCGAAGCGTTCCTCGACCACGATGCCGCGCGCGAAGCCCGCCAGCGCCACGCGGCGGGCATGGTCGAGCAAGGGATAGACGTTGATCGGCTGGAGCTTGAGGGGCCGCGTGTCGGTGAAATCCTGCATCCGGTCGATCAGCGCGGCGATGCGGTCGACCTCGGTGGTGATGAGGCCGGTGAGCTCGCGATCCTCGCCGCCGCTGGCGAGGAGCTGCGCGGCGCCGCGGATGCCCGAGAGCGGGTTCTTGATCTCGTGCGCGAGCATCGCTGCCGCGCCCACCGCGGCACGGGCGCCGGCGGTGCGGTCGGCGCCCTGGGCCATGCGGCGCGAGTGCGGCGCGTGGTGGAGCGTCACGATCCGCCAGCCGGGATGATCGGCGACCAGGGTCTCGACGAAATCGACTCGGATGCGCGGGCCGCGGATCGCCTCGATCTCGGTGTCGAAGGCGGCGAAGCCATGGCCGTCGCGGCGATCGGCATAGTCCTCTGGCGGGAGCAGCACAGCGTCATAGGGCTGGCCGACCATGGTGGTCTCGCTGTGATTGAGCAGCAGCTCGCACGCCGAATTGGCATGGGCGATGCGGCCGTCGGGGTCGATCACCAGCACCGCGACCGGCATGGCGGCGAACAGCTCGGCGAACTTCGGTCCCGAGACCGGCGCCGGCCGCGCGCGCCTCAGGCCGCCGCGCGGGAACGCCATGGGGCGTAGAACTCGTCGAGCATCGCCAGCACCTGACGGGGATCGGCGACCTGGTTCACCTTGTTGCGGAACTCGGCCGAGCCCGGCAGCCCCTTGGTGTACCAGCCGAGGTGCTTGCGCATCATATTGACGCCGACCTCATTGCCATAATGTTCGAGCGTTTCGACGTAATGTTCTATGATTACGCGATATTGTTCCTCGACGCTCGGGTCTGGATGCTCGCCCTTGCCGGTGAGCGCGTCCATCACCTGGCGGAGGATCCAGGGCTTGCCATAGGCGCCCCGCCCGATCATCACGCCGTCCGCACCGGACTGGGCGAGCGACGTGCGCGCATCCTCGACCGAGCAGATGTCGCCATTGACGATCACCGGGATCGACACCGCGTCCTTGACCCGGCGGACGAACGCCCAGTCGGCCGAGCCGCGGTACATCTGGTTGCGGGTGCGGCCGTGTACCGTGACCATGCGGCAACCCAGATCCTCGGCGATACGGGCGAGCTCGGGGGCGTTGAGGCTGTCATGGTCCCAGCCCATCCGCATCTTGAGCGTGACCGGCACCCGCACCGCCTTGACGCAAGCGTCGACGATCGCGGCGGCATGCTTCAGGTCGCGCATCAGCGCCGAGCCGGCATCGCCATTGGTCACCTTGCGGACCGGGCAGCCCATGTTGATGTCGATGATCGCCGCGCCGCGATCCTCGTTGAGCTTGGCCGCCTCGCCCATCTCGTGCGGCGTGCAGCCGACGAGCTGCATCGACACCGGCTCCTCGATTGGGTCCCAGGCGGCCTTCTGGACCGACTGGCGCGTCTCGCGGATCGCCGCCGCCGAGGCGATCATCTCGGTGACGTTGAGCCCCGAGCCATAGCGGCGCACCGCGCGGCGGAACGGCAGGTCGGTCACGCCGGTCATCGGCGCGAGCAGCACCGGGGCCTCGACCGTCACCGGGCCGATCTGGATGGGGGCGAGTTCGCTCATGGTCTGCCTGAAAAATAGGCAGAGGCGCCTAGCCGCACAAGCGGCGATTGGCAAGTCCGGTGTCTCCCGCTAGTCCCGCCGCGATGAGTACCGCCGCCATCCTCGTCGCCGCCGGCCAGGGACTGCGCGCGGGCGGGACCGTCCCCAAGCAATTCGCGCCGCTCGCCGGCAAGCCGATGCTCGCGCACGGCCATGCCGCTTTGACGTCGCACCCGGCG
>CBIFVW010000023.1:0-21987 GCA_966186155.1 uncultured Sphingomonas sp.
CCGTGCTCGATACCCGCGACGGCCGTGACGGAGCGGATTTTGGCGCATGGGTTGGAGCGAGAAGGGAGCGATGCAGCGCATCGTGACCGACGAGCGACGCCCGCCATGCGCCAAAATCCGCTCCGTCACGGCCGTCGCGGGTATCGAGCACGGACCCTGGGCGCCGATGGGAACCGTAACGCCGCTTCCCTTGGCGCGGGCCGGCCAGGTCGGCTTCGAGCGCCTCGAGCTCACGCGCATCCTCGATCTCTACGGCCGCATGGTCGCCGCGGGGCATTGGCGCGACTATGCGATCCAGTTCGACAACGACGCGGCGGTGTTCGCCGCCTTCCGCCGCGCCGCCGAGCGGCCCGAATACCGGATCGAGAAACGCCCGTCGCTGCGCAATCGTCAGGGCATGTGGGCGCTGGTCAACGAGGCCGGCGCCATCCTCAAGCGCGGGCACGAGCTCGGCCCGGTGCTCGCGCCGGTCGAGCGGCGGCTGATGAAGCTGGTCGGGGAATGAAAAAGCCCCTCCCGCGCGGACGGGGGAGGGGCCGAAAGAGAGCCGGCTAGGGACCTGGCCCTCGCCCCCCCTCCTGCAGGAAGGGAGGGGGAGTTTCGTTGGGGTTCAGGCGATCGCGGTCTGGGTCGGCGGCAGCCGCTCCTCGAGCCCGCCGAGCAGGCCCACGACCCTGCGCCGCATCGGCTGCCAGAAGGCCGAGAGCGTGAGCAGCGCCGATCCGATCACCAGCGCGGTCAGCGCCGCCGCCAGCTCGACCGCGCCGGTCTGCTGGAACAGCGCGTACATCGCCCAGAGCACGTAGACCAGGCTCGAGACGAGCAGCGCGCGCCGGTCGACCGCGAGCGCTACGAAGGCGAAGACGATGTAGAGCGCGATCACCACGCCCGCGACCGGCGCGGTTACGTCGCCGTCGAACACGCCGAGCATGTGGAAGACCGGGTGCGCGATCAGCGGCGCCGCGGCGAGATGGAGCCAGAAGGCCACGTCCGAGCGGCGGGTGCGACGCTGGAGGTCGCTCATGTCCCAGCGCATCGCGAAGAAGAACATCAGCACGCCGCCGACGAGCAGCATCTCGTTCACCCAGTCCTTCGAATTGGGGACGAGGGCGAGCAGCAGCGCCACCGCGACGCCGACCAGCGCGAGCGCGCCCGCGGCGACGGTGATCGGCACCATGAAGCGCCGCCAATGCACCCAGGTCGCCGCAGCCGTGAGCAGGCCGACAAAGGCCGCGATGCCGCCGCCCACCTGCTGGCGCTGGACATCGGTGGCGAGGTGCAGCTGCTCCTCGAGCCAGGGCATGTTGGCGACGAAGATGCCGGCCAGGCCCGCCGCGACGCCGCCGGCGAAGCCGAGCAGCAGCAAGATCGAGGGCAGCGCCATGCGGCGCTTGGCAGTGAAATATTCGGCGAGCAGCCAGCTCGACGCGGCCACGGCGAAGCCCCCGCCGATCATGTTGCCGCCGACAAGGCGCTCCTCGGGGCCCACGCCGATCAGCATCTCGCCGAAATAGGCGCCGATGCGCGCGGCGGCGACCAGGATCAGCGCCGCGGCGATCGCGACGAAGATGTCGTTGAATCCGGTGAGGAGCTTGAAATGCTCCTCGTCCACCGCCGGAGCCGATCGGCTCGCGGCGACATGGTTGCGCAGGGCGTTGGCGGCCTCGGGAGAGATCGCTCCCGCCTCCACCGCGCCCGCCAGGTCGCTTTCGCTGTACATGGGCAATCCTCCTCCTGTCGGAGATTGGATAGCACAGGTGTGTTAGTGATGCAATACGGCTAGACGGCTCAACCGGTGCGCTGCAGCCGGCTCATGATCAACATTGTCTGCTCGGCGCCCGAATTGGGGACGATCTCGCCCGTGCGGTCGACGATCTCCGCCCATTGCGCGGCGACGCTCTCGGGAGTCGGCTCCGCGAGCCTGGCGCCCTGGGTGAGCGTCACATAGGCCGCCTGCACCACGCCGCCGCCCGCGCCGACGATCATGTTGGTGGGCGCGTCCTCGGAGACCAGGAACAGCGCGGCGGGGGCGACATTCTCGGGCGCGAAGGCCTTGAACGCGGCTTCGGGGAACACATCCTCGGTCATCCGCGTGCCGGCGACCGGCGCGATCGTGTTGACCTTGATCCCGTACTTGGCGCCCTCGAGATGGAGCGTCTTGGTGAGGCCCGCCAGGCCGAGCTTGGCGGCGCCGTAGTTCGCCTGGCCGAAATTGCCGAACAGCCCGGTCGAGGAAGCGGTCATCAGGATGCGGCCGTAATTCTGGTCGCGCATCGTCTGCCATACCGCCTTGGTGCAGTTGGCCGAGCCGATCAGGTGCACCCTGACCACGAATTCGAAGTCCGCCGGCTCCATGTTGGCGAAGCTCTTGTCGCGCAGCACGCCCGCATTGTTGATCAGGATGTCGACCCGACCCCAGCGCGCCTTGGCGGCCTCGACCATCGCGGCCATCTGGTCGTACTCGGTGACGCTGCCGCCGTTCGACATCGCCTCGCCGCCCAGGGCTTCGATCTCCTCGACCACCTGGAGCGCGGCGTCCGAATGGCCGGTGCCGTCGCGCGCGCCGCCGAGATCGTTGACCACCACTCGGGCACCGCGCTTTGCTAGCTCCAGCGCATAGGCGCGGCCGAGCCCGCCGCCGGCGCCGGTGACAATCGCGACGCGATCCTTGAAGTCGATGGTCATGAGAAGGCCTCCCCGGAAACTGTCCGGGGCTTCCTAGGGCCTGCACCCAGTGCCCGCAACGTCGCGACGCGCCGCGGGCACTGGGTGCAGGCCCTAGGCTGTCGCTCGGAAATCCTCCCCCGGAGGGGGAGGAATGGAAAGGCGCTTCCCTGAAGGGCAACACGCCCCAGGCCGATAGCGCCAAAAGGGGAACCGGCGGGAGCGGGGGCGGCTCCCGCCGGTTCTCCGGGATCAATGCCCGCCGCGCTGGCGGCAATGATCCTTGATCTTGCGCGAGCAGGGCGGATAGCTCGCGGGGTCCGACGGCGTCGCCGGCGGGGCAGCGGCGGCCGCCGCTCCCGGAGGCGCCGTGGTGTCGGGCGCCGGGGGCGTGGCGGGCGTGGCCGGAGTCGCGGGCGTCGCCGGAGTGGCCGGTGTCGCCGAATCCGGCGGCGTCATCGGATCGGTCGGCGGCGTGGCCGGAGTGGCCGGCGTCGCGGGCTCGGCCGGCGTCGCCGGCTCGGCGGGTGGCGTCGGAGGCGCAGGCGGCGTCGGGGGAGTCGTCTGCTGCGCCGGAGGTGTCTGGGGCACGTCCTGCGCGATGGCGGTACCGCCGATCGCGAAGGCCGATGCGAGCAATATCCACTTCATGCGATGATCCTCTCTTCTGCCCTCCTGCTCAAGGGGGCGAACGCCCGTGCCGGACGGATGTTTCGCGTCCGGCACGGCCCGATCCCGCAAAAAGGGGCATTGGTCGCGCGAGGCTCAGCCGCCGCGCTGGCGGCAGCCGTCGAACTGCCCGCGCTTGCAGATCGGATAGTCGGGCCTGGGCGCCGGTGGGGGAAAGGCCTCGGTCGGCGTCTGGGTGCTCGGCACGAACACCACCTGCGCGCCCGGGGGCGGGGTGGTGCCGGTGCTGAACAGCGGCGCGGCCGGGGCATAGCCGCCGAGCTTCTGCGCCTCGTTGTTGGTCGGCGATTCCGCCTTATGCGCCGAGGTCTGCGCGGATGCCGCGCCGGCCATGCTGAGCGCGGCCGCGAGGACAATCAGTTTCATGGAGCGTCTCCTGGAAACCGGGCGATCGTTACGCCCGGCACCAGCAACGCGACGCGCGGCGCTTGGTTTCGATGAATTCCCCTTCATGAAGCAGGGGAAGTCCGGATCAGTTCCCCGCGTCGAGCGCGTAGCCCGCCGAGCGGACGGTGCGGATGATGTCGGGGCGGTTGCCCTTGTTGATCGCCTTGCGGAGCCGCCGGATGTGCACGTCGACCGTCCGGCTCTCGATGTCGCTGTCGTGCCCCCAGACCGCGTCGAGCAGCCGCTCGCGCGAGAAGACCCAGCCAGGATGCTCGAGGAAGTGCTTCAGGAGGCGGAACTCGGTCGGCCCGAGCGCGATCACCTCGCCGCCGCGGCGCACCTTGTGACCCACCGTGTCCATCTCGATGTCGGAGTAAGTGAGCGCCTCGCCCGCCAGCGCCGGACGCACGCGCCGCAGCACCGCGCCGACCCGGGCGACCAGCTCGCGCGGGCTGAACGGCTTGGTGACGTAATCGTCCGCGCCGGTCTCGAGCCCGCGGACGCGGTCCTCCTCCTCGCCGCGCGCGGTGAGCATGATGATCGGGACGTTCGCGGTCTCGGGCATGCGCCTCAATCGCCGGCAGACCTCGATCCCCGAAAGCCCCTCGACCATCCAGTCGAGCAGCACGATGTCGGGCGTCGCTTCCTTGGCGAGCAGCAGCGCCTCCTCGCCATCGGGAGTCTGCTTGACCTCGTAATCCTCGCGCTTGAAATGATAGGTCACGAGCTCCGCGATCGCGGCGTCGTCCTCCACCAGCAACATCTTAACTCGGGCCATTATCCCCCGCTTTCCCGTCCGTCAGTTCTGACCGGCCTCGCCGGTCTCGCGCTCGGCCATGTAATTGCCGGTAGCCGCGAAATAGACCATTTCCGCCACGTTGGTGGCATGGTCGCCGATCCTCTCCAGGTTCTTGGCCACGAACAGCAGGTGCGCCACCTGGCTGATCGACCGGCTGTTCTCGACCATATAGGTCACGAGCGTGCGAAAGATCGAATCGTAGAAATCGTCGAGCGCGGTGTCTCGGCCGCAGATCTGCACCGCCGCCTCGGCGTCGCGCGCCGAATAGGCGTCGAGCACGTCGTGCACCATGTCGGCGGCGATCTGCCCCATCGCGGGCAGGATCGAGACGACCTCGATCCGCTCCTCGCCCTCGCCATGGATCATCGGCACGCGCTTGGCGATGTTCTTGGCATAGTCGCCGATCCGCTCGATCACGGCGGCGATCTTGAGCGCGGCGATGATCTCGCGAAGATCGTCGGCCATCGGCGCCCGCAGCGCGATCACGCGGACGACGAGCTTCTCGAGCTCGGCCTCGATCGCGTCGATCTGCTTGTCCTTCTGCCGCACCTCGCGCGCGAGCGCGGTGTCGTTGCGCTGGAGCGCGGTCATCGAATCCTCGATCGCCTGCTCCGCGAGCCCGCCCATCTGCGAGATCAGCGCGCGCAGCTGTCCGATGTCCTGATCGAACGCCTTGACGGTATGTTCGTGGCTGCTCGCCATGGCGCTACTCCTAGCCGTATCGGCCGGTGATGTAATCCTTCGTCCGCTCCTGGCGCGGCGCGGTGAAGATATTGTCGGTCTCGCCATATTCGACAAGCTGACCGAGGTGGAAGAACGCTGTGCGCTGGCTGACGCGCGCGGCCTGCTGCATGTTGTGCGTGACGATCACGATCGCGTAGCGGCCGCGGAGCTCGTGGATCAGCTCCTCGATCTTGGCGGTGGCGATCGGATCGAGCGCCGAGCAGGGCTCGTCCATCAGGATCACCTCGGGGTCGACCGCGATCGCGCGCGCGATGCACAGGCGCTGCTGCTGGCCGCCCGAAAGCGCGGTTCCGCTGTCGGAGAGGCGGTCCTTCACTTCCTCCCACAGGCCGGCGCGCCGGAGCGACTGCTCGACGATCGCGTCGAGCGCGCCCTTGGACGACGCCAGCCCATGGATGCGCGGGCCATAGGCGACGTTCTCGAAGATCGACTTGGGGAAGGGGTTGGGCTTCTGGAACACCATGCCGACGCGTGCGCGGAGCTGCACCACGTCCATCGCGGGCGAATAGACGTCCTCGCCGTCGAGCGTGATGTCGCCCGTCACCCTGGCGCTCGGGATGGTGTCGTTCATCCGGTTCAAGGTGCGCAGGAAGGTCGACTTGCCGCAGCCCGACGGGCCGATGAAGGCGGTCACATGGTCCATGTCGACGTCGATCGAGACGTCGCGGATCGCCTGCTTGTCGCCATAGAAGACGTTGACGCCGCGCGCCGACATCTTGTGCGCCGTCCGCGGCGCGGGCGGATCGGCGGCGACGGCCTCGGCCGCGGTCTCGGAGAAATCGACGTCGGTCATCACCAGCGGGTCTCGAACTTGTTGCGAAGATAGATGGCGAGCCCGTTCATGGCGAGCAGGAACACCAGCAGGACGAGGATGGCGGCGGAGGTCTTCTCCACGAAGCCGCGGCTCACTTCGTCGGACCAGAGGAAGATCTGGACCGGCAGCACGGTGGCGGGATCGGTGAAGCCGTGGGGCGGCGTCACGATGAAGGCGCGCATGCCGATCAGCAGCAGCGGCGCGGTCTCGCCCAGCGCGCGGGCCATGCCGATGATCGTGCCGGTGAGGATGCCGGGCATGGCGAGCGGCAGGACGTGATGGAACACCACCTGGATGCGGCTCGCGCCGATGCCGAGCGCGGCGTCGCGGATCGAGGGGGGCACGCCCTTGATCGCGTTGCGCCCCGCGATGACGATCACCGGCATGATCATCAGCGCGAGCGTGAGCCCGCCGACCAGCGCCGCGGAGCGCGGCAGCAGCGGCCCGAAGCTGTACCCGCCGATCTCCCAGGTGCCGAGGAACACCGCAAGCCCCAGCAGGCCGAAGATGATCGAGGGCACCGCAGCGAGGTTGTTGATCGATACCTCGATCAGGTCGGTCCAGCGGTTCCGCGGGGCATATTCCTCGAGATAGATCGCCGCGAGCACGCCCACCGGGAAGGCGATCAGGAAGGTCACCGCCATGGTCAGCAGCGAGCCCTTGAGCGCTCCCCAGATGCCCACCGCGGTGGGGTCGTTCGAATTGCTCTCGGCGAAGAAGGTCCAGTTGAAGCCGGTGCGCAGCATGCCGCCCTGGCGCATCTTGTCCGCATCCGCCTGCGCGCCCGGCGGGCCTTCGCCGCGCGCGCCCATCTCGATCACGGTCGAGGCGGGCACCCAGATCACGGCCTTGCGGTCGAGCAGCTTGGGATCCGCCTTGATCGCGTCGCGCACGACGAGCCAGGCATTGTCCGAGGCGAGCGAATAGCTGGAACAGCCGCAATTGGTCGCCGCGATCGTCTCCACCTTGTTCTCGAGCCCGGCGCCGGAGAGCGCGAGGTCGGCGCCCGGATTGGAGAGCGCGCCGCGGTCGATCTCGAGCCCCATATTGGGGAAGTCGAAGGTCAGCGCGACTTCGCTGCGCGTGAAGCCGCGCGCGCCGTTCGCCACCATCGTCGCGATCAGGAAGGCGAGAAAGGCGGCGCTCAGGATCACCGCCAGCATCCCGAACAGCCGGAAGCGCCGCTCGGCGGCATAGCGCCGGCGGATGCGCCTCTGCATCGCCGCGGTCTTCCAGTCGGTCGGCGCCCGCTCGGGGGCGGGGGAGGGGCCGGGCTTACTCATAGGCCTCGCGATATTTCTTCACGACGCGCAGCGCGACGATGTTGAGCAGCAGGGTGATCACGAACAGGGTGAGCCCCAGGGCGAAGGCGGCGAGCGTCTTCGGGCTGTCGAACTCGGCCTCGCCGGTGAGCAGGTCGACGATCTGCTTGGTGACCGTGGTCGCGCTCTCGAACGGATTGAGCGTGATGTTGGCGGCGCCCGAGGCGGCCATCACCACGATCATCGTCTCGCCGATCGCGCGGGAGACCGCGAGCAGGATGCCCGCCACGACGCCGGGGAGCGCGGCGGGAAGCAGCACGCGGCTGATCGTCTCGGAATTGGTCGCGCCCATGGCGAGGCTGCCGTCGCGCATCGCGGTGGGCACCGCGGCGATCGAATCGTCGGCGAGGCTGGAGACGAAGGGGATGATCATCACGCCCATCACCAGCCCCGCGGCCAGCGCGCTCTCGGCCGAGGCATAGGGCATGCCGAGCATCACCGCGAGATCGCGCACGGCCGGCGCGACCGTCAGCGCGGCGAAATAGCCATAGACGACGGTCGGCACGCCCGCGAGGATCTCGAGCATCGGCTTCATCCAGGCGCGTACGCGCGGCGCGGCATATTGAGTGAGATAGATCGCGCTCATGAGGCCGAACGGGATCGCGACGATCATCGCGATCACCGCGCCGATGAAGAAGGTGCCCCAGAACAGGGGCACCGCGCCCAGCGACGGCCCCGGATTGGCCGGATCGATCACCTGCGGGCTCCAATGCGTGCCGAACAGGAACTGGTGCGGCGGCACTTGTCCGAAGAAGCGCAGCGATTCCCAGAAGAGCGAGAGGAAGATGCCGATCGTGGTCAGGATCGCGATCAGCGAGGCGAGCAGCAGGATCAGCATCAGCCCGCGCTCGACCCGGGTGCGGGCGCGGAAGACCGGGCTGATCCGGCTGAAGGCGAACAGCCCGCCGGCGAAGGCGAGGATGATCGCGATGCCCGTGCCGGTCCAGCCGTAGAAGGACAAGGCCTGGCGGGTCGGCTCGACCAGCGCCTCGGCTATGGGATCGAAGGCCGAAGCCTCGGGATCCCGCGCCACGCGCCGCGCCTCGGCCAGGATCGCGTCGCGCTCGAACGCGAAATCGGAGAGCTGGCTCGCCGCGGGCGCCTTGAGCACCGCCTCCCGAACCAACGACGGGCTGAGCGAGGCCCATATCGCGACGAACAGCAGCGCCGGCAGCACGGTCCACATCGCGACGTACCAGCCGTGCTGCGAGGGCAGCGAATGCAGCCGCTTCTGCCCGCCGCGATCGAAGCGCACGGCGCGGGCGCGGCCGGTCAGCCAGCCGATCAGGCCGAGCCCGACCACCACGAACAGGAGCGCGAAGACATTCACGAGGACGTCGACTCGGTACCGGAATTAGCGAAAGGAGAGATAACGTCCCCCCATGGTTCAGTGCAGCTGCGAGGGATCGAGCGCAATCCCCTTCGCGATGATCTCGGCCGAACGGTCCTGCACATCGCTCGGCGCGGCGATCAGCCCGCGCTTGGCGAGGTCGCCCTTCGGCTTCCACATCGAGGCGTAGAGCGTCAGGAAGTCCTGCAGCCCGCGCACCGCCCGGATGTGGCGCTTCTTGACGTAGATGTAGAGCGGGCGGCCGCCGGGATATTGGCCGGTGACGATGTTGTTGTTGCTCGGCTCGACTCCGTCGATCGGCGTGCCGTGCAGCCGGTCGAGATTCTCCTCGAGATAGGAATAGCCGAACACGCCCAGCGCATTGGGGTTCTGGCTGAGGCCCTGGACGATCAGATTGTCGTTCTCCCCCTTGTCGACATAGGGGCCGTCGTCGCGGATGCGACGGCACGCATCCTCGAACTTGTGCGGATCGCTGCCGGCCTGGATCGCCTTGGCCTCGGGATAGGCCTCGAGGCAGCCGGGCTGCATGATCAGCTCGGCGAGCGCGTCGCGCGTCCCGCTCGTGGACGGCGGGCCCATCACGTAGATCGGGATCGCGGGGAGCGACGGATTGACGTCGCGCCAGGTCTTGGCGGTGTTGGGCTTGCCCATCGGATTGGCGGCGAGCGCGAGATAGACGTCCTTGCGGCTGAGCTTGAGCTTCGGCCCCGAATTGCTTTCCGCGAGCACCACGCCGTCGAGCCCGATCTCGATCTCCAGTATCTCGCCGACGCCGTTCTTCTGGCAGGCGTCATATTCGCTGCGCTTCATCCGGCGCGAGGCGTTGGCGATGTCGGGGAATTGCGCGCCGACGCCTTCGCAGAAGCGCTTGAAGCCCGCGCCGGTGCCGATCGGCTCGATCACCGGGGCCGAGCGGCGCTTGTCCTGGTTGACGAGGGACTCCCCGGGACGCTCCGGCACCTTTAAGGCCTCGGCCACCGCCGTGGTGAACGGGAACACCGTCGAGGAGCCGACGACTCGAATCGCGCGCGTCTCGTTGCCGTCGCACGCCGAGAGGGCGATTGCGGAAAACGCGAAAAGCACAAGCTTGCCGAGCATCGCCGTCTCCTGTCCCTGGGATAGAATCGCCGGGGTAACAGGCCGTGCCGGCCGCCCCCAATCGGGCCCTCTCGGCCCTTAGCGTGACAGGTTCATGACACCCGGTGCACGGGCAGCAGCACCGTCACCGTCGTCCCCTTGCCGACGATGCTGGCGATATCCATCCTGCCGCGATGGCGCTCGACGATGTGCTTGACGATGGAGAGGCCGAGCCCCGTCCCTCCCAGCGAGCGGCTGCGGCCCGAATCGACTCGGTAGAAGCGCTCGGTGAGCCGGGGGATGTGCTCGGGCGGGATGCCCTCGCCCTGGTCGGACACGCTGAGCCGCACCATCGATCGGCCTTCGGGCGCGAGCGTGACGAGGATCGGCGTGCCCTCGCGGCCATATTTCATCGCGTTGCCGATCACATTGTGGAGCAGCTGGCTCAATTGCGAGGCGTCGCCGCGCACCGGCGGCGTCTCGGCGATCTCGGTCACCACCTCGGCGGCGCGCGGCGCGCCCGAGAGCTCGAGGCAGACCTCGTCGATCAGCTCGTCCAGCGCCACCGGATTGTCCGGCGCGCGATATTTCTCCGCCTCGATCCGAGAGAGCGAGATCAGGTCGTCGATCAGCCGCTGCATCCGGAGCGCCTCGTCGTGCATGATCTTGAGGAAGCGCCGGCGCAGCCCGGGATCCTCGCCGGCATCGTCCTCGAGTGTCTCGACATAGCCGAGCAGCGACGCGAGCGGCGTGCGCAGCTCGTGGCTGGCATTGGCTACGAAGTCGACGCGGATTCGCTCGCTGGCATAGTTGCCGGTGCGGTCGATCAGATGGACGAGGCGGCGGCCGTCGCCCAGCGTCTTCACACGCATCTCCCAGCGCTGGTCGCGCGTGCCGAGGCCGACGAGATGGATCGGCGCCGAGGGATTCTGCTCGGCGGGGTTCATCAGCCGCTCGGCGGCGGCGGGATGACGGATGGCGACGCGCACGTCCTCGCCGATGATGTGCTGGCCGAGCAGCGTGCGCGCGGGCGGATTGGCGGCAGTGACGCGGCTCTCGGCGATCAGCAGCACCGGCTCGGCGATCGCGTCGATCATCTCGGCGATCGACGGCTCGCCTTCCGCGGCCGCGGCAGGCGAGGGTGCCGGCGCGGCGCTCTCGCTGCCTGCCGAGGCCACCAGCACCCCCGCGACCGCGCAGACCAGCACGACCAGGCTCGCCTGGACGTCGCCGTTGAGCAACAGGCTCGCGACTGCGCCCAGCACCGCGATGCCCAGCGCCGCAAGCGCCTTTATGCCGGAGGAGTGGGGCATTTCGGGCCCTTCTAACCACGATTTACGATTGCGAAAGAGGGCTGGGCGCAGGACAAGGGGCCATGGCAGACGAAATCCAGGGTCCGAAGGCGACGCGGCGGCGCGCGCTGATGCTCGGCGCGGCGGGGGCCTCGGCGATCGTCTCGATCCGCCCGGCGCTCGCGCAGACCAGCGCTTCGGTGATGAACTGCGAGATCCCGGTCCCCGATCCCGGCCGCGCGGGCAATTTCATCGCGGCGGACGGCAGCCTCGTCCCCTCGGGCACGCCGGGCGCCTATCCGCCCCCGGGCGTCTCGTTCAAGGCCGAGGACGTCAAGCGCGCGCTCGCCGGCGGCACGCTGCCGGGCACCGATTACGAGCGCAGCCGCGCCTACACCAACTATATCCGCCGCCTGCAATCGGGCACCAGCGGCTTCACTTGCTTCGCCTCGCTGCAGATGCCGCGCGGCTGAGGCCGTGACCCGCTATCGCGCCGCCGCGCCGGAGACGCTGCGGATCGTCCCGCTCGACGCGCTCACGCTGATCTATCACCGCGCCTCGGGCATCACCCATGTGGTCGACGCGCCCGTGCCCGAACTGCTCGAGACGCTGGGCGGCGAGGCGCTGACCGTCGACTCCCTGCTCGCGCGGCTCTCCGAACGCTACGAACTGCTCGATGCCGATCCCATGGCGCTCGCGGTGCGGCTCGACGAGCTCGTCGCGGCGGGGCTGGTGGAGCGGCTGTGAGGCACGTCGCGCATCTGCGGATCGGCCCGGTCGGCTTCCGCATCGGCTGCGACTGGCGCGGGCCCGTCGCCGCGCTCGAAGATCTCTATCGCGACTATCCCCGGACGGATCTCCCCGACTTCAACGTCCATCTCTTCGCCGCGCGCCCGTGGCGCCGTGTGCTGCGGCCGTCGGTGCACATCGGCGGCGACTTCGTGATCCCCGACGCGGCGCCGCTGCCGCTCGGCCAGGGACTGCTCGCCGCCGAGATGGGGATGAACCTGCAGATGGCGCTCGGCCAGCGCCGCTATCTGCTGCTCCATGCCTCGGCGGTCGAACGGAACGGGCGCGCGGTACTGATGACCGGCATCTCGGGCGCGGGCAAGTCGACGCTGGCGGCGCTGCTGATGGCGCGCGGCTGGCGGCTGATGGGCGACGAGTTCGTGCTGGTCGATCCCGCCACCGGGCTGGCCCATGGCTTTCCGCGGCTGATCAGCCTCAAGAACGAAGCGATCGCGGTCGTCGAGCATGCGGTACCGGGCGGGCGGTTCGGGGTGCGGCTCGCCGGCACGCCCAAGGGCGACCTGCGCCACCTCGTCCCCGACGCCCGCGCCATCGCGGCGATGGACGTGCCCGCGGATCCGGCGCTGATCCTCTTCCCGCGCTTCGGCTTCGAGGCGGCCGAACGCCCGGTGCCGCCGAGCGAGGCGTTCGTGCGGCTGACCCAGGCCTCGACCAACTATGTCCATCTCGCCGAGCGCGGCTTCGACGCGCTGACTCGGCTGGTGCGGGAGGTGCCCGCGCGCGCGATCGACTATCCCGATGCGGACACCGCCATCGCGATGGTGGAGGCGATGGCGTGAATCCCGGCTGGCGCCTCGCGCATGTGCTGCGCGATCCGGGCGTGACCGAGCGGTTCGGCGCCGTCGAGTGGACCGAGTTGTTCGCGGTGGCGCGCGCCGAGCAGATGGCGGGCACGCTCGCGCATCGCCTGCAGGGGCTTGGCCTGCCCGACGCCGTCGAGCGCCTCGTCCGCGACGCGATCGCCTCGGCCGAGCAGGGGCGCGTCGCCGCGCTCTGGGAAGCCGAGATGGCGCGGCGCGCCCTGGCGCCTCTGGATATCCCGGTGGTGCTGCTCAAGGGCACCGCCTTCGCCGCCGCCGGCCTGTCGCCCTCGATCGGGCGCAACATCGGCGATCTCGACATCCTCGTCCCGCGCGGCCGGATCGGCGAGGCGGAGGCGGCGCTGCTCGCGGCGGGCTGGGAATGGGTGAAGCCCGATCCCTATGACGACGCCTATTATCGCCGCTGGATGCACGAGCTGCCGCCGCTCATCCATCGCGAGCGCGATCGGATGATCGACGTCCACCACACGATCCTGCCGCTCACCGCGCGGATCGCGCCCGATGCCGTCGCGCTGCTCGCCGACAGCGTGCCGCTCGGCAATGGCCTCAGCGTGCTCTCGCGCCCGGACATGCTCGTCCACGCCGCCGCCCACCTCCTTGCCGACGGAGACCTGGCGGGCGGCATGCGCAATCTCTGGGACATTCACTGCCTGCTGGAGGAAGGCGGCGCCGAAGGCCTGGTCGAGCGCGCCAGCCGCCACGGCCTTGCCGCCGCCACGGCCCGCGCCGGCCGGCTCGCCCATCATCTCTACGGCACCGAGGTGCCCGAGGAGTGGCGCCGGCTCACTCCCGCCGACCGCCTCTTCGTCCGCCGCCTCACCGCGCGCGACGGCTGGGGCCGCCCGGGCCGCAGGCTCACCCGGCTCGGCTTCTACGTCCGGAGCCATTGGCTGCGCATGCCGCCGTTGATGCTGGCCCGGCATCTCTGGACCAAATACCGCAAGGGCTATCGGCCGGTAGGCTGAAGAGGTTGAAACAAAACGGGAACAAATCCTCGACTTTACGCCGTGCGCTTGCTAGTATCGCAGGCATCGAGAAGGAGAGGCCGCATGCTGCGCAAGGTTGCTTTCACCATGTACCCGGTCACTGACATGGCGCGCGCCCGGGGTTTCTACGAGGACGTGCTCGGCCTCGCGAAGGGCAGCGCGCCGGAGAGCGTGCCCTGGGTGGAGTATGACCTGCCGGGCGGCGGTTGCCTGGCGATCACCACCGTCACCGGCGACACTCCCGCCGCTGACGCGGGCGGCACGGTGGCGTTCGAGGTGGACGATCTCGACGCGCTCTGCGCCGCTCTCGAGGCGAAAGGCGTCGTCTTCAAGAGCGACATGATCCACAGCCCGGTCTGCCGGATGCGCGTGATCCAGGACAGCGAGGGCAATGCGATCCTGCTCCACCAGCTGAAGGAGCGAGGGAACTAACCCAGCTGCTCGAGCGCCGGAACCAGCTCGGCATAGGAATCGATCACCGCGGCGGCGCCGAGCTCCGCGACCGGCTGCCAGGCGAAGCCGAAGCTGACCGCGACGCTAGGCACTTCGGCGTTCTTCGCCGCGAGCATGTCGTAGATCGAATCCCCGACGAAGGCGGCGCGGCCGCCGCCGCAGCGCCGGATCATCTCGCGGATCGGCAGCGCCGAGGGCTTGGCGTTGCCGGGCCCCATCGTGTCGCCGCCGATGATCGTCGCGAAGCGCGGGGCGAAGCCGAGCGCGCCGACGAGCTTTGCCGCCAGGCGCTCCAGCTTGTTGGTGACGATCGCGAGCCGCACGCCCCGCCCGGCCAATGCGTCGAGCGCCTCCGCCACGCCTGGATAAGGCCGCGACCCGTCCGCGATATGCGCCTCGTAATGCGCGAGCAGCTCCGGGTAGAGCCGGTCCATCGCGGCTTCGTCGAACCCGCCCGAAGCCTCGAGCGCCTGGGCCAGCATGTGGCGCGTTCCCCGGCCCACCGTCGTCATCACCACGTCGCGGGCGAGCGGCGGCCGCCCGATCCGCGCGAGCGTGTGGTTGACCGCCGCCGCCAGGTCCGCGCTGGTGTCGAACAGCGTGCCGTCGAGGTCGAATCCGACGATGTCGAAGGGAAAGCGAGCCATCGCGGCGCGCCTGCCAGCATCGCTATGGAAATGGCAAGCTTATCGTGGCACTGCGCGGCGACGGAGGGCAGATGAAGGCACCGATTGCAGCGATCATCCTCGCGGCCGGCAAGGGCACGCGGATGAAGTCCGACACGCACAAGGTGCTCCACCCGATCGCCGGGCGGCCGATGCTGCTGCATCTGATCGACAGCGTGAAGGCGCTGGGCGCGAGCCGCGAGGTCGTGGTGGTCGGGGCGGGCCGCGAGCAGGTCGAGGCCGCGGTCCACCCGCTCGGGGCCGAGACCGCCGAGCAGGCCGAGCAGCTCGGGACCGGCCATGCCGTGCGCATGGCCGAGGCGGCGCTCGCCGGCTTCGAGGGCGACGTGGTCATCCTCTATGGCGACGTGCCGCTCGTCACCGCCGCGACGATGCGGCGGATGATCGAAGCGCTCCACGGAGAGGGCGACCCAAGCGTCGTGGTGCTCGGCTTCCGTCCGACCGATCCCGGCGCCTATGGCCGCGTGATCGTCGGATCCGACGGGCGGCTCGAGAAGATCGTCGAGTTCAAGGACGCGACGCCCGAGGAGCGCGCGGTCACCCTGTGCAATTCGGGCCTGATGGCGGTGCGTGCCTCGGACCTGTTCCGCCTGCTCGGCAAGCTGCGCAACGAGAACGCCGCCGGCGAATATTATCTCACCGATCTCGTCCAGCTCGCGGCGGAGGAGGGACGTTTCTCGGTGGGGATCGAGACCGACGCGGTCGAAGTCGCGGGGGTCAACAGCCGCGGCGAGCTCGCCGGGCTCGAGTTCGAATGGCAGCAGCGCCGTCGCGCCCGCGCCATGGCCGAAGGCGCGACGCTCGTCGCGCCCGAGACCGTCTGGTTCTCCTACGACACCCAGGTCGGCCGCGACGTGACGATCGAGCCCAATGTCGTGTTCGGGCCCGGCGTGCGCGTGGCGGACAAGGTCGTGATCCACGCCTTCAGCCATATCGAGGGCGCCCGGATCGAGGCCGGAGCGTCGGTCGGCCCCTATGCGCGGCTGCGCCCGGGCACGGTGCTCGAGGAAGGCGCCAAGGTCGGCAATTTCGTCGAGACCAAGAAGGCAGTGCTCGGCAGGGGGGCCAAGGCCAATCACCTGACCTATCTCGGCGATGCGACGGTGGGCGCGGGCGCGAACATCGGCGCGGGCACGATCACCTGCAACTATGACGGATTTTTAAAGTCGCGGACGGTGATCGGTAACGGCGCTTTTGTAGGTAGCAACAGCGCGCTCGTCGCGCCCGTGACGATCGGCGACGGCGCGATCGTCGGCGCGGGATCGGTGGTGACGCGCGACGTCGAGGCGGACGCGCTGGCGCTGGTCCGCGCGGAGCAAGTGAGCAAGCCGGGCTGGGCGGCCCGGTTCCGCGAGAAGATGAAGCACTGAAGGAAGCGGGGAAGATGAAGTGATGCGGGTTTTCGTCCTGGTTTCGGCGCTCGCGCTGGCGTCCGGCCAGCCGGCACTGGCGCAGACCGCCGCGATGGGGCCGGCGCAGGCGATCGCCGCCGCCGCCTCGGCAAGCTCGGGCGAGGTCGCGGGCCTGTTCGAGTTCGAAGTCGGCTCGACGGGCGCGGTGGGATTCAACGTCTATCTCAACTCGGCTGCCCATTATCGCGATCCCGCCAATCTCTCGGCGGAGCTCCATCCCGAAGCGGTCAACGCGCTGCGCCAGAAGCTGGGCGGCCATCCGGAGGACCTGCTCAAGGGCAAGCGGGTGCGCATCAAGGGGACCGCGCGCCGCGTGCCGATCCCCCGGCGCGACGGCACCAGCTATTTCCAGACGCGCATCGACGTCGACACCATCGGCCAGATCGAAATCCTCGGCTGACCGCCGAGCTCAACGGGACAATCCAGACCATGTGCGGAATCGTCGGAATCGTCGGCAAGGAAGACGTCGCGGAGCGGCTGTTCGACGGCCTCAGGCGCCTCGAATATCGCGGCTATGACTCGGCGGGCATCGCCACCGAGTTCGAGGGCGGCATCGAGCGCCGCCGCGCCTCGGGCAAGCTGGTCAACCTCGGCAAGGAGTTGGCCGCGAACCCGCTGCCCGGCACCACCGGCATCGCCCATACCCGCTGGGCGACGCATGGCGGTCCGACGACCAACAACGCGCATCCCCACGCCACCGGCGAGGTCGCGCTGGTCCACAACGGCATCATCGAGAATTTCAAGCCGCTGCGCGACGAGCTGATCGCCCGCGGCCGCGTGTTCGAGAGCGAGACCGACACCGAAGTCGTCGCGCATCTGGTGAGCGAGAAGGTCGAGGCGGGCATGGCCCCCGCCGACGCCGTGCGCGAGGTGCTGCCGCGCCTCCACGGCGCCTTCGCGCTGGCGATCCTGTTCCGCCGGCACCCGGACCTGCTCGTCGGCGCGCGCCTCGGCTCGCCGCTCGTGGTCGGCTATGGCGACGACGAGACCTATCTCGGCTCCGACGCGCTCGCGCTCGCGCCGCTCACCCAGCGCATCGCCTATCTCGAGGAAGGCGACTGGGTCGTCATCACCCGTGACGGCGCGCAGATCTACGATCGCGAGAACAATCCGGTCGAACGGCCGATCACCATCTCGGGCGTGACCGGCGACCTCGTCTCCAAGGGCAATCACCGCCACTACATGCTCAAGGAGATCTACGAGCAGCCGATCGTCGTCGCCCAGACGCTGCGCGCCTATCTCCAGCGCATGGAGGAGCGGGTGACGCTCCCCATTCCCGAATTCGACCTCGCCGCGGTCAAGCGCGTCACCATCGTCGCCTGCGGCACCAGCTTCTATGCCGGCATGGTCGCCAAATATTGGTTCGAGCAATTCGCCCGCGTGCCCGTCGACCTCGATGTCGCGAGCGAGTTCCGCTACCGCGCGCCGGTGATGGAGGAGGGCGGGCTGATGATCGTCATCAGCCAATCGGGCGAGACCGCCGACACGCTCGCCGCGCTTCGCCACGCCCGCTCGGAAGGCCAGAAGATCGCCGCGGTGGTCAATGTGCCGACCAGCTCGATGGCGCGCGAGGCGGACCTCCTGCTGCCGACGCACGCCGGTCCCGAGATCGGCGTCGCCTCGACCAAGGCGTTCACGTGCCAGCTCGCGGTGCTCGCGGCGCTCGCCGCCAACCTCGCCCGCGCCAAGGGCAAGCTGCCCGAGGCCGAGGAGAAGGCGATCGTCAAGCATCTCGCCGAGGCGCCGGCCGCACTCAACGGCGCGCTCGCCTATGACGAGGCGATCCAGGCGATGGCGGGTGTGGTCGCCGCGGCGCGCGACGTACTCTATCTCGGCCGCGGCACCGATTATCCGCTCGCGCTCGAAGGTGCGCTGAAGCTCAAGGAAATCAGCTACATCCACGCCGAAGGCTATGCCGCCGGCGAGATGAAGCACGGGCCGATCGCGCTGATCGACGACGCGGTGCCGGTGATCGTGATCGCACCGTCGGGCCCGCTGTTCGACAAGACCGTGTCGAACATGCAGGAGGTCCAGGCCCGCGGCGGCAAGGTGATCCTGATCTCCGACTATGACGGCATCCAGGCGGCGGGCGAAGGCTGCGTGGCGACGATCACCATGCCCAAGGTCCACCCGCTGATCGCGCCGCTGGTCTATGCGGTGCCGGTGCAGCTGCTCGCCTATCATGTCGCGGTGGCCAAGGGCACCGATGTCGACCAGCCGCGCAATCTCGCCAAGTCGGTGACGGTGGAATAGCGCGTCGGGTCAGCCCAGCAGCAATCCCAGCGCCGCCCGCACCTCGCCTTCGCGATAGGGCTTCTCGATCATCGGGACCTCCTCGCCGAACCCCTCGGGCGGACTGCCATAGCCGCTCGCGAAGGCGAAGGGCACGCCGCGGTCACGCAGCGTCTCGGCGATGGTGGTGCTGCGCTCGCCGCCCAGGTTGATATCGAGGATCGCCGCGTCGAAACACGCGCACTCGGCCAGCGCCAGGCCTTCGGAGAGCCGGCTCGCGGGGCCGATCGTCAGATAGCCGAGCGTTTCCAGCATGTCCTCGAGGCACATCGCCACCACCGGTTCGTCCTCGACGACCAGCACGCGCAATTGCCCGGTCATTCGGCGCCCTCCGGCAGCGGGGCGTCGACGGTGCAGACCAGCCCTTCGGGTCTGAACTCGATACTCACCTCGCCGCCGAGCTCGGCGGCGAGGCCGCGCTCGATCATCCGCGTGCCGAAGCCGCGCCGCGAAGGTATGCGCACCTCTGGACCGCCGCGTTCCTCCCAGACCAGCGACAGCCGCGCCGGCTCCTCGCCGTTCACGCGCGCCCAGCGGATCGCGACATGTCCTTCGGGCCGCGAGAGCGCGCCATGCTTGACTGCGTTGGTGGCGAGCTCGTGGATCGCGAGCGCCAGGCTGATCGCGGTCTTGGGTGCGATGGTGAGGTCGGGCCCTTCGAGCGTGAAGCGTCCGGCGCCGCCGCCGTGCGGCGCCACCGCGTCGCCGATGATCTGCGTCATCGACACCGGCGTCCAATGCTCGCGCGTGAGCAGGTTGTGCGCCTCGGAAAGGGCGGCGAGCCTGCCTTCGAACGCCGCCCGCGCCTGCGGAACGGGAACGTCGTTCTTGAAGCTCTGCTGCGCGATGCCCTGGACGATCGCCAGCGTGTTCTTCACGCGATGGTTGAGCTCGTCGATCAGCAGGCGGAGATGCGCCTCGGCACGCTTCGCCTCGGTCATGTCGCGTCCGATCGCGTGCACCGCCACCGGCCGGCCCTGCTCGTCGAGATTGAGCCGCGAATTGACTTCCCAGATCAGCTCGCGCCCGTCCTTGGCGCGCACCTTGATGGTGAGGCGCGTCGTGCCGCCCAGGGCCATCTTCTTGTTGAACGCCTCCATCGCGATCGCGAATTGGTCGGGGTCCATGAAGTCGGCGATCGAGCGGCCGAGCACTTCCTCCTCGCTATAGCCGAGCGCGGTCAGCACTGCCGGGTTCACCGAGGTGATCCGGTTCTCCAGCGTGGTGGTGAGGAGATAGTCGTTCGCCTGCTCGAAGATCGTGCGGAAGCGCGCTTCGCTCTCGCGCAGCTCTTCCTCGGCGCGTTTGCGAGCGGTGATGTCGAACGAGATGCCGACGAAGCGCCGCGGCCCGCCGGCGCTGTCCTCGATCCGGCTGCCATGGCTCTGCAGCCAGCGCTCCTCGCCCGTGTCGGCGCGCAGGATGCGATATTCGATCGCATAGGGCACCCCGGTGTCGAAGCAGTGAAACGCGGCCGTCCGGGCCATCTCGCGATCATCGGGATGGACGAGGGCAAGCCAGTCCTCGACCGTCCCGCGCAGGTTCGGCGTGCGCGGCAGGCCGAGCAGGTCGAAGCGATTGGCCGACCACTCGCCTTCCATCGTGTCGAAATCGAGCTCCCAAGTCGCCATGCCCGCGCCTTCGACCGCGAGGCGCACGCTCTCCGCGCTGCGGCGCAGCGCCTCCTCGGCCTGCTTGCGTGCGGTGATGTCGAACGAGACGCCGACGAACCGGCTCGGCCGGGCGTCGGCATAGTCGATGCGGCTGCCGTGACTCTGCAGCCAGCGCTCGCGGCCGTCATCGGCGCGGCGGATGCGATATTCGATCGTATAGGGCGCGCCGGTGTCGAGACAGCGCTGCACCGCCCCCTCTGCGAGCGCCCGGTCGTCCGGATGGACGAGGTCGAGCCAGTCATCGACCGTCCCGCGCAGGTCGGGCGTGCGTGGCAGCCCGAGCAGGTCGAAGCGGTTGGCCGACCATTGGCCCTCCATCGCGTCGAGATCTAGCTCCCAGGTCGCCATGCCCGCCGCCTCGGTGGCCAGGCGCAGCGTCTCCTCGCGCTTGCGCAGCTGCTCCTCGGCATTGCGCCGCTGCGTGACGTCGAGCGTCACCGCGAGCACGCCGAACGGCTCGCCGCTCGGCCGGCGGATGACCGCGACCGAATTGTTGACCCAGACCACGCCGCCGTCCTTGCGGACATAGCGCTTCTCGTGCGTGTAGGGTGTGCCCTGCTGCACCGCGCGCGCGAACAGGTCCATGTTGTTCCCGAGATCGTCGGGATGCGTGATGTCCTGCATCGTCTTGCCCATCAGCTCGTCGCGGCTCCAGCCCGCGATCTCGCAGAAGCGGTCGTTGACGAGTGTGAACCGGCCCTCGAGATCGACCTGGGCGAAGCCGGCCGTCGCCTGGTTGATGAAGGCGGAGAGCTGCGCCTCGCGCTCGCGCAGCGACAGCTCGGCGGTCTTGGCTTCGGTGATGTCGTGGGCGACGCCGATGAACCCGATGTGGCGGCCCTGCGCGTCGCGGCGAGGCTGCGAGGTCGAATGGAGCCAGCGCCAGGCGCCATCGTGGCGGCGGTAGCGTCCCTCGAGCTCGAAGGTTTCCAGGCTGGCCTCGCCCGCGATCGATTCGGCGAGCAGCCGCGGCGCGTCGTCGGGATGGATGATCGTGCGCCAGTCGAAATCGAGCGCCTCTTCGTAGGAGACGCCCAGGAACTCGACATAGGCCCGATTGACGAAGCTGCGCTTGCGGTCGAGCCGCGTCACCCAGACCGCGACGGGCGCGCTGTCCGCGATCAGGCGGAACTCGTCCTCGCCGGCGGGGAGCGGTTCGGCCTCGGCCTCGATCATCGGGTATTTCGAAGCTGCATAACTTCCTTCCCTAACCGTAACATACGGCCAATCAACGCCTATTCGCGCTTCCGGCTCCGTGGACCGGACAAGGGGGCATCGCGCGGGTGCGGGAGGAAGGAGCGGGAGCTCAAGCCGAAGCCGTCAGAGGGATCGTCAAACGGCTTCGGCTTGCTTCCCGGAACGGGCGTCCTCGGGCGAGAGGAGCAGCCCCGGCACGCTCTTACGGGCGAAGCCTCCGGGAAGACGGAAGCATCCGCGGGATCTTCTCTACGCAAGTTCGAGTCGGCCGTTTATTCAGGAGAAACACCCTAGGGGATCGCCACAGGATCCTTAACCGTCTTCCCGGTGCCGCCCGCCCGGGGCGCCGGGATGGTTTTACGGCTCCTTAACGCTGTCCGCTTACCCCGTTTGGCAACATCTTCGAGGGGACCCCGGCACGTGCGCATTCTGATCGTGGACGACGAACCGGCGATGCACGAATCGTATCGCCAGTGTTTCGGGGCGCGCGGCGGGGCTGTCGACCGCACGGCGCTCA
>CBIFVW010000024.1:0-21859 GCA_966186155.1 uncultured Sphingomonas sp.
GCCTATTCCCCGCAGGCGAGCGCCTCATAGGCTTCGGCAAGGCGGTCCCGGACCGACTCGGCGCCAGGCCGCGGCGGCGCGCCGAGATGCTCGACTCGCAGCTCGTCCATCATGGCCTCGACCAGCTCGGCGCCGCCCTCCTCGAGCAGCTGGTTGCGGATCGCGAGCTCGGGCGTGATCGCGAGATGCCGCCTGCCCCAGGCGCCCATCGCGACGAGCAGCGGCAGGAGCTGGATCGCCTTTTCGGTGAGGCTGTAGCGCGCCTTCTGCTTGTGGCTGGGATCGTCCGCCCTGGTGACCAGGCCCGACGCCTCGAGTCGCTTCAGCCGGTCGGCGAGGATGTTCGAGGCGATCCCCTCCATCGATCCGCGCATCAGCTCGCGAAAATAATGACGGTTCCCGAACATCATGTCGCGGATCACCACCAGGCTCCAGCGGTCGCCCAGCACCTCCAGCGTCAAGTTGATCGGACAGCCCGACCGCGGCTCGTGCATCGCGTCCTCCAAAAAAAACCGCTTGCAATATACAATCGGTTTGCGTAACCCGCAACCGCTTGCAGTTTGAAAGCAGTTTTGAGGAGGAAGCGATGACCAGGATTCGCGTGAATGCGTTCAGCATCTCGATCGACGGATATGGCGCGGGGCCGGAGCAGAGCCTGGCGGATCCGCTGGGCAAGGGCGGCGAAGAGCTGCACCCCTGGATCGTCGAGACGCGCAGCTTCAAGGCGCTCTACGGCCGGGAAGGCGGGACCGACGGCGTCGACAACGTCTTCGCCGAGCGCGCCATGGCGGGGCTCGGCGCCTGGATTCTCGGCCGCAACATGTTCGGCCCGGTGCGCGGCGACTGGCCCGACGAGAGCTGGAAGGGCTGGTGGGGCGACAATCCCCCTTATCACGTGCCGGTGTTCGTGCTGACGCATCATCCGCGCGCCTCGATCGAGATGGAGGGCGGAACGGTGTTCCACTTCGTCACCGGCGGCGCCGAGGAAGCGCTCGCCCGGGCGCGCGAGGCCGCGGGCGGCAAGGACGTGCGCGTCGGCGGCGGCGCGGCGACGATCCGGCAATATCTCGAGACGCGGGAAATCGACGAGATGCACCTCGCGGTGGCGCCGGTGCTGCTCGGCTCGGGCGAGCCGCTGCTCGCCGGGATCGACTTGCCGGCGCTCGGCTATGCCGTGGTCGAGCAGGCGCAGGGCGAGAAGGCGATGCACGTAGTGATCGCGCGGCGCTGATCCTCCGGCGGGCGGGCGCTTGCCCGCCCCAGCCCCGGCCGCTAGTCTCGCCGTACCGGGGCTTCGCAACCTCCCGGCGAGGCGTCATGCCCAAGCGTTGCTTCCCGCCCGGCCGCGGCCGGCAAGGAGAGCATGTGCATGGCCGGAATCCCGATCGATCCTCCCGTCCAATCCACGGACGCCGCCGACCCGCCCGAAGAAACGCGGCCGAGCTTCGCCGAGCTGGTCCGCGTCTCCGCCCGAATCGGGTGGCTGAGCTTCGGCGGGCCGGCGGGGCAGATCGCGCTGATGCATCGCGAGCTGGTCGAGGAGCGCCGATGGATCGGCGAGGCGCAGTTCCTCCACGCGCTCAACTTCTGCAATCTGCTCCCCGGCCCCGAGGCGCAGCAGCTCGCCACCTATATCGGCTGGCGGCTGCACGGAGTGAAGGGCGGGCTGGCGGCGGGGCTGCTGTTCGTGCTGCCGGGCGCGTTCGTCATGCTTGGGCTCGCGATCGCCTATGTGAGCGCGGCCGAGCTCAGCTGGTTCGCGGCGCTGTTCCTCGGCGTCAAGGCGGCGGTGATCGCGATCATCATCCAGGCGCTGCTCCGCGTCGGCGGGCGGGCGCTGACCACCGGCTTCAAAAAGGGGATCGCGGTCGCGGCGTTCCTCGCGCTGTTCCTGTTCGCCGCTCCCTTCCCGCTCGTCGTTCTCGGCGCGGGACTGGCCGGCGCGCTGGCGCCGAGCAAGTGGCTGGGGTTCGAGGGCGCACCCGCGGAGATCGAGCGGAGCAGGGCGAGCTGGACGAGGACGCTCGGCACGGTGCTCGCCTGGCTGGCGATATGGGCGGCGCCGATGCTGCTCGTGCTCGCGCTGCTCGGCCCCGAGCATGTGCTGTGGCGGATCGGAATCTTCTTCTCGCAGCTCGCCGTGGTGACCTTCGGCGGCGCCTATGCCGTGCTCGCCTACATGGCGCAGGAGGCGGTGCAGACACACCATTGGCTCTCGGCGGGGGAGATGGCCGACGGGCTCGGGCTCGCCGAGACGACGCCGGGGCCGCTGATCCTGGTCACGCAGTTCGTCGGCTTCGTCGCCGGCTGGCGCGGGGGCGGCGTGCTCGGCCATTGGGGCGGCGGCCTCGCGGGCGCGGTGCTGACGACCTGGGTGACCTTCGCGCCCTGCTTCCTGTGGATCTTCGCCTTCGCGCCGTGGATCGACCGGCTGCGATCGGCGCGACGGCTCAAGGGCGGGCTCGCGGCGCTGACCGCGGCGGTGGTCGGCGTGATCGCCAATCTCTCGGTCTGGTTCGCGGTGCATGTGCTGTTCGCGCGCGTCGGGATCTTCGCGGCAGGCCCGGTGCGGGTGATCGCCCCGGACTGGACGAGCTTCGACTGGCGGGCGGCGCTGCTCGCGGCCCTGGCTGCGGTGCTGCTGCTCCGCTTCCGGATCGGCGTGCTCAAGCTGCTCGCGCTCGCCGCGGCGGGCGGACTGGCGCTTGAGGCGGCGACGGGGTTCGCCTAGCCTTCCGCGAAACTACCGGCGAGGAAGGCATATGCGGGCGGAACTGACGGCTCTGGCAATGGCGTTCCTCGCGGCCTCGCCCGCCGGCGCGCAGGAGACCCCTGCCCCGATCCCCGCGCCCGGCGTGCTGATCGTCCAGGAAGCGCCGCCCGCGGCGCTGGCGGTCGAGGAGAAGTCGATCGACGCGCTGCAGGCGATGCTCGCCTCGGGCCAGACGACCAGCGTCGCGCTGGTCGACGCGTATCTCGAGCGGATCAAGGCGATCGACGCGGCGGGGCCGACGCTGCGATCGGTGATCGTCACCGCCCCGATCCGCGACCTGCGCTACGATGCGCGGGCGAGCGACGACCGGCGCAAGGCGGGCAAGCCGCTAGGACCGCTCGACGGCATCCCGGTGCTGATCAAGGACAATATCGAGACGCAGAACATGCCGACCACGGCGGGCAGCCTCGCGCTCGCCAACAACGACACCGGCCGCGACGCGCCGGTGGTGGCGCTGCTGCGCGCGCAGGGCGCGATCATCCTCGGCAAGACCAACCTCTCCGAATGGGCGAACATCCGCTCGAACAATTCGATGAGCGGGTGGAGCGCGGTCGGGGGCCTGGTGAAGAACCCCTATGCGCTCGACCGCTCGGCCTGCGGATCGTCGAGCGGATCGGGCGCGGCGATCGCGGCGAGCCTCGCCGCGGTGGCGGTGGGAACCGAGACCGACGGATCGGTGGTCTGCCCCTCGGCGATGAACGGGCTGGTCGGCCTCAAGCCGACGCTCGGGCTGGTCAGCCGCACTCATGTCGTGCCGATCAGCCACAGCCAGGACACGCCGGGACCGATGGGGCGGAGCGTCAAGGACGTCGCCTTGCTGTTCAACGCAATGATCGGCAGCGACCCGGCGGACCCCGCCACCAAGGATGCGGACAAGCACAAGCGGGACTATGCCGCGGGACTGGATCCGGCCGCGCTGCGGGGGATGCGGATCGGCTATTGGAAGCCCGAGATGGCGGCCGACCTCGCGGCGCGCTTCGACCAGGCGCTCGACGCGCTGCGGGCGGCGGGCGCGGTGCTGGTCGAGGTCAAGCTGCCCGAATTGAAGGGCATCGGCGATGCCGAGAGCCTGGTGCTCTACACCGAATTGAAGGCCGATCTCGCCGCCTATCTCGCCACCACCCCGGCGAGCGTGACGACCAGGACCCTGGCCGAGGTGATCGCCTTCAACGAAGCGAACAAGGCGGCCGAGATGCCTTTCTTCGGCCAGGAGACCTTCGTCAAGGCCGAGGCGACCAAGGGGCTCGACGATCCCGAATACAAGGCGGCGCGCGCCAATTCGGCGCGGATGGCGGGGCCCGAGGGGATCGACGCGATGCTCAAGGCGGGCGACGTCCAGCTCCTCGTCACGCCGACCTATGGCACGCCCTGGCTCAGCGACCCCGCGCATGGCGACCAGTTCGTCCCGCCCTCGGCCAGCGAGCTGCCGGCGATCTCGGGCTATCCGCACCTCACCGTGCCGATGGGCCTGGTGAACGGACTGCCGGCAGGGCTGTCGTTCATCGGCACGGCCTGGTCGGACGAGCTGCTGCTCAAGGCGGGCTATGCCTATGAGCAGGCGACGCATGCGCGGGTGAAGCCGGGTTATCTGCCGACGATCCCCGCCGATCTGGGGCCGCGGACGCGCTGAGCTATTTCCTTTTCCGGTCGAGCTCGAGCAGCTCTTCACGGACATGGATCGCCTCGAGCGACATGCGCACCTCGACGAGGAAATAGACCAGCCCGGCCATCAGCAGCAGCATCGAGACGATGAAGGCGAGCGCGACCCAGAGGCCGATATGGAGGCCGAGCAGGCGCGAGACGAACATCATCGCGACGACGAAGCAGATCGCGAGGCCGCTCGCGGTGCACAGGAAGATCGCGTTGTTGATCACCGAGATGCGGCGGTCGATGATGCGCAGCTCCCAGACGTGGCGGTCGTGCTCGGGCCCGGTCGAGCGCGGATGGAGCTGCTCGATGTTGCGCGCCCGGTCGACGATGCGGGCGAGCCGGCCGACCATCACGTTGAGGAACGCCCCGATGCCCGCGAGCAGGAACACCGGCGCGATCGCCGCCTGGATCGTCTCGGAGACGGTGGAGAGATAGGGTCCTTCCATGCGTCGTGCGTTATGACGGCGAGAGGCGGCGGAGTGAAGCGCCGATGACGCGGTTGGGGGACATCCGCCCGGTTCCGGAGGAGGATCGCGAACAATACGGCTTGGTAACGGGTGCTCGGCTAAGCACGCCGCATGTCGAAGCCGATGCCGCTCGCCGAATTCACGCGCCTGCCGCCGGCGCTCACCGTCGATCGCGTCGACGGGCTGGCCGGCGCGATCGACCATGTCGCGGCGGGCGCGGCGCCGACGCACCGGTTCCTGCGCTATGGCTGGTTCGCCGCCGCGCTCCGAGCCTATGGCGGCGCGGCGCGGACGCTGACCGTCGCACGCGAAGGCGAGCCGGTGGCGGCGCTGCCGATCGTCGCGTCCGGGCCCGGCTGGGCGAAGCTGGTGGCGGTCCCCGGCTGCTACTGGCCGTTCCGCAGCTTCCCCGTTCGCGCGGATGCCGGCGCCGAGGCGATCGAGGCGCTGCTGCCCCGGCTCGCGCGCGAGGCGCGGGCGCTCAGGGTCGGTCCGGTCTATGACGGCGATCCCGGGCTCGAACTGCTCAAGGAGGCCGCGCTGGCCCAGGGCTGGGCGGTGCTCGACCGGTTCGTCGCGGACAGCTTCCTGCTCGACATGGCCGCCGCCCGCGCCGAGGGCACCTGGCCGCGCAACTCGACGCTGCGCAAGAACCGCTTCCACGAGAAGCATCTCGGCGGCCATGGCGCGCTCGACTGGAGCTTCGTGCACGGCGGGGACTGGACCGACGAAGCCTTCGCCGCCCTGGCCGAAATCGAGGAGAAGAGCTGGATCGCGGCGCGGACCGACGGCTCCGACGCCAAGTTCACCGCGGGCGGCCATGGCGCCTTCTGGCGCGCCGCGGCCGAGGATCCGGTGATCGCCGAGATGCTGTGGGCGGCGCTGCTGCGCGTCGACGGCGTGCCCGCCGCCTTCTCGTTCGACCTCAACGCGGGCTCGCTCAAATATGCGATCGCCAACAGCTACGACCCGAAGTTCGCCAAGCACTCGCCCGGCAAGCTGCTCTACTACCGCAACCTCGTCCGGGCGATCGAGGACGGCATGACCCAGGTCGACTGGGGCGCGGGCGACAGCGGCTACAAGCAAGTGATCGGCGCCGCCAAGGGCCCGGCGATCCGCGACTGGCTGTTCGTACGGCCCGGCGTCGACGCGTTCGCGGGCAAGCTGCTGCGCGGCGCCTGGCGGCGGACCGGGCGCGCCGAGGCCGAGGGAACCGAGACCCCCTCCCGGGCAATGAGCCCGGATGAGGATCGCGACCTATAACGTCAACGGCGTCAACGGGCGCCTGCCCGTCCTGCTCCGCTGGCTCGCCGAAGCGGAGCCCGACGTGGTGTGCCTCCAGGAGCTGAAGGCGCCGCAGGAGAAATTCCCGGAAAGCGCGATCCGCGACGCCGGCTATGGCGCGGTGTGGCACGGGCAGAAGAGCTGGAACGGCGTCGCGATCCTCGCGCGCGGCCGCGATCCCGTGGAGACGCATCGCGGGCTGCCCGGCGATCCGGGGGACGCGCAGAGCCGCTATATCGAGGCGGCGGTGGACGGGGTGCTGATCGGCGGGCTCTACCTCCCGAACGGCAATCCCCGGCCGGGGCCCAAGTTCGACTACAAGCTCGCCTGGATGGAGCGGCTGATCCTGCGCGCGGCGGGGCTCGCGGCGCTGGACGAGCCGGTGGTGCTGGCCGGCGACTTCAACGTCATCCCCACCGATCGCGACGTCTACAAGCCCGAGCGCTGGCTGGACGACGCGCTGTTCGCGCCCGAGGCGCGCGCGGCGTTCGCGCGGCTGCTGGATCAGGGCTGGACCGACGCGCTGCGGCACCTCCATCCCGACGAGACGATCTACACCTTCTGGGACTATTTCCGGAACGCCTATCCGCGCGACGCGGGGCTGCGGATCGACCATCTGCTGCTCAATCCCAAGGCGGCGAAGCGGCTGCGCGCGGCGGGAGTCGATCGCGCGGTGCGCGGCTGGGAGAAGACCAGCGACCATGCGCCGGTATGGATCATCCTCGACTGATCTCGCGCAACGCCGCGACCAGCGCGTCGCAATCCGCCATCCGGGTTGCCAGCGCGGGCGTCACGCGGACGCAGCTCCCCGAGGCGAGGCCGTCGCGGCGGACGGTGAAGATGCGGTGCGCGTCGAGCAGGCGCCGCGCCAGCGCGCCATTGTCGTCGCGTGAGGTCCGGCCCCGGAGGCGGAACGACGTGATCGCACCGTAGCAGCGCGGATCGTCGGGCGTCAGGATCTCGATGCCGGGGACGTCGCGCAGCGGACGAACCCAGCGGTCGCGCAGCGCCTTCAGCCGCACTTCCTTGGCCGCGGCGCCGATCCCGCGATGGAAGTCGAGTGCGGCAGGGACCGCGAGCTGCGCGGCATAGTCGACGGTGCCGGTATGGACGCGCGAACGGATGTCGGCGGGATCGGCACCGGGCTCGGCCGGATCGGTATCGATATCCGGGAGACGGCCGTCGCGGACGTAGAGCGCCGCGGCGCCGATCGGGGCACCGATCCATTTGTGCAGGTTGAAGCCGATGAAGTCGGCCGCGAGGTCGGGCAGCGCGAAATCGATCTGGCCGACGCTGTGCGCGGCGTCGACGATCGCGTCGATCCCTCGGGCGCGGGCCATCCGGGCGATCTCCGCGACCGGCAGCACCAGGCCGGTACGGTGGCTGACATGGGTGAGCAGCACCATGCGGGTGCGCGGATTCGCGTCGAACGCGGCGGCATAGGCGTCGATCAGGCCCTGGTGCGTCGCGGGCTCGGGCAGCGCGATCTTCACCACCCGGACGCCGCGGCGCGCGCCGAGCGACTCCATGCAAGCCTGCATCGAATCATAGTCGAGATCGGCATGGAGCACCGCATCGCCCTCGCGCAGCCGATTGTAGCCGAGGATCAGCGCCTTGAGCGCTTCGGTGGCGTTGCGGGTGAAGGCGATCTCGCCCGCGCCCACGCCCATCGCCGCCGCCAGCGTCTTGCGCGCCGCCTCGATATCGCCGGGCATCTCGCGCCGGGCGTAGAAGCTGGTGTCGCGGTTCACGCGCTCGACCAGCGCGCGATATTCGGCGAGCACCGGCGCCGCCATCATCCCCCAATTGCCGTGCTCGAGCTGGATGACCGTGCGCGTCACGTCATATTGCTCGGCGATCTCGGCCCAGCGATCGTCGGAAGCGGCGAGGGCAGGCGTGACGGAAGTTGCGGCAGCTGCGCCGAGCAGAGTCCTGCGGTCCATCACGTCCCTCCCCTCACATTCTCAAATAGCGGAAGTACCACACCTCGTGCCCCTGGCGCCGCGCCTTGCGCTCGTAGCGCGTCTCGGGCCAGTCGGCGGGACGAACCAGGAAATCCCGTGCCGACTTCGCCTGCCAGGCGAAATCGCGGCGCGCGTTCATGATCATCATCGACCAGCGGCAATAGGTCGGGTCGTCGGTGCCGAGGCGGAACTCGGCGCCGGGCTTGAGCTTGGCCGCGAGGATGTCGAGCGGGCCGTGGTTCATCATCCGGCGCTTGGCGTGGCGCGCCTTGGGCCAGGGATCGGGGTGGAGCAGATAGAGCCGGTCGAGGCTCGCGTCGGGCAACCGCTCGAGCACCTCGAGCGCGTCGCCCATATGGATGCGGACATTCTGGAGGTCCGCGTCGCGGATGTGCCCCAGCGCGCCGACCACGCCGTTGAGGAAGGGCTCGCAGCCGATGAAGCCATGGTCCGGGCGCATCGCGGCCTGGCCGGCGAGATGCTCGCCCGCGCCGAAGCCGATCTCGAACTCGAGCGGGCGCCCATGCCCCTCGGCGTCGCCGAACAGCGTCCGGGCGTCGAGCGGGCCGCTTTCGGGGACGCTCAGCCGCGGCAGCAGCTCCTCGACGAGCGCGGACTGGCCGGCGCGGAGCTTGTGGCCCTGGCGGCGACCGTAGAGACGGCGGATGGAGACGGGATCGGACACGCGCCGCTGTTAGCGCGTGCCGCCCGCTGAGCAAGGGCCTAGAAGGCGCGGGCGATCGGCCAGGGCGGCGGCGCGGCCGGACGCAGCAGCGACGCGACCACGCGCTGGCGATGCGCGAGGCGGCGGTGCTGCGGCACCGTGCTGCGCGGCTCGCGGCGCGCGACGTGCGGCGGCAGCGCGCCGGCCATGGGCGGCGCGATCCAGTCGCCCTGCACGTGCCGGACCCCCAGCGCGCACAGCGTCTCGAGATCGGCGCGGCTGCCGATGCCGCCCGCGACCAGAGTCACGTCGAGATTGCGGGCGAGGCGCAGCACGCCCTCGACGATCAGCTTGCGCGAGGCGCTCGCGGCGATGTTGCGGACCAGCGAGCCGTCGAGCCGGATGAAGCGCGGCGTGAAGCGCGCGAGCAGGTTGAGCGCGAGCGGCCCGGCCGCGAAGCCGCCGAACGAGATGCCGAGGCAGCGATCGGCGCAGGCCTGGGCGAGCGAAGCGGCGCGAACGCGGTCGCCGCGCTCGTCGGCATTGATCTCGACCACGATCCGCTCGAGCGGCAGCCGGTGCGCGACGGCGATGCGGAGCAGGTGCGCGAGCAAGGGCCCGGGCTCGCCACCCGCCGCGCCGACCGGAATCGCGAGCAGCGCGTCGCCTTCGGGAAGGCCGCCGGCGACGGCGGCGCGGATGACGCGCTCGATGCGCTGCATCTCGAGCGCGGGCCGCTGCTCGGGCAGAAGCTGGGCGGCGGCGCGCGAGAAGCTGCGCCCGTCGCGAGTCGTGGCGACCGCCTGCCAGGCGAAGGGAAGCCCGGTGGCCGCGGCCACCATCGGCTGGAAGGCGATGGCGAAATCGATCTCGGCAACGGGCATGGCGGCGGTGGTCATCTTCGGTCCCCTATTCGCCCCATGCTCTTAGGATGGTTAATAAAGATACGCCCATTCCGTTCGCCTCCGCAACGGATTCGTACCATTCGGGAATCTCCGGGGATTGCCCCGCGGCGATATCCGCGCTCACCCGCCCGAATGCCCGAGTCGTCTGGTCAATCGCGCTTGCGGCCGCCGAGCAGCGCGATGCCGGAGCCGGTCACGATCCAGGTCTTGCCGCCCGCCATCACCACCAGCGGCCTTCGCATCGCCATCGCCGAGAAGACGTGGATCTCGGTGGGAGTCGAATCGAGCAGATGGTTGACCATCGCCGCGACGGGCTTGCCGTCTTTGGGCGGAGCTAGCGGGAGCGCCATGCAGCTCTTGGTGAAGCGGCGCACCGGCCCGGCGACGCCGTCGGCGCCCACCTCGACGCGGTAATGGCCGCCGAGCGGGATCGAGTCGCGCGTGGTCTGGGGCGTCAGATAATAGACGAGGATCGGCCCATCCGGCGCGGCGGGCGGCAGCACGACGCTGTTGAAGGGCTTGTCGACGCAGCCCCGATAGCCACCCGCGCGGATCGCCTCGCTCGCCGCGGCCGCGGCCGCGATCAACTTGCGCCGCGCGGGGCTCAAGGTCCGGTCATCCCCTGCGCCCAGCACGCGGCCGGAGACGAGCTTCCCCTTGTCGAACCGAGCGACGTAGACGGCGTGCGGATCTTCGGACCGATCATAGAAGACCAGTTCGGGCGCGTCGACGGGCCCGTCGACGATCCAGCCCGCTATCTTGCCGCGCGGATCGGGGAGCTTGGTCAGCATGTCGTCGGTGCCGTGCCACGCGGCCTGATCATAGGCGTGGATCAGCGCGCCACGCTGGAGCGCGCTGGCGACCGCCGCACGCTCTTCGGGCGTGGGTTGCGCGCGTGCCGGAGCCCCGAACGCGAGGAAGGCCGAGACAAGCAGGACGATCAGACGGTGCACGCGCATTCTCCCGGCCACGAGGATCACATCGAGATGGTGATGTCCTTGCCCCCACGCGAAACCGAGGAGACCGGTGCGGTCTTGCGCACCGCCTCGAAAGCGGCTTCGGGACGCGGCAGCTTGTCGAAGTCGGGATAGATCAGCGTCCGGTCGAGATCGCCGAGGCTCAGAAGGAAACCGGGCTTCTTGTCGTCGAGCGGCAAGCCAGGCGCAACTTGGATGATCCGCCCGGCGTCGCCGACCGCCATGACATAGCCCTGAGTCGTGTCGTCGGCGCGATAGACTCCCCAGGCCGTCGCCGAATCCGATTCGCGGCACCAGACCGACGGGGAGGCCGGCTCCGCAGGTTTCGCGGCCGCCTTGTCGGTCGCGACTCCGAAGATCGCCGCGCCGAGCAGCGCCTGCGCCATGTCCGGTTTGGCGAGCTTCGCGTTCTTGGCATAGGCGAGCGGCCGGGCGCAGGGCAGAACGGGCACGGCGGCGGGACCCTCTGCGATGCCGCTCGGCCAGACGATGCCGGCGATCATGGCGCTCATCTTCGCGTCGAGGGCGGCCGGATCGAGCTCGGTCGAGCTGATCCGTATCGCAACCAGCCAGTCGCCGAGCGGCATCATCGCGAGCCCGGTGCTCCTGTACGGCCCCTTGCCAGGCAGATAGACACGGCGCAGCCCCGTGGTCGCCGTTCCGCGCGGCGGCGCGAAGGCCGTGGCCCCGCCCTGCGGCACGGCTCCGCCGAAAGTGTCGCGCGCGAGGATCTGGGCTTCGGATCGATCGAACCAGACGGGCACGCTCATCAGCGCGGGGCGGAAGAGATAGAGCGTGGCGGAGGTCGCCGCCCCGGCGCCGTACTGGACCATCACGTCGAGCTCGCTCGCGGTGGCGTCCTTGATTTCGCCGCGCGGCAGATCCGCGACCTTCGAGCGAAGGATCACACCGGTGCCGGCATGTTTCCAGCTCGCATTGGCGGGGACGGATATCGTGCCCTGTGCATGGGCGGGCACAATGACGGCGCCCGCGACCGACAGCGCGATCGCCGCGAGAATCGACTTCAGATGCATGACCCCTCCCCCTCTTGCGGAGAGGCTATGCCCGCCACGGGCAAATGCAAGCCGCGTCGTTCAGGCGAGGCCCGGGAGCCGGGGCCTGGGCAGCGTGCCGGTCGCGGGGCGGGCGAAGAGATAGCCCTGCATGTAGCGCACGCCGAGCGCGCGCAGCTTGCAATATTCGGCGAAGGTCTCGACGCCCTCGGCGATCACCTTGATCCCAAGGCCCGCGGCGAAATGGACCATGCTCTCCACCGCGAGGCGCTGCGCCCAGCTGCCGCACAGACCGCGCACCAGCCGCGGATCGAGCTTGATCGCGTCCGGCGTGAAGCGCGAGAGCAGACCGGGGCCGGCATGGCGCGCGCCGAAATCGTCGAAGGCGGTGCTCACGCCCATGCGGCGATAGGCGTCGACGACCAGCGCGATGTGGATCGGATCGATCTGCTCATGGCCGCTGAACTCGAACATCAGCCGCTCGGGCGGCAGGCCGGTCTCGCGCGCGGCGCGCAGCGTGCGCTGGCTGTCGGCGATCGGCGAGGTGATCACGTCGGGCATGAAGTTGATCGAGAGCAGCGCGCCGGTCTCGATGATGCCGGCGGCGACGGCGCTCTCGATCGCCGTGACGCGGCATTGCTGGTCGAAGGCGTAGCGCGTTTCCGGGACGACCAGCGCGAGCATGTCCGCGGCGCTCTCGCCGCCCCGGCCGCGGACCAGCGCCTCATAGGCGAACGGACGGCCGCTCGCCGTGTCGACGATCGGCTGGAACGCCATCGCCAGCGCGAAATCGCGCTCCTCGACGCGCTCGATCCTTGCCGCGGCCCCCATGCAGCCCTCCTCCCGAAAAGGCAGCATGGCAAAACAAGGTTACCGGAAGGTATATTTTAAAGGATGAACATATAGGATCGAAGAAGCCCCGTCGCGGCCGGCCGCGACGGGGCTTCGTCATCCTCGAACCGGAACCGGTCAGGCGGCGAGCGCGGCCTTCAGGTCCTCGACCAGGTCGGTCTTCTCCCAGGGGAAGAAGTCGCCCTCCGGCTTGCGGCCGAAATGGCCGTAGGCGGCGGTCTTGCCGTAGATCGGCTTGTTGAGGCCGAGATGGGTGCGGATGCCGCGCGGGGTGAGGCCGCCCAGCTTCTCGATCCCGGCGATCGCCGCCTCGATCCTGTCGTCGGCGACGGTGCCGGTGCCATGGGTGTCGACATAGAGCGACAGCGGCTTCGACACGCCGATCGCATAGGCGAGCTGGATCGTCACGCGCTTGGCGAGGCCGGCGGCGACGATGTTCTTGGCGAGATAGCGGGTGATGTACGCCGCCGAACGGTCGACCTTGGTCGGGTCCTTGCCCGAAAAGGCGCCGCCGCCGTGCGGCGCCGCGCCGCCATAGGTGTCGACGATGATCTTGCGGCCGGTGAGACCGGCATCGCCGTCGGGGCCGCCGATCTCGAACGAGCCGGTCGGGTTGATGTGATATTCGGTCGCATCCGAGAGCAGGCTCGCCGGCAAGATGTCGGCGACGACCTTCTTCACGTAATTGTGGAGCTCGGCTTCCTTGTCGCCCGCGTCATAGCCCTTGGCGTGCTGCGTCGAGACGACGATCGCAGTCGCGGCGACCGGCTTGCCGTTCTCGAACTTGAGCGTGACCTGGCTCTTGGCGTCGGGCTCGAGGAACGGCGCCGCGCCCGAATGGCGATCGGCGGCCATGCGCTCGAGGATCTTGTGGCTGTAGTCGAGCGTCGCCGGCATCAGGTCCGGCGTCTCGTCGCAGGCGAAGCCGAACATGATGCCCTGGTCGCCCGCGCCTTCGTCCTTGTTGCCGGCGGCGTCGACGCCCTGCGCGATGTGCGCCGACTGCGGATGCAGGTTGTTCTCGAAGCGCAGCGTCTCCCAGTGGAAGCCGGACTGCTCGTAGCCGATCCGCTTGACGGTCTCGCGGACGGTCCGCTCGACTTCCTCCTGGACGCCCGGGGCCCAGTTGCCCTCGGTGTCCATGATGCCCTTGCCGCGGATCTCGCCGGCGAGAACGACGAGCTGGGTCGTGGTCAGCGTCTCGCAGGCGATGCGCGCTTCGGGGTCCTTGGACAGGAACAGATCGACGATGGCGTCGCTAATCTGGTCGGCGACCTTGTCGGGATGGCCTTCCGAGACCGATTCGGACGTGAAGAGATAGTTGGAACGCATGATTTTCCTCTGAAATGGGAGGAGAGCCGGGCCGTTGCCATGCCCATATAAAGCTTTCCTTATATCGGCCCCTAGCGGGCGGCGCGCCTTATGGCAATCGCCAACACGACGAAGGCCAGCGTGGCGACGAGCGCGAGCCAGTTGCCGAAGCGCGAGAAGGGCGTCGGCGCGAGCGCGCGCGGCAGCGGCACCTCGACCGCGCCCTCCTGCCCCGCGGGCACCGTGCCGAGCAGTCGGCCATGGCCGTCGATCACCGCCGAGACGCCGGTGGGCGTGGCGCGCAGGATGGGCAACCCCTCCTCGATCGCGCGCAGCCGCGCCTGGGCGAGATGCTGGACCGGGCCCCAGCTGCCGAACCAGGCGTCGTTCGACGGGTTGAAGAGGAAGTCGGGCCGATGCGCGCGGTCGACGATCGAGCCCGAGAAGATGATCTCGTAGCAGATCGCCACGCCGGCCTTGCCGAAGCCGCCGACCGGCAGCGTGCGCGGGCCCGGGCCGGGGATGAAGTCGATGTCCCCCATCACCAGCCGCGCCAGACCGAGCGGGGCGAGCAGGTCGCGCATCGGCAGATACTCGCCATAGGGAACGAGGTGCGCCTTGTCATAGCGATGGCCGAGCATGCCGGCGGGATCGATCGTCCACACCGAATTGCCCGCGCCGGCGAGCCGGTCACCTTCGAAGAACAGCGCGTTGCCGCCGATCATCGCCCGGTCCCTGGGCCCGAGCAGGCCGCCGATCCGCCCGCGCACCCAGCGCGGATCGCCGTCGCGATAGAAGCGCTGCGGATAGCCGTCCTCGACGTAGAAATTGACCATGCCCTCGGGCCAGACGAGCAGCCGCGGTATCGGCCCCGGCTGGCCGCTCCACTCGACCAGCTTGGCGAGCACGCGGTGCGGATAGAGCGGGTCGGCGACTGCGTCCTGGCCGATATTGGGCTGGACGACGCGGACGTGCGTGCCGGCGTCGGGCGCAGCGGCCTCGAAAGGAGTGGCGAGCAGCGCGAGCACGGCCAGCAGCGGCGCGCCCATCAGCAGCGGACGATAGTGATAGCGGGCGGCGAGGAAGAGCAGGCCGGCGACGAGGACCGTCAAGCCCGACAGCGCATAGGTGCCGATCCAGGCGGCGAGCTGCGCGACCGGCGTCGGCACCCAGATCACTCCGATCGGGTTCCACGGATAGCCGGTGAACATCGTCCCGCGCAGATATTCCGACGCGATCCAGGCGGCGGCGGCGGCGAGGACATAGGCGAGGTCCGGCTCGTTCCAGCGCTGCTTCACGGATCGGGCGAAGCGCCAGGCGAGACCCATCGCGATCGCCGGATAGACGGCGAGATAGAGCGCGAGCAGCAGCACGGCGAAATAGCCGAGCACCGGCGGCATCTTGCCCTGGAAGTCGAAGGCGTGCTGGATCCAGTTGTTGCCGAGCGTGAAATGCCCGACGCCGAACATCCAACCGCGCAGCAGCGCGCCCTTGAGGCTCGGCGCGTGCCAGCCGAGGTGGAGCAGCACCGCGAGGCAGACGAGCGTCAGCGGCCACCAATCGAGCGGGGCGAAGCCGGTTGCGGAGAGCACGCCCGTGACGAGCGCGGTGAGCAGGGGGCGCGAGAGCATCGATGACGCCTTATCCGATCCTCCCCCGGAGGGGGAGGGGGACCAGCCGCAGGCTGGTGGAGGGGTATTCTCCACTTGCGACGTCGCCTGCTGAAACTACCCCTCCACCACCGAGCTTCGCTCGGCGGTCCCCCTCCCCCTCCGGGGGAGGATTGGCATGGCGCTCGATGCAATGTCGCACTACATGGCCGCGCATGACCGAGATCACCGTCGCCGCGCTGCAGCTCGCCTTCTCGAACGACATCGACGCGAACATCGCGAACGTGTCGCGGCTCGTCCGCGAGGCGGCGGCGCGGGGCGCCCAAGTGGTGCTGCCGCCCGAATTGTTCGAAGGCGAGTATTTCTGCCGCGTCGAGGACGAGGACCTCTTCGCCAATGCGAAGCCCACGGCCGAGCACAAGGCAGTGCTCGCGATGCAGGCGCTCGCCGCCGAGCTCCGCATCCACATCCCGACCAGCTTCTTCGAGGCGGACGGGCCGCATCATTACAACAGCCTCGCGATGATCGGCCCCGACGGCAGGGTCGCGGGCGTCTATCGCAAGAGCCACATCCCCGACGGGCCGGGCTATGAGGAGAAATTCTATTTCCGCCCCGGCAACACCGGCTTCAAGGTGTGGGACGGCCCGGCGCGGACGCGGCTCGGCGTCGGCGTGTGCTGGGACCAATGGTATCCCGAGACCGCGCGCGCGATGATGCTGATGGGCGCCGAGATCCTGTTCTACCCGACCGCGATCGGCAGCGAGCCGCACGACGAGAGCCTCGACACCGCGCGGCTGTGGCGGCGCGCGATGGTGGGGCATGCGGTGTCGAACGTCGTGCCGGTGGTCGCCGCCAACCGTGTCGGGACCGAGCATGACCAGACCTTCTACGGCACCAGCTTCATCGCCGACGAGCGCGGCGACATCCTCGCCGAATTGGGCCGCGAGGAGGAAGGCGTGATCGTCGCGGCGCTGGACCTCGACCGCGTGAAGCGCCACCGCGCCGCCTTCGGCTTCTTCCGCGACCGCCGGCCCGAACTTTACGGGCGGCTGGTGCAGGATATCTAGGGGCTAGAGGCTGAGCCGATGGGTCTCGCCGGGCAGGTCGCTCGGCGCGAAACCCAATCGCTCGTACATTCGCGCCGCGTCGGGATTGTGCGTGCGGAGCCGGACCAAGGAAAAATGGCGCCCGCCATGATCGAGCAGGTTCGCCATCAACCTGCTCCCGATGCCACGCCGTCGCGCGCCTGCCAGCACATAGACGTGCCGCACCCGCGCCAGCCCGGGCAGGGGCTCGTAGGGATCGAGCGACAGCCCGCCGGTGCCGAGCAGCCGGTCTTCCTCCCATGCGCCGAGATAGAGCTCGCCCGGCCGATCGAAGCATAGCGCGCCGCTCAGCCATTCGTCGCGCAGCCGATCCATGAACGACAAGCCGGCCGCGCGCGCCTCCGCGAGCAGCGGCGCGAAGGAAGCGGCCTCATAGACGATGGGACGAATCTCGATCCCCGACGCGGATCTAGCGCTGCTCGGTCCCGACATCGTCGCGGATCTTCACCGGCACGTCGCAGCCATTCTCGAGGCGGAGCACCGTCTTGTATTGGCCGGCGAGTGGCTGATCGGCGAGCGTGCGGGGGCGGAGGCTCTGCGGCTGCTTGCCGGCGAGCTGTGCCTCGGCGTTGTGGCACTTGGGCGCGGCCGCGATCGGCGCGGGCGGATCGCGCTCCTCGGCGAGCGCGGGAGCGGGGAGCAGAACGAGGGCGAGCACGACGAACCGCATGCGCATCTCCTTGCTGACGTTACGCATCATAGCAGCTTATAGGCCCGACGCGAGTACCACTGCCCGCGCGAACACCGCCTCCAGCATCGCGGGGGTCAGCCGGCCGGTGTTCTGGTTGTAGCGCGAGCAGTGATAGCTATCGATCAGCAACTGGCCCCTGGGGAGGCGATGCTCGGCGCCATGGGCGAAGCGCGCCTTGGGGAGCTTGCCGCCCATCGCCTTGACCGCCGACTGGTGCGCGATCTGGCCCAGGGCGACCACCACGGGCGCGCGGAGCTCGGCGGCGAGGAAGGGGCGGCAGGCATGGACCTCGGCCGGATCGGGCTTGTTCTCCGGCGGCAGGCAGCGGACCGCGTTGAGGATGACGATGCCCCTGGGCTCGCCCGCCTCGGCGAGCCCCAGCTTCTCCAGCGTGGCGAAGAGCAGGTCCCCCGAGGCGTCGCCGGTGAAGGCGCGGCCGGTGCGATTGGCGCCGTGCCTGCCGGGCGCGAGGCCGATGATCGCGATCCGCGCGTCCGGATCGCCGAGCGCGGGCACCGGCGCGTTCCACCAATCGGGATGCGCGGCGCGCAGCTCGGCCCGGAGCGCGACCAGCCGGGGGCAGTGCGGGCAATCGCGCCCGGGGCCGGGGCTGGGTTCGGGGCTTGGCGCGGGCATGGCTCCGCGATAGGCCGCGGGACGTGGGGACGACAAGCTACGCCATCGCGATCGGATCGAACCGGCCGGGCCGCCACGGAGCGCCCGAGCGCGAGGTGACGGCGGCGATCGCGGCGCTGGGCCGTGTGACCGCGGCGTCCCCGATCTTGCGCACCCCACCGCTCGGCCCGTCCAAGCGGCGCTTCGCCAATGCGGTCGCGATTCTCGAGACCGACGAGCCGCCGCCCGTATTGCTCCGCCGCCTCAAGGCGATCGAGCGCGGTTTCGGGCGGCGGCGCGGGCGCGTCTGGGGGGCGCGGGTGATCGATCTCGACATCGTGCTCTGGTCGGGCGGGAGCTGGGGCTCGCCCGGATTGATCGTGCCCCACCGCCATTTCCGCACACGCGACTTCGTGCTGCGTCCATTGGCAGCGGTCGCCCCGGGCTGGCGCGATCCGGTGACCGGGCTTAGCGTGCGCCAGCTCGCGGCGCGACTGAGGAGGAAGCCATGACCCTGTGGACCATATTGGCGCTGGCGCTGTCGGGCCCGGATCCGACGATGGTCGCCTTCGCCGACGCCTTCGACCAGGCCCAGCTCCGCCAGGACCGCGCCGCGCTCGAGCGGATGGTGGCCGACGACCTCGTCTATATCGATCCGTCGGGCAAGCGGCAGGACAAGCAGGCGTTCATCGCCGGCTGGATGACGCCCGGCGACCGCTACGATCCGATCGTGCTGGTCGACCGCGTGATCGTGCCGCTCGGCCCCGATGCCGGGATCGCCAATGCCGAGACGGTGCTGAGCGGCACCTCGGGCGGGCAGCGCTTCTCGGTCCGGCTGCGCTTCGCCGACACGTTCCGCAAGCGCGACGGCAAGTGGCAGGTGGCGCACATCCAAGTGACGCGCCTCGCGCCCGGCGGCGGTTGACCCGCCCCGCCCCCGCGCCTAGGGGCGGGCGGCGTGGGTCCGTAGCTCAGTCGGTAGAGCAAGCGACTTTTAATCGAGAGGTCCCGGGTTCGAATCCCGGCGGACCCACCACCACCGGCCGCCCCAGGGCCGGAACATCGTCCCGCTCGGCCGCGACGCACGGCATCCAATTTCGCGACGAACCTAGCCAAACCCGAACCCGCTAATTAGTCCTACAAAAGCCGTTGCGGCACGGGACGGCCGACAGGGAGGAAGGGATGCGGGGAATCGCGCGTATCGCGAGCGGTGTTGCGGCGATCGTCTTGCTGGCCAGCCCGGCGCTCCCGCAGGCGGCGGCTCCACCTCAGGCTGCGGCCCCGGCCACCGCGCCGGCGAGCATATCGGTGACCATCGATGTCGATGCCGGCGTGTCGCGCGGGCCGCTCAAGCCCATCTGGCGCTTCTTCGGCGCCGACGAGCCCAATTACGCGACGATGAAGGACGGCCGGAAGCTGCTCGCGCATCTCGGCGCGCTGAGGCCGGACGCCGTCTATTTCCGCGCGCACAACCTGCTCAACACGGGCGACGGCACGCCTGCGTTCAAATGGGGCAGCACCAACGTCTATACCGAGGATGCCGACGGCAAGCCCGTCTATGACTGGACCGTCGTCGACCGGATCATCGACACCTATCGCGCGCGCGGCGTCAGGCCCTATCTGCAGATCGGCTTCATGCCCGAGGCCCTGTCCTCGGCGCCGCCGGGCACGCCCTATCAGCACGGCTGGCGGCCCGGCTTCGCCTACAACCTCATCGCCGGGGCATGGAACGCGCCGCCCAGGGATTATGCCAAATGGGCCGAGCTCGTCTATCGATGGACCAGGCACAATGTCGAGCGCTACGGCCGCGAAGAGGTCGAGAGCTGGTATTTCGAGGTCTGGAACGAGCCCAACGGCCCCACCTATTGGACGGGGACGCAGGAGGAGTTCGACAAGCTCCACGACTATGCGGTCGATGCCGTGCGCCGGGCGCTGCCGACCGCGCGCGTGGGCGGGCCCGATGTGGCGGGATCGGGCGGCGTGTTCATGGACCAGTTCCTTGCCCATGTCGCGCGGGGCACCAACCACGCGACTGGCGGAACCGGCACCCCCACCGACTTCCTCGCCTTCCACGCCAAGGGGCAGCCGAGCTTCGTCGACGGCCATGTCCGCATGGGGATCGCGACGCATTTGAAGGGCGTGAGCAACGGCTTCGCCAAGATCGCCGCCGTTCCCGAGCTCAAGGACAAGCCGATCGTCATCGGCGAGAGCGACCCCGAGGGCTGCGCCGCGTGTCCGGGTCCGCAGAACGCCTATCGCAACGGCACCATGTATTCGAGCTACACCGCGGCGAGCTTCGCGCGGATCTGGGAGCTTGCCGACCAGCACAAGGTGAACCTCGAGGGCGCGCTCACCTGGGCCTTCACCTTTGAGGACCAGTCCTGGTTCGCGGGCTATCGCCAGCTCGCGACCAACGGGATCGACTTGCCGGTGCTCAACATATTCCGCCTGTTCGCCAGGCTCGGCGGCACGCGGATCGCGGCGCGGAGCAGCGGCCAGGTCCCGCTCGCCGCGATGCTGGCGGAGGGCGTGCGCGGCGCCCCGGACATCGGCACGATCGCCACCCGGTCCGCGGACGGGAGGCTGGCGATCCTCGTCTGGCATTATCATGACGACGATCTTCCCGGGCCCGACGCCGCCATCCGCCTGAACCTTACGGGGCTGGGCCCGGGCAGAAGCCTCGAGCTCACCCAATGGCTGGTCGACGCGGACCACGCCAACGCGTTCGGCGCGTGGAAGGCGATGGAGTCCCCGCAATCGCCCGACGCGACGCAATATGCCGCGCTGGAGAAGGCGTCGCAGCTCGAGCCGGCGGGTCCCGTCCGTGCCGTTACGGTCCGCGGCGGACGAGCGAGCCTGGACCTGACCCTGCGCCGGCAGGGCGTCACCCTGCTCGTCCTCGACGGTCCAGGACGCTAGGGGCGGCGTCCCCGCGCCGCGGACCAGACGCCGCAAGCTTCGGGCCGGCTCTCTTGATTGGGGGATCAAGGGGGGCGAGCCGGCCCCAGCCGTCAGAAAGCGAGCCGGAGCCCGGCCACTCCCTTCAGGCTGTAGCTCTTGCCGAAGTCGTTGAGCGCGGTGTTGCCCGAGACTTCGCTGTAGAGGACGAGGCGGCCGCCCAGCGTGACGCTGCCGCCTAGGCCCAGCTCGCCCCAGAGGCGGTGGTTCTCGCGCGCGATCGGCGTGCCCGACACGTCCGTGACGGTGCCGTCGAGCCATTCATAGCTGAGATTGCCGACCGCATAGAGATGGCTGGCCGCGTCCTGCCGGTCGATCGAGAGCCCCCAGCGCGTCCGGAGGCTGTCGCCAAGCCGTGACGACACCGAGGCGCCGTTCGGGTCCGTGAACCCGTCGAACGACACCGTCGAATAGACCGTCTGGATCTGCGGCGTGACCGACAGGCTGCCGCCGATCGGGGCGCGCTTGCCGACCTCCAGGCTGTATGCCTGGCCGGTGCCGTCATTGCCGCCCGCGAGCTTGCCGAGCACGCTCGACTTGAGCCTGGTGTCGAACCAGGTCAGCTGCGCGCGCCCGTCGACATAGAAGCCCTGTGGCCCGAACCAGCTCATGGTGGCGCCGGCGCTATAGCCCTTGGTCTTGATGCTGCCGTTGCCGAACACCGAGCCGATGCTCGCATCGGCCTCGCCATAGCCGCCGATCACGCCGATCACGAGGCTCGCGCCGTCGCTGCGCTCGCTCAGCACCTGGTCGGCGCCGAGCTCGAGCTTCCAGCTGTCGACATTGACGTCGCCGAGGCTGGTCGAGGCCACCGCATTGGGCCGCGCGCGCTTCGATTCCATCCGGCCCCAGATGCCGAACGACTTGGCGGCACCCCCTGCCCATTGGCGGTTGCCGGTGCGCTCCTGCATCGTGCCGATGTCGCTCAATGCGAGCAACGTCTGGCCATAGGCCTCGTAGACCGGCACGCCCGGCTGGTAGAGCGGCGTATCGGGCGGGGCCACCGGCTGGAGCAGCGC
>CBIFVW010000025.1:0-21428 GCA_966186155.1 uncultured Sphingomonas sp.
GCAGATAACCTTGCCCGTGCCGACCTGCTCGCGGATCTCGGCGATCTTGGCGGCGTCGACAGCGCAGTCGCGGCGGTGCTGATCCACGAGGCGATCGGCGATCAGCTGACCTGCGTCTTCGTCGACCATGGCCTGATGCGCGCGGGCGAGGCGGACCAGGTGGTGAGCCTGTTCCGCGGGCACTACAACATCCCGCTCGTCCATGTGAACGCCGAGACCCTGTTCCTGAGCGGGCTCGCGGGGGTCACCGATCCCGAAGCCAAGCGCAAGTTCATCGGCAAGACCTTCATCGACGTGTTCGAGGATGAAGCGAAGAAGATCGGCGGCGCGGCTTTCCTGGCGCAGGGGACGCTCTATCCCGACGTGATCGAGTCTGTGTCCTTCACCGGCGGGCCTTCGGTGACGATCAAGAGCCACCATAATGTCGGCGGCCTGCCCGAGCGGATGAACATGAAGCTCGTTGAGCCGCTCCGGGAATTGTTCAAGGACGAGGTCCGCGCGCTGGGCCGCGAGCTGGGGCTGCCCGACGCGTTCGTGGGGCGGCATCCGTTCCCGGGGCCCGGCCTCGCGATCCGCATCCCGGGCGAAGTGACCAAGGAGCGCTGCGACATCCTCCGCAAGGCCGACGCGATCTATCTCGAGGAGATCCGTAACGCCGGGCTCTACGACGCGATCTGGCAGGCCTTCGCGGTGCTGTTGCCGGTGCGCACCGTCGGCGTGATGGGCGACGGGCGGACCTATGATTCGGTGCTCGCGCTGCGCGCGGTGACTTCGACCGACGGCATGACCGCGGCGGTATTCCATTTCCCGGGCGATTTCCTGGCGCGCGTGGCGACGCGGATCGTCAACGAAGTGCGGGGCGTGAACCGCGTGGTGTACGACTATACGTCGAAGCCGCCGGGGACGATCGAGTGGGAGTAGGGGAACGGCGGCGATAGCCTAGCTTGGCGATATCGGTTCCATCGCGGCATCGATGTGTCCTAGCTTGATCCCATGGTGCAGATGCTATTCCCGGCCTTAGTGACCGCCCCCGCGCCGGGGCTCGATGCCGGCATCCGGGGACCGGCCGATGCCGCCTTCGCCTGAGCGGAGGAGCCGGCGCGCCGGTCGCGTCTCGCGGCCGCTGTGGCTTGCGCTGGGCTGGCTGTTCGTGCTGCTCGGCTTCATCGGCGCGCTGCTGCCGCTGATGCCCACGACGATCTTCCTGATCCTCGCCGCCGGCTGCTTCGCGCGTTCGTCGCCGCGGCTCGAGGCCTGGCTGCTCGGCCATCCGCGGTTCGGGCCGCCGCTGCGGGCCTGGCGCGACGACGGTGCGATCGGGCCGCGTGCCAAGGCGATGGCGTGCGCCGGCATCGCGCTCGGCTATGCGCTGTTCTGGTGGGGCGCGCGGCCGGGCCTGATGGTCGACCTGATCGTCGGCCTGGCGATGGCGGGTTGCGCGGCCTTCATCCTGAGCCGTCCGGCGCCGCGGCCTCGATAGCGCCGCTGAAAGCGTCTCAACCGCCGCACGCCGCCGCGCGCGCGAGCAGCCAGGCTTTCTCGCGCTCGTTGCGGGTGAGATCGGCGGCGCGGAGGAATTCGCTGCGCGCCTCGTTCTTCTTTCCGGCACGGAAGAGGAAGTCGGCGCGGGCGGCGGGGAGCGGGGCGTAGTTGCGGAGCGCGGCGGCCTCGGCGATCGCGTCGACCAGCACGAGCCCGGCCTCGGGGCCATAGGCCATGCTGTGGGCGACCGCGCGGTTCAAGTCGACCACCGGGGAGGGCATCACCTCGCCGAGCCGGTCGTAGAGCGCGGCGATTCGCCGCCAGTCGGTATCCTCGGCGCGCGCCGCGCGGGCGTGGCAGGCGGCGAGCGCGGCCTGGAGCGCATAGGGCCCGTCGGGCGCCCCCAGCTGTACGGCGAGCGCCTCGGCGCGTTCGAGCGCGGCGAGGCCGCGGCGGATCAGCAGCCGGTCCCAGCGCGCGCGGTTCTGCTCGGTGATCGGCACGAAGCCGCCATCGGGTCCCTGGCGTGCGGCGAGGCGCGAGGCCTGGATCTCCATGAGCGCGAGCAGGCCGAACACTTCGGGTTCCTCGGGCGCGAGACCGGCGAGGATGCGGCCGAGCCGCTGCGCCTCGGCACAGAGCGCGGGACGGACCAGGTCGTCGCCCACGGTGGCGGCATAGCCTTCGTTGAAGATCAGGTAGACGACTTCGAGCACCGAGGCGAGGCGCGGCGCGCGCTCGCGCCCGCGCGGCACTTCGAAGGCGAGGCCTGCATTGCCGATCGTCTTCTTGGCGCGGACGATGCGCTGGGCGATCGTCGGCTCGTTCGAGAGGAAGGCGCGCGCGATCTCCTCGGTGGTGAGCCCACCGACCAGGCGCAGGGTGAGCGCCGCGCGCGCCTCCGCCGAGAGCAAGGGGTGGCAGGCCGTGAAGATCAGCCCGAGCAGCGGATCGCCGATATCGTCGTCCATCGCGGCTTCCAGATCCTCGACGCTGGTATCGCGTTCGTCCTCGAGGTCCCGGGCGATCTCGGCATGCTTGCGGTCGAGCATCTTGGCGCGGCGGATCCCGTCGATCGCGCGGCGCTTGGCCGCGGCCATCAGCCAGGCGCCGGGATTGCGCGGGATTCCGCTCGCCGGCCATTCGGCGAGCGCGGTCACCAGCGCGTCCTGCGCCAGCTCCTCGGCCCGGTCGACGTCACGCGTCATCCGCGCCAGGCCCGCGATGAGCCTGGCCTGCTCGATCCGGAAGACCGTCTCGATCGCCCGCTGGGTTTCGGTCGCCGCCACGCTCCCCGACTAGGGAAAGCGGGCGGCGACCGGAAGCCCCTTAGCGGTTCTCGAGCTGCTCGCGGACGCGATCGTGGATCGCCTCGGCCTCGGGCGACAGCGCCTCGCCGAAATCCTCCATCTCGTAGAAGGGGCGGATCTCGAGCTCGCTCGGGCCGGGCATCGGGTTGGGGCAGCGCTTGGCCCAGGCGATCGCCTCGTCCATGTCCTTGACTTCCCAGATCCAGAAGCCGGCGACGAGCTCGCGGGTCTCGGCGAAGGGGCCGTCGATCACCGAGCGGTTCGGACCGTCGAACGCGATGCGCTTGCCATTCGACGAGGGCTTGAGGCCGTCGCCGCTCAGCATGATGCCGGCCTTGACCAGCTCCTCATTGTACTTGCCCATCGCCTCGAACAGCTCGGCCGGGGGCATGACGCCCGCTTCGCTGTCTTCCGTCGCCTTGACCATCACCATCACACGCATTGTTCATCTCCTCTTTCAGCGGAGACCCCCTCGGTCTCCTGCACCCTCGACGAACGGGCTCAGGCGGATTCGACAAGACGTGAGAATTTTTTTCTTCCGCCCCGAAAAATTCCGCGCGATCAGGCCAGGCATGACGATACGCTGCGCTTGGGCCGAAGGCGACCCGCTGATGCGGGACTATCATGATCGCGAATGGGGCGTGCCCGAGCGCGACCCGCGGATGCTGTGGGAAACGCTGATGCTCGAGGGCTTTCAGGCCGGGCTCGCCTGGATCGTGATCCTGCGCAAGCGGGAGGGATTCCGCGCGGCCTTCGCCGGCTTCGACCCCGAGAAGGTGGCGGCGTTCGGCCCGGCCGACGTCGAGCGGCTGATGGGCGATCCGGGCATCGTTCGCGCCCGCGCCAAGATCGAAGCGACGATCAAGGGCGCGCGGATCTGGTGCGACATGAAGGCGCGCGGCGAGGACTTCGCCGACTTCTGCTGGTCGTTCACCGAAGGCAAGGTGGTGACCGGCGACGGCCACGGCCTGGTCGCATCCTCGCCGCTCTCGGAGACGGTCTCGAAGGAATTGAAGCGGCGTGGGTTCAAGTTCGTCGGGCCGACGATCGTCTATGCCTGGCTGCAGGCGGTGGGGATCGTCAACGATCATGCGGTCGCCTGCTTCCGCCGCGCCGAAATCGCGCAGCTCGCCTGATCCGCCCGATCGGCGATTGCGGCGGTGCGGCGAAAGTGGGACAAGGCGCTGAACGGGCAGGGGGAATCGTCATGATCAAGCCGATGACTGGAATCGCCGTGCTGAGCCTGCTCGCCGGCTGCGCGCCCGAGCCTGTGTCGAACGCGGTCCAGAACAGCGGCATAGCGGCGAATGCGACCGAGATCATCGTGCCGCCCGAAGCGAACCCCGCCGAAGCCAATGCGTCCAACGCCACGGAGGCGGCGGGTGCGGCGGTCAATCTCGCGCCCGACGAGCTGACCTTGGTGCTGCCCAACGGATCGTCGCGCCATGTCGGCTTCGCGACCGAGAAAGCGGCGGCGATCCGGATGCTGTCGGCGGTGCTGGGCAATCCGATCGAGCAGGCCTCCAGCCGCGAATGCGGCGCGGGGGCGCTCGACCATGCCGCCTTCCGCGAGGGGCTGTCGCTCTATTTCCAGGACGACCGCTTCGTCGGCTGGGACCTGGACGGGGAAGGCGCCAAGTTCACGACGGGCAACGGCATCGGCATCGGCGCGACGCGCAAGGCGCTCGAGGCCGCCGGCGAGGTCACCGTCGAGGAGACGACGATCGGCCATGAATTCACGATCGGCGGGATGTCGGGCCTGCTGAGCTCGCCGGGGCCCGACGGCAAGGTGACCAATCTCTGGGCGGGTGTTACCTGCATCGCGCGATGACCTGGGGAAAATTGCTGATCGAGATCGTCGGCTGGACCGGCGCGGGGCTGATTCTGATCGCCTATCTGCTGCTTTCGTCGGGCCGGCTCGACGGGCAGTCGCGGTCCTATCAATGGATGAATGTCGTCGGCGCGGCCTGCTTCGTGATCAACAGCGGCGCGAACGGCGCGATTCCCTCGGCGACGCTCAACGTCGTGTGGATGCTGATCGGCGTGCTCACCCTGTGGCGCATCCGGGCGCGCGCGGCATGATCCGGCCGGCGCGCGCCGACGAGGCGGAGGCAGTGATCGCGCTCTGGCACGCCTGCGGGCTGACCCGCCCGTGGAACGATCCCGCGCGGGACTTCGCGCGCGCGGTCGAGGGGGCGAGCTCGACGGTGCTGGTAGCCGCGGCGGAGGGCGTGCAGGGCAGCGTTATGGTCGGCGACGACGGGCATCGCGGCTGGGTCTATTATCTCGCGGTCGCGCCGGGGAGCCGCGGCGCGGGGCTCGGCCGGGCGCTGATGGCGGCGGCCGAGGGGTGGCTCGGCGCGCGCGGCTGCCCCAAGATCCAGCTGATGGCGCGCGAGGACAATGAGGCGGCGCTCGGCTTCTACGCGAAGCTCGGGCTCGAGCGGCAGGGGGTTGTGACGCTCGGCCGCTTCCTCAACCGCGAATAGCGGATGACGGCGGCTTGACCGCGTCGAAATAATGGTTCTCGCCTTCGTCGACGTGGCAGCCGGCCAGGCGCAGCCCCGATGCGCGGAGGAGCCGATCATATTCCTCCTCGCCGAGCGATCTCGATGGTCTTCCGGTCAGCAAGTCCCGCCATTTGCACCGCTCGCGCGGGGCGCTGAACAGGAAGCGGCCTCCGGGCTCCAGCGCGCCCGCTACCCGCCCGATCACGCATCGCTGGTCGTCTTCCGGAAGCAGGAACAGGAGGCCGACCGCCACGGCTCCGTCAAAGCGGCGGTGGAAGAACGCGCTGTCCTGCGCGGTCTCGCATGCGGCGGGTGCGCGGGGGAACCGCCGGCGGAACGCGGCGATCAGGCTGGGGGAGGCGTCGATCCCCGAGACCCCGAAGCCCTGCTCGATCAGCGCCTCCGCGATCGGCACGCCCGAGCCGCAGCCAACGTCGACCACCGAACCGGATTCCGGCAGATGGTCGCGTGCCCAGGCGCGCACGAGCGACGCGCCGATGCCGGAGCGGACGGTCATGAACCGCTCGGCGACGCTTTCCCAGCCTTGGGAAGGATCGGTGTTCACGCGGGCGCCCTCGATCGTGGCAAATCCTCGTGCGCACCCTAGCAGCCGGCGGCGTGCCGAAAAGCCGCCGCGCGCACTGGACGGCAAGCCGCTCCGCCGCCATGGATCGGCGCGAGGCGCGTTGCGGGAGGATTGTGGATGGCGTTGATCATGTACGGCATCAAGAATTGCGACACGATCAAGAAGGCGCGCGCCTGGCTCGAGACGCATGGCGTCGCCTATGCCTTCCACGACTACAAGACCGCGGGGATCGACGCGGCGCGGCTGGCGCGCTGGAGCGAGATCGCCGGGTGGGAGGCGCTGCTCAACCGCTCCGGCACCACCTTCCGCAAGCTTCCCGACGCCGACAAGCAGGGAATCGACGCTGCCAAGGCGATGGCGCTGATGCTGGACCAGCCCTCGATGATCAAGCGGCCGGTGCTAGAATATCCGGGCGGGATCCTGGTCGGCTTCAAGCCCGACATCTACGCCAAGGCACTGCTGTAGCCACCGGGCCTGGTTTCCGTTACGGTAACGGAAACAGGCGGGAGGATGACATGGCGAAGCGTCCGGGCTGGTACATCATTCTGGTGGCGGTGTTGATCCTGTGGGGACTGGCGGGCTGCGCGTCGCTCTGGGCGCACATCGCCTATGGGCCGAAGATCCACCCGCAGGCGACCGACTGGGACTATGCCTATTATGCCGCGCTGCCGGGCTGGTTCGTCTGGGACTATGCGGTCGCGGTGGGCGCGGGGCTGCTCGGCTCGATCGCGCTGGCGCTCCGCTCGCGCTGGGCGGTGGCGCTGTATCTGGTCTCGCTGATCGCGGTGGTCGTCCAGTTCGGCTATGTCTTCCTCGCGACCGACGTTCTCGCCCACAAGGGCGCGGCGGAGACGGTGCCCTTCCCGGCCTTCATCGTCGCGATGGCGGTGTTCCAGCTCTGGCTGGCGAGCTCGGCGCGCAAGCGCGGCTGGATCGCGTAGCGGGCCTCACCCCTCCTCCCACTGGAACACTTCCTCCAGCGGCTTGCCGAACACGCGCGCGATGCGGAACGCCGCCTCGAGCGTCGGCGAATATTTGCCCTGCTCGATCGCGGCGACCGTCTGGCGGGTGAGGCCGATCCTCTCGCCGAGTTCGGCTTGGGTCATCTCCCCGGCGAGGAAGCGCAGCGTGCGGACCTGATTGACGACGCGCCCCTTAGCCATGCCAGCCTCGCCGGTAACTGGTCACGATGATGACGAGGCGGACGGCCTCGGCGACCACGATGGCGAGCAGCGCCGTGTTGACGATCCGGGGCGCCGGCTCGCTGAAGGGCATCACCACGCCCACCAGGATCGTGCCCACCATCAGCACGTAATAGCCGACCGTCGCCCCGCGCCGGGCGATCGCCCTGTCGCGCTCGTCGGGGCGGCCCTGGGCATCGCGCGCGGCGAACAGCGCGATGACGATGCTCGCGACGATCACCGCCACTGCTTGGGCACCCGCCACGGCGCCGAAGGTCCAGAGGATGTCGAACAGCGTCGGCGGTGTCTCGCGCAGGAACATCAGCGGGAAGTAGACGCCATAGGCGATCGCCATCGCCACCAGCGTGAGCCACGCCATCTTCTCCTTGAAGGCCAAATTTCCCTCCCATCGTGTTTACAATACGCGACTCGATGTAGAGAATATAAAACATGATGTAAAGAAGTTGTGCCATTACCATGGGTCCGGGCTGGCAAGCGCCGCCGGGCGGGGCTAGAGCCCGGGCATGTCGCATCTGACTCTCGACACGGCCACCAGCCGCGCCAATCCGACTCCGTCCCCGATGAAGCGGCTCAGCGTCCCCGCGATCCGCGACCGCAAGGGCAAGGAGCCGGTCGTGATGCTCACCGCCTATACGACGCGGATGGCGCAGCTGCTCGACCCGCATTGCGATGCGCTGCTGGTCGGTGACAGCCTGGGCCAGGTGATCTACGGCCTGCCCTCGACGCTGCCGGTGACGCTCGACATGATGATCGCGCACGGCGCCGCGGTGGTGCGCGGCAGCTGGCATTCGGTGGTGATCGTCGACATGCCCTTCGGCAGCTACGAGGCGAGCCCCGAACAGGCCTTCCATTCGGCCGCGCGCGTGCTAGCCGAGACCGGCGCCGCCGGCGTCAAGCTGGAAGGCGGCGAGACCATGGCGCCGACGGTCGAGTTCCTCACCCGCAGGGGCATCCCGGTGATGGGCCATGTCGGGCTGACGCCGCAGGCGGTCAACGCGCTCGGCGGCTATGGCGCGCGCGGGCGGACCAACGCCGAGCACGCCCAGATCCTCGACGACGCGCGGGCGATCGCCGCGGCGGGCGCCTTCTCGATGGTGGTCGAAGGGGTGGTCGAGCCGCTGGCGAAGGAGATCACCGCCGCGGTGTCGTGCCCGGTGATCGGCATCGGCGCCTCGGCCGAATGCGACGGCCAGGTGCTCGTGATCGACGACATGCTCGGCATGTTCGAGCGGACGCCCCGCTTCGTGAAGAAGTTCGACGATCTCGCCGGCCGCATTTCCGCCGCGGTTGAGACCTATGCGGCGGATGTCCGGTCCCGCGCCTTCCCGGGACCCGATCAGGTCTATGCGCCGCGGGACTGAGGGGCTACGGGCGGCTTTCGAATCCACCGAACCGCGGCTAAGCTCCGCGGCCGCATGAGACGCATGGAGTAGATTTTGGCGCTTCCCCCCTCCGGCACGACTGACGAAGCCTTTCTGCGCGAGGTCGACGAGGAATATCGCCGCGAGCAGCTGCTCGGCATCTGGCGCAACTATGGCCGCTGGATCATCGGCGCGGTGGTGCTCGCGCTGATCGGGTTCGCGGTCTGGCTCTATCTCGACCATCGCGGCGACAGCGTCGCGGGCAAGCGCGGCGAGGATTACGATGCGGCGCTGCGCATGATCGACGAGGGCCAGGCCGACAAGGCGGTCCCCGCGCTAGACAAGCTCGCCGCCACCGGCACCAACGGCTATGCCGCGCTGTCGCGGATCGTGCAGGGCAATCTGCTCCTGCAGAAGAACGACGCCAAGGGCGCCGCGGCCAAGTTCGCCGAAGTGGCGAACAACGGCGCCTATGCGAAGCCCTTCCGCGAGCTCGCGCTGCTCCGCCAGACCGCGACGGAATTCGACGGGCTCAAGCCTGAAGTGGTCGTCTCGCGATTGAAGGACCTCGCCGTGCCCGCCTCGCCCTGGTTCGGCACCGCGGGCGAGATGGTGGCCGCGGCGAAGCTCAAGCTCGGCCAGCGCGCCGAGGCCGGCAAGCTGCTCGCGCAGATCGCGCAGGGCGGCGAGAATGTCCCCGAGACGATACGTCAACGCGCGGTTCAGCTGGCCGGCGTGCTTGGTGTCGACGTCCTCGATCAGTCGAAGGAAAAGCAGGCTCAATGAACAACAAGCTGAGGGTGGCTGGGGCCCTCGCGGCGCTCGCGTTGGTGAGCGGCTGCGGGATCTTCAAGGGCAGCGGCAAGAAGACGCCGGTGCTCGGCGAGCGGGTTCCCATCCTGATGTCCGAGAACGACATCATTGCCGACAAGACGCTGGCGTCGGTCGACGTGCTGGTGCCCGAGGCCGCGGCCAACGAGAGCTGGACCCAGCCGGGCGGCAGCGCGTCGAAGTCGATGGGCCATCTCGCGCTCGCCGCGGCGCCGTCGCGTGTCTGGTCGAAGGAGATCGCCAAGACCTCGAAGCGCGAGCGGCTCGCCGCCTCGCCGGTGATTGCGGGCAACAAGCTGTTCGTGATCGACACCGATGCCGTGGTCCATGCGCTCGCCGCCGATACCGGCAGCGAGCTGTGGCGCGCGGCCACGGTGAAGGACGACGGCAACAAGGCGGCGCGCTTCGGCGGCGGCGTCAGCGTCGAGGGCGACCGGCTGTTCGCCACCAACGGCCTGGGCGACGTGGTGGCGCTCAACGCCGCCGACGGCACCGAGATCTGGCGCCAACGCCCCGGCGGCCCGCTCCGCGGCGCGCCGACGCTCGCCAACGGCAACGTCTATGTGGTGACGCAGGACAACCAGCTCTTCGCGCTCAGCCAGGAGAAGGGCGAGGTCGCCTGGACCGCCTCCGCCAGCCTCGAATCGCAGGGCGTGTTCGGCGTCGCGGCGCCGGCCTCGGCCTCGGGCACGGTGGTCGCGGGCTTCTCGTCGGGCGAGCTCAACGCCTATCGCTACGAGAATGGCCGCGCGCTGTGGAGCGACGTCCTGTCGCGCACCAGCATCACCACCTCGGTCTCGTCGCTTTCGGACATCGACGCCGAGCCGGTGATCGACCAGGGCCGCGTCTACGCGGTCGGCCAGGGCGGGCGCATGGTGGCGATGGACATCGCCAGCGGCAATCGCATGTGGGAGCAGAACATCGCCGGCATCTCGACCCCCTGGGTGGCGGGCGAGTGGCTGTTCGTGGTGACCGACGACGCCCGGCTGATGTGCCTCTCGCGCACCAGCGGCAAGGTGCGGTGGATCGCCCAGCTCAAGCACTACAAGAACGAGAAGAAGCCCAAGAACCCGATCTCCTGGGTGGGGCCGGTGCTCGCGGGCGGCAAGCTGATCCTCGGCAATTCGCGCGGCGAGCTGGTCTTCGCCTCGCCGACCGACGGCAGCATCACCTCGACCCTCGAGATCAAGGACGGCATCTCGCTCCAGCCGGTGGTGGCGAACAACATGCTCTACGTCCTCGACGACAAGGGCCGGCTGTCGGCGTTCAAGTGACCTGAATCTCCCTCCCGCTTGCGGGAGGGGCTAGGGGAGGGCATGTAGCCGGACAAGTTCGGGCTCGTGCCAGCCCCTCCCCCGACCCCTCCCGCAAGCGGGAGGGGAGTTAGGTAATCCATGCCCCTACCCACCGTCGCCATCATCGGCCGACCCAATGTCGGCAAGTCGACGCTGTTCAACCGGCTGGTCGGCAAGAAGCTCGCGCTGGTCGACGACCAGCCCGGTGTGACGCGCGATCGGCGGGAGGGCGAGGCGAGCCTGCTCGGGCTCGACTTCCGCGTGATCGACACCGCCGGATACGAGGACGAGGACGCGGCGACGCTTCCCGGCCGGATGCGCGCGCAGACCGAGGCGGCGGTGCGCGACGCCGATGTCGCGCTGTTCCTGATCGACGCGCGCGCGGGCGTGACGCCGCTCGACGAGGAGATCGCGCGCTGGCTGCGCTCGACCGACCGGCCGGTGGTGCTCGTCGCCAACAAGGCCGAGGGGCGTGCGGGCGAAGTGGGCGTGATCGAATCGCTGGCGCTGGGGCTCGGCGATCCGGTCCAGCTCTCGGCCGAGCATGGCGAGGGCATCGCCGACCTGTTCGAGGCGCTGCTCCCGCATCTCGAGCGCGAGGACGACGAGGTCGAGGACGACGATCCCGAGAACCCCGACGCGCCGCTCAAGCTGGCGATCGTCGGCCGGCCCAATGCGGGTAAGTCGACCCTGGTCAACCGGCTGCTCGGCGAGGACCGGATGATCACCGGCCCCGAGGCCGGGATCACGCGCGATTCGATTGCGATCGACTGGGAATGGGAGGACTTCGAGGGGAAGCCTCGCCGCGTCCGGCTGATCGACACGGCGGGGCTGCGCAAGAAGGCGCGGGTCGAGGAGAAGCTCGAAAAGCTCTCGGTCGCCGACACGCTGCGCTCGATCGACTTCGCCGAAGTGGTGGTGCTGCTGCTCGACGCGACGCGCGGGCTGGAGGTGCAGGATCTCAAGATCGCCGACCGCGTGCTCCAGGAAGGCCGCGCGCTGATCATCGTGCTGAACAAATGGGACGTGGCCGAGAACGCCTCCAGCCTGTTCAACGGCGTGAAGGCGGCGCTCGACGAGGGGCTGGCGCAAGTCAAGGGCGTGCCGCTGCTCACCGTGTCCGCAGTGACCGGCAAGGGGCTCGACGTGATGATGCGCGTGGCGTTCGAGACGCGCGAGGCCTGGTCGCGCCGCGTCTCGACCGGCCAGCTCAACCGCTGGTTCGAGCGCGCGATCGAAGCCAATCCGCCGCCCGCACCCGGCGGCAAGCGAATCAAGCCGCGCTACGTCACCCAGAACAAGACACGTCCGCCGAGCTTCGTGCTGTTCGGCACGCGCGTCGATCTGCTGCCGACCAGCTATCAGCGCTACCTGATCAACGGCCTCAGGCGCGAGTTCGATTTCGGCGCGGTGCCGGTGCGGCTGACGCTGCGCGCGCCGAAGAATCCGTTCGATCGCGACAGGGAATGAATCCAATCGCTTCCGTAACGATCCTCATCCCAAATCAACTCGGTGTTTACACAAGCGTCCTAGACTGAGTCCGGGACCGCTGGGGTGCGGAGTTCGGGGTATGAACGCGATGACTGGCCAAGAGTCGTTTGTGAACTGGAGCAATTTCTCGCAGGCACGCGCGGAATTGGGCGCCAATTTCGTCCGGATCCTGGGATATTTCCAGGAGGACGGCGTCAAGTCGGTCGCGCGGATCGAGGAGGCCATGCGCGCGAACAACGCCGCCGCGATGGTGATCCCGGCGCATACCCTGAAGGGCGAGGCGCGTCAGTTCGGCGCCGATCCGCTCGCCGACCTCGCCGAGACGATCGAGATGATGGCGCGCGCCTGTGTCGAGCGGCACGACACGCCCGAAGGCGTGCTCGAGCATGTCGTGAAGCTGCGCCCGCTGTTCGAGGAAACGCTGAAGCTGCTCGAGCGCGAATCGAACCCGCTGGTGGAGCGTCGCCCCACCTTCGGCCGCCGCTCGGTCGCCGGCTGAGGCTCGGCTTTTCTTCCTATTCGTTGAAGGGATAGGCGGGCGCTCAGCTCGCTTCCGCCGCCTCGCTGTTGAGCTGGATGTAATTCTCCAGCCCCATGCGCGCGATCATGTCGAACTGCTTCTCGAGCGTATCGACATGCTCCTCCTCGCTCTCGAGGATGTCGGCGAACAAGTCGCGCGAGACATAGTCGCGCACGCTCTCGCAATGCTGGATGGCGTCACGCAGCACGGGGATCGCCTCCATCTCGACCGCGAGATCGGCCTTGAGGATCTCCTCCACCGTCTCGCCGATGCGCAGCCGCCCGAGCAGCTGGAAATTGGGCAGGCCGTCGAGGAACAGGATGCGCTCGGCCAGCTTGTCGGCGTGCTTCATCTCGTCGATCGATTCGTGCCGCTCGAGCTCGGCGAGCTTCTTGACGCCCCAATTGTCGAGCAGGCGATAGTGCAGCCAGTACTGGTTGATCGCGGTGAGCTCGTTCTTGAGCACCTCGTTCAGATAGTCGAGGACCTTCGGATCGCCCTTCATGTTCGCTCACCCATTCAGGAAGTCAGGTGCGCGAGAATAGGCGCGGATTGTTGCGATGGACAGGAAAAAATGGCTGAAATCTGCGGTTTTCGCTGTTGCGAATGTCACGCAGCAGCGCGTTCCTCGTTGATGATCTCGCGCGCGAAGGGGACGCATTGGCCGCATTTGGCCTGGCGGCCGAGCGCCCGATAGGCCTGGCAGGCGCTGGTCGCGCCCCCGCGGGCGGCCTCGCGCACGTCACGTTCCCGGATTGCATTGCAGACGCAGACGACCATCGGACCCTCGCAACTCGTCTCCTGCACCTAGGGCTATTGCGACTGATTCGCAAGCCTCCTGCGACGCATTCGCATTTATACCGAGGCCGGCCCGCGGAGCGCCTGGGGGCGGCCGCGGGCGAGGCTGCGCCACAGCCATTCGAAGGGGCCATAGCGGAAATGGTCGAGCCAGGGCTTGGACCAGAGCAGCATCAGCGTCCAGACGGCGAGAACGATCGGGTAGAGCTGCCAGCGCGAGAGCTGGCCGTACCAGCCGAGGCCATAGCCGTAGAAGAGCGTGGTGCAGATCAGGCTGGTCGCGAGATAGTTGGTGAAGGCCATTCGTCCCGCGGCGGCGATCCTGCTCGTGAGCGCGCCGCCGGGCCGGGCGAGCAGCAGGATCAGGCAGATCCAGCCCGTAATCATCGCCGGGCGGACCAGCGCGGCGAGGGGCAGTACCACCAGTGCGACGGGAAGCAGCTCGAAGCGCGCATGGACGAGGTAGAGGGCGAGCGCGGCATAGGCGGGGAGGGCGATGCCCCAGCAGACGAGCAGCCAGCGGCGGTAGCGCGCCCGGGGCCATGCGCCGCGCAGCATGCCGCTGCGCAGCGCCGTCATGCCGAAGAGCATATAGGCCAGCGTCTCGGGGCCGAACAGGAACAGCAGCCTGATCGGAGTGGTGAGGCTCTCGCGCAGCCGGTCGCGGAGGATCTCGGCATAGCTGCCCTGATGCTGGACGATCTCGCGCGCGATATCGGCTGGGGCGGGAATGCCGAAAGCCATGGCGTAGTTGTGCAGCGCCCGGGCTTGCTCGGCCGTTCGCGGCGAGGCCGACTGGATCTGGGCGATATCGAGCGGGATCGCGGCGAAGACGAGCGCGCCGAGCAGCGCGAGCATCGTGCCGAGCACGAGCAGCCGCGGCACCGGCAGCCCACGCATCGCGAAGGCGAGCATGCCGATCATCGCATAATGGGCGAGGATGTCGCCCTCCCAGACCAGCCAGAGATGCGCGAGCCCGAACACGAGCAGCCAGGCCATGCGGCTGTAATGGGCGAGCACCGGATCGCGGCCGGCGGCCTCGGCGCGCTCGATCACCAGCAGTGTCGAAGCGCCGAACAGGAAGGAGAAGAGCCCGCGCATCTTGCCGTCGAACAGAACGAAGTTGACGGCCCAGGCAGCGAGATCGGCGCCGTGCCAGCCGCCATAGGCGCGCGGATTGTCATAGGCGGCCTGGGGCAGGGCGAAGCTCAATATGTTGAGCAGCAGGATGCCCATCACTGCGACGCCGCGAACGATGTCTGGCGCGGGGACCCGGGCGGTGGGGAGGGGGGCTGGTTCCGGCATAGGAGGAACCCATGCTGTCGGGCGCCGAGGCTCAGGGCCAATCGACATTCGGGATTTCGCGATCGGCATCCCCAATTTCCATCGTCACCCCGGACTTGTTCCCGGGTCCACTCAGCCTCGCCGGCCGCGCAAGAGCCTCTTGTCCAGTCCTTGCCTCCCGGTGGACCCCGGAACAAGTCCGGGGTGACAAGAAGGAAGTCCATGCGACCTTTTTGGGCCTAAGTGCCGGTCGCCCTACAGCCAGGAGGCGATCTCCTCCAGTGGCTTCTTGCGCAGCGCGTGGGCGGGTACGGTCGCGTCGGGCGAGGCGTGGCCGACGGCGATCAGCATCAGCGGCTTCTCGTGATCGGGCCGCCGGCAGACGCGGTTGAGGAAGCGCATCGGGTTGGGCGTGTGCACCAGCGTGGCGAGCCCGGCCTGGTGGAGCGTCGCGAGCAGCAGCCCGCAGGCGATCCCCACGCTTTCGGTGACATAATAATTCTGCTGCATCGCGTCGGGCTCGATCCCGCCATAACGCTGGGCGAAGACGACGATGAGGATCGGTGCGACTTCGAGATAGGGCTTGTCCGAGCCAGTGCCGAGCGGCCACAGCGCCTCGAGCCATTCGCGCGGGGCCCGGCCGCCATAAAAGGCGCGCTCCTCCTCCTCGGCGGCGACGCGGATCGCGGTCTTGGCCTCGGCCGATTCGACGACGCAGAAATGCCAGGGCTGGTGGTTCGCCCCGCTCGGCGCCGATCCCGCGGCAATCAACGCCTGCTCGATGACCTCCCGCGGCACCGGCCGGTCGGTGAAGGCGCGGCAGCTGCGGCGCGTGACCATGCTCTCGCGAAAGGCGCGGGCGCGGTCGACCCGCTCGGCGTCGGTCAGTTGGGGATAGGCCGGCCAGGGAAGTGATTCATGCTCGTCCATCGGCTTCCAGATGCAGATATCGCACGTTCCCGGAGCGGAAACGAATCAAGGTTGGGACAGGGCTCAGCGATTTTCCTTTCGGATCACGAGCTTGAGGCCCGACCAGGTTTCGTCGACCGCACACACCTTGATGTCGACCAGGCCGGTGGGCAGCGCGACGTCGCGAATCACGTCCTCGGTGACGTCGGTTTCGACCTTGGCGGCCTTTTTGGGCCAGGAGACCCAGACGAACCCGTTCGGGGCGATCAGCGGGCGCAGCGCGTGGAGCTGGCGCTCGAGCTTCTCGCGCTCGGTGACGAAAAGATGCGCGCATTGCAGCCCGTCCGACGCAGTCAGCTGCTCCTCGACCGAGAGCGATTCGGGGTCGATCTCGGCACGGACGCTGTCGGGCATGTCGTGGAACCAGCAGCGCATGCCCGGCTTGAGGCCGAGCTTCTGGGCGAGCGGCGTGCCGGAATAGCCTGCGGTCATCGAGCATCTCCCTCGGGAGACTTTAGCTCCGACAATGGGTTGGGGCCACCCTCCGCAATTCTACGGAGGTCAGGCCAGCGCGGCATCCTCGCCCATGAGCGCGGGGAAGAAGCCCTCGTGCGCGGCGCGCAGCTCGTCGAGCCCGACGCAGAAATCGCCTTCCTCGAGCTCGAAGATGATCCGGTCGCGGATCGTGCGGCCGATCGGATCGGCGGCTAGGCCCGCCCGGTCGGCGGCGACGAGGAAGTCGGCGAGCGATTCGTCCCTCACCGTCACGACATAGAGCCCCTGGTCCTCGCCGAAGAAGCTGCCGGCGACGCCAAAGGGCTGGGGCTGGTCGAGGATCGCGCCGATCCCGGAGGCGAGCGCCATCTCGGCGACCGCGACCGCGAGGCCGCCGTCGGACACGTCGTGACAGGCGGTGATGCAGCCGCTGCCGATCGCCGAGCGGACGAAGGCGCCGGTGCGGCGCTCCATCATCAGGTCGACCGGGGGGGGCGGGCCTTCCTCGCGGCCGTGCAGCTCGCGCAGCCACAGCGACTGGCCGAGATGGCCGCCGCGCTCGCCGAGCGCGATGATGATGTCGCCGGTGCCCTTGAAGGCGATGGTGCAGCTCTTCGACCAGTCCTTGAGCAGGCCGATCGCGCCGATCGCGGGAGTGGGGAGGATCGCCGAGCCGCCGCCGGTCGCCTTCGATTCGTTGTAGAGCGAGACGTTGCCCGAGACGATCGGGAAGTCGAGCGCGCGGCAGGCCTCCGACATGCCCTCGAGACAGCCGACGATCTGGCCCATGATCTCGGGACGCTGCGGATTGGCGAAGTTGAGGCAGTTGGTGACGGCGAGCGGCGTCGCGCCGACCGCAGAGAGATTGCGCCAGGCCTCTGCAATGGCCTGCTTGCCGCCCTCGACCGGGTCGGCGAAGCAATAGCGCGGCGTGCAGTCGGTGGTGATCGCCAGGCCCTTGTCGGTGCCGTGGACGCGGACCACCGCGGCGTCGCCGCCGGGGCGCTGGACGGTATCGGCGCCGACCATGTGGTCATATTGCTCCCAGATCCAGCGGCGCGAGGCGAGGTCGGGCGTGCCCATCAGCGCGAGCAGGTCCGCGGCGGGATCGGCGCTTTCGGGAACGTCGGCCAGCTCGGCCGGCTTGGGAGTCGGGACATGCGGCCGATCGTAGAGCGGCGCCTCGTCGGCGAGCGGGGCGAGTGGGATGTCGGCGACCGTCTCGCCCTTCCATTTGAGCACCATCCGGCCGGTGTCGGTGACGTGGCCGATCACCGCGAAATCGAGCTCCCATTTGCGGAAGATGGCTTCCGCGAACGCCTCGCGGCCGGGCTTCAAGACCATGAGCATCCGCTCCTGGCTCTCGCTCAGCATCATCTCGTACGGCGTCATGCCGGTCTCGCGCTGGGGCACGTCGTCCATGACCAACTCGATGCCGACGCCGCCCTTCGACGCCATCTCGACCGAGGAGGAAGTGAGCCCCGCCGCGCCCATGTCCTGGATCGCGACGATCGCGTCCGATGCCATCAGCTCGAGGCACGCCTCGATCAGCAGCTTCTCGGTGAAGGGATCGCCGACCTGGACGGTGGGGCGCTTCTCCTCCGAGTCCTCGCCGAAATCGGCCGAGGCCATGGTGGCGCCGTGGATGCCGTCGCGGCCGGTCTTGGAGCCGACATAGACGATCGGATTGCCCACGCCCGAGGCCGCCGAATAGAAGATCTTGTCGGTATCGGCGATGCCGACGGTCATCGCGTTGACGAGGATGTTGCCGTCATAGGCGCGGTGGAAATTGGTCTCGCCGCCCACGGTCGGCACGCCGACGCAATTGCCATAGCCGCCGATGCCATGGACCACGCCCGCGATCAGGTGGCGCATCTTGGGATGGTCCGGCCGGCCGAAGCGGAGCGCGTTCATGTTGGCGATCGGGCGCGCGCCCATGGTGAAGACGTCGCGCAATATGCCGCCCACCCCGGTCGCCGCGCCCTGGTAGGGCTCGATGTACGAGGGGTGGTTGTGGCTCTCCATCTTGAAGATCGCCGCCTGGCCATCGCCGATGTCGACCACGCCGGCATTCTCGCCCGGGCCGCAGATCACCTGCGGGCCGGTGGTGGGGAGCTTCTTCAAGTGGATGCGGCTGGACTTGTAGCTGCAATGCTCGGACCACATCACCGAGAAGATGCCGAGCTCGGTCAGATTGGGCTCGCGGCCCAGGGCGTGCAGGACGCGCGCATATTCCTCGGGGGAAAGGCCGTGCTCGGCGACGATCTCGGGGGTGATCTCAGTCATGCGGGCAGCCCATAGCGGCGGGTTTCGGGCTCGTCACCCCGCTCGTGTCGGCTGGATATGCCCCGGGGGAGGAGTAGGACGGGGCGATGGGGTGTGCGGAGAAGGTCGCGGCATGAGCCACTGGATCGAGCGGGCCACGCCGCCGATCGTCGGGCGGCTGCCGATGCGCTGGGCGCTCGAGCTCGCGCCGGCCGCGATCGAGGATGGCGCGGGCGTGCTGCCGCCCATGCCCGCGGCCTGGGAATGCGACCTCAAGGACGACACGCTGCGCTGGACGCCGGGCGTGTACGAGCTGTTCGGCATCGATGCGGGCGCGCGGATCGACCGGCGCGCGATCGTAGAGATGTACACCGAGGAGTCGCGCGAGCTGCTCGGGCGGCTGCGCAGCCGGGCGATCGCCGAATGCGGCAGCTTCACCTTCGAGGCGGAGATCGTGCGGCCGGACGGCACGCTGCGATGGATGCGCGTGACCGCCGACATCGCCGCGAGCAATGGCCGGGCGACGCATCTCTATGGATTGAAGCAGGACATCACACATCTGCGGGTAGGGCGTTGAGGCCTATCCACTCCCGCACCCATCGGCCCATGCCTTCTCGTCACCCCGGCCCAAGGCCGGGATGACGGTTTGGGCTATCGATCGACGCTACCGCAGCGGCAGGAACACGTCCGTCACCGCTTCGCTTTCCGGCACGTCGGGGAAGAAGCACACGCGCTGGGCGAACATCGGGAAGTCGCGCAGCTCCTCGCCGCTGCGGGGCAGCCAGTCGGCGTAGAGGAAGGACGCGGCGGGGCGGAGATCGTCGCTCGATCCGGTCAGCCGGACCATCGCGCAGCGCCCTGCAGGGATCAGCCCCTCGATCACGCCGGCGTCATTGGGTGCGACGCGTTCGGCCGAGCAGCAGATGTCCATCCGGAATCTCTCGGTGGGGACGGTATCGGGATCGTCGTGGAAGATGTTGAAGGTCGCGCTGCGGTCCGGCGTCAGGCCCGCGCCGCGCCGCCAGGCGATGAAGCGGCGGATGGTGTCGCCGATCCGTGCCGGCTCGCCGCGATGCTCTAGCAGCGCGACGGGCGTGGCGGGGAAATCGAGGATGCGGATGTCGGCGTCGGTGAAGGTCGGGGTCATATGGGCGCTCCTTGCCTGTTCGAGCGGCGCGAAGGCCGCCTGCCAGGGAGCCCAGTCCGGCGCCGTCCGGAACCCGCTCGGGCTCTGCCCGATCCGCTGCCGGAACGCGCGCGCAAAGGCTTCCGGACCCGCGAACCCCGAATCGAGCGCGATGTCGAGCACCGCGTCGGTTCGATAGGCGAGGGCATAGGAAGCCCGCTTCAAGCGCGCGAGCTGGACATAGCGGTGGACCGGGATCCCGAAGAGCTCGGCGAACTGGCGGTGGAAATGGAAGGGCGAGAAGGCCGCGACGCCCGCCAGCGCCTCGACGCTGAGATCCTCGTCGAGGTGCGCGTCGATATGATCGAGCACGCGCTGCATCCGGGCATGGTAGCGTTGGCGGGGGTCGGGTTTCACGGTCGTTCTCCCTGGCCCGGACCCTTTGGCGCGGCGGGCCGGGACGCGCCTGACCGATCTTGCGGAATTGCCGGGGCTACAGGATCTCCCGCACCTTTTCCGGCGGTCGTCCCAGCCGCACGCCCTTGCCGGTCACCACCAGCGGGCGCTCGATCAGGATCGGATCGGCGGCCATCGCGTCGAGGATCGCGTCGTCGTCGGCGCCCTTCAGGGGCTTGGCGGCGTCCTCGGCGATGCGCAGGCCCTCGCGCGCGGTCATGCCGGCGCGCCGGTAGAGGTCCTTCAGCGTCTCCCGGCTCGGCGGCGTCTTGAGATATTCGATCACTTCGATCTCGACGCCGGATGTCGCCTCGAGAATCGCCAGCGTCTCGCGCGACTTGGAGCAGCGCGGGTTGTGGTAGATGGTCGCTTTCATGCGGGAACCGTTCGCGGGCCCGCGCGGCCGAGTCAAGCGAACCAGCCTCGCGCGCGCAGCTCGGGAACCATCGCCCGGGCGACGGGAACCTCGCGTCCGTCGACGAGGCGGAGGAACACCGCGCGATCCCGGCGCAGGACTTCGGCCACGGCGTGGCGCGCGACCCACCAGCTGCGATGGACGCGGGCCCCGTCGAGTGGCGCGAGGTCCTCCGCGGCGTCGCGCAGCCGCATGAGCAGCAGCGTGTCGCCTTCGCGCGTGTAGGCGCGGACATAATGGTCCTCGTTGCCGAGATAGAGCAGGTCGCGGCCGAGCCGGGGCGGGAGCTGGGCGAGCAGCGCGGGCTCGCGCGGAGTTGAGGGTGGCCCGGGCTCGGGCTCCGCCGGCGGCACGGCCGTGGACGGCTCGCGCCGGAGCGCGACTTGGATGGCCGTGACCACCGCGCCGAGCACCACGACATTGGGATAGAGGCCCAGAAGATCGCCGAGCGTCAGCCGCTGCCAGCCCATGCCGGCGGTGGCCCAGGCGACGAGCAGGCTGGTCGGGAGCGCGGCGAGCGCGACGGCGGCGCACAGGGCGACCCAGCGCGGAAGGCCGCTCTGGGCGGAAAGCGCGTCGGCGCCCGCGATCACCGGGCGAAAAAAGGCATAGCCGCCCAGCGCGAAGAGCAGCCATTCGATCAGCCGCGCCCCGATCGGCTGCGCGAAGGTGCCGAACGGGCCGATCAGCGCCGCCACGATGCCGGCGGCGGCCATGATGGCGAGCTCGGCGGCCAGCCTGGGATTCGATGGGAGCGCGCGCGTGCCGTTCATGCTTCGCGAACGGTACAGGCGGCGCGCGGCCGCCGCATCCACGAATTTCTCCGGCCCCTTCCTGCACCGCGCCTTGCCCGCGAACGGGCGGGCGGCAGCTTTGCGGCGAAGGGAGAAACGCCATGACCGCCGCCATTGCCATTCCTGCCCGCCCCACGCGCCGCGAGGCGCTGATCGCGATCGCTTCCGCCCTGCTCTTCGCCTTTCTGGCCGCGGCCTTCGCGCGGCGGCTGGCCGGCGGCGGGGCGCTGCTGCCCGACCGCAATTTCTGGCTCGCCATTCACCTCGCGACGGTGGTCCCGGCGCTGCCGCTCGGCGC
>CBIFVW010000026.1:0-21269 GCA_966186155.1 uncultured Sphingomonas sp.
GCCTGTGCCATTGCGGGCGGATTGGCGGGTGCGGAGGCGCCAGTCAACGGGTTGAAGGTGGCGGGGCGCTCGGAGTAAACGCGATCAACGGTTTACCAAGGGGGTCGCATGCGTTTCTGGGGTTGGCTCTTGCTCGGCGTCGCGGCGCTGGGGCTGGCCGTTCCCGCGCTGGCCCAGCGCAAGCCGCCCTATTTCGTCTCGATCAAGGCCGAGAAGGCCCGGATGCGCACCGGGCCGGGGCGCAACTATCCGGCGAGCTGGCTCTATCAGCGCAAGGACCTGCCGCTCAAGGTGATCGACATCTATGGCGAATGGCGCAAGGTCGAGGACCCGGACGGCACCCAGGGCTGGATGCTCGCCAACCTGCTCGACGACACCCGCACCGCGATGGTGATCGGCACCGTGCTCGAGATGCGCGCCGCGCCGCGCTTCAACGCGCGGGTGAGCTGGCGGGCGGCGCCGGGCGTGGTCGGACGGATCAGCAAGTGCACGAGCGGCTGGTGCTGGTTCGACGTGCGCGGGCGCGGCGGTTATGTCGAGCAGAGCCATGTCTGGGGCACCGAGCCCGGCGAGACGCTGAACTAGGGCGTATCGACATTCAAAGTTCCTCCGCCTCCGGGGGAGGATTGAAAAGGCCTTCCCGAATGTCAGCACGCCCCAGGCGGCGTGGGCGAATTCGAGCCAGTGTCCTGCGATAGCGAACTCTCCGCCAGGTGCGCGGTCTGGAGCTGCTCCTTCAGCCGGGCCAGCAATGCCGGCCCTCCATCGGATAGTCGCTGCGCCATGGCTCCAAGCTCGGGATCGGCTCGGCGATACTTGCTTCCCCAGAACCCGATCTCCGCAAGGACGGGAAGCAAGTCGATTCCAGCTTCCGTAAGGCTGTAGATCGCCTTGAGCTTATGCTCGGGATCCCCGTGGCGGGTCAGAATTCCCTCGTCCTGAAGCGTTTGAAGCCGCTCCGCGAGGGTGCGCGAGGAAATGCGTTCGTCGGAATGGAGGAATTCCCGGAAATGCCGTTTCCCGGCGAAAACAATGTCCCGGATGATGAGGAGTGTCCATCGATCGCCGAGCAGCTCCAGCGAAAGGCTGATAGGGCACCCGGACCTGTCTTTCCCCGACATATATGGTTCCATTTCTAAATCGATTTACTCTTGACAGCATCAGGGGTGCGCGTCAACAGTTCCATTTGTAAACCGATGTATGTCCCGGCGGTGAAGGGAGAGATCGATGCGAAAGCTTGTTCTGCAAATGCAGGTATCCGTCGACGGATTCGTCGGATCCGATCAGCGCCATGACTGGCAACTCTGGGGCTGGGGCGATCAGAGTGAATGGGACGAAGAGTTGAAGCGGGACTTCAACGGCCATTTCGAGCGGATCGATACCATTCTTCTCAGCCGCAAGATGGCCGAAGAGGGCTATCTGACTCACTGGGGCAAGGCCGCCGAGCGTTTTCCCGGCGACGAATTCTATGCGTTCGCCAAGCGCATCGTCGAAGTCGACAAGGTGGTGCCGACCAACAAGCTGAATGCGTCATCATGGCCGCGGACGGTGATACGGGGTGGCGATCTTGGCCGTGAAGTGGGCCTGTTGAAGGCGGAGCCCGGCGGCGACATCGGCGTATTCGGAGGCGCGGGGTTCGCCGCGGGCCTGATTTCGGCCGGGTTGGTCGACGAGTTCCAGTTCTACATCAACCCCGCCGCACTGGGGTCCGGCACGCGCATTTTCCCGGCGACGGGTTTCCAGAAACTGAAACTGTTGAATTCGAAGGCCTATGCGAGCGGGATGGTCGTGAGCAAGTACGCGAAGGCGTGAGATGGGAGCGAGGATCGCTATCCCCATGAGGACAATACCCCGGCTTGCGTCGGCGCCCTGGGATCAGGGCGACGGCTCGGCGGGTCAGTCCAGCAGCTCCACCGCCATCGCGGTCGCCTCGCCGCCGCCGATGCACAGCGAGGCGAGGCCGCGGCGGGCGCCGCGCGCTTCGAGCGCCGAGAGCAGCGTGGAGAGGATGCGCGCGCCGCTCGCGCCGACCGGGTGGCCGAGCGCGCAGGCGCCGCCATTGACGTTGAGCGTCGCGTGATCGAGGCCGAGCTCCTTCATCGCGATCATCGCGACGCAGGCGAAGGCCTCGTTGACTTCGAACAGGTCGACGTCGGCGGTGGCCCAGCCGGCCTTCTCCAGCGCCTTCTTCATCGCGAAGACCGGCGCGGTGGTGAAGCGCGAGGGGGCATGGGCGTGCGCGGCGTGCGCGACGATGCGCGCGACCGGGGTCAGGCCGAGCTTCTCGGCCACGCTCGCGCGGGTCATCACCAAAGCGGCGGCGCCGTCGGAGATCGACGAGGCATTGGCGGCGGTGATCGTGCCGTCCTTCGAGAAGGCGGGCTTGAGCGTCGGGATCTTGGCGGGATCGCCCTTGGCGGGCTGCTCGTCGAGCGTGACGGTGACCACGCCCTTGCGTCCCTTGATCTCGACCGGCACGATCTCGCGATCGAAGGCGCCCGTCTGCTGCGCCTTCTGCGCGCGCTCGAGCGACGCGATCGCGAAATCGTCCTGCTGGGCGCGGGTGAACTGATATTCCTGCGCCACCTCCTCGGCGAAATTGCCCATCAGCTTGCCGGGCTCGTACGCGTCCTCGAGGCCGTCGAGATACATGTGATCCATCAGCCGGTCATGGCCGATCCGCGCGCCCGAGCGGTGGCGCATCGAGAGATAGGGCGCGTTGGTCATGCTCTCCATGCCCCCCGCGACGAGGATGTCGGCCGAGCCCGCGGCGAGCGCATCGGCGGCCATGATCGCGGCCTGCATGCCCGATCCGCACATCTTGTTGACCGTCGTCGCCTCGATATGGGTCGGGAGGCCCGCCTTGATCGCCGCCTGGCGCGCGGGCGCCTGGCCGAGCCCGGCGGGCAGCACGCAGCCCATGTAGATCCGCTCGATCGCCTCGCCGTGCAGCCCCGCGCGCTCGACCGCGGCGCCGACGGCGGCGGCGGCGAGATCGGTGGCGGCGGCTTCGCTCAGCACGCCCTGGAAGCTGCCCATCGGCGTGCGGGCATAGGAAGCGATGACGATCTCGTCGGCGGCGGACATATTGGTTCCTCTCATGTGTTGGGCGCGATCTAGGCGTTCGGGGACCGGTTTGCAAAAGCCGCGCGGGCCCCGCATGGAAGGGACCGGCCATGAATCTCGTCGACCTTTGCAAATGGTATGCCTCGATCAGCGGGATCATTGCCGCCTTCATGGTCTCGCTCGACCTTGGACGCCGCGTGACCGGCTGGGGGTTCGCGATGTTCGTGACCTCGAGCATCGCCTGGATCGCCGGCGCGATGCTCTCCGACGACGAGCCGCTCTGGACGCAGAACCTGGTGCTGTTCGGGATCAACTGCTTCGGCGTCTATCGCTATTCGATCCGCAAGCGGGCGCCGCGGCATGCCGACTGATCTCGCCTGGGCCTGGCCGGTGCTGCTCGGCGTGCTCGGGCTGGTCTTCGGCAGCTTCATCGCGACCCTGGCGATACGCTGGCCCGAGGGGCGGACGATCGCCCGCGGACGTTCGGAGTGCGACAGCTGCGGCAAGGGGCTGCGCGCGGGCGAACTGATCCCGGTGCTGAGCTATCTCCTGCAGCGCGGCCGCTGCCGGGGCTGCGGCAAGCCGATCCGGCCGAGCCATTTGCTGACCGAGCTGGCGGGGCTGGCGATCGGCGTGGCGGCGGGGATCGCCGCGCCGGGCATGGCGGGGGCGGCGGGCGCGGTGTTCGGCTGGCTGCTGCTGACGCTCGCCGCGCTCGACGTCGCGGCCTTGTGGCTGCCCAATGCGCTCAACGCGGCGCTGGCGGCGGCGGGGCTGGCGACCGGGCTGCTCGGACTCGATCCGCCGATCGAGGACCGCCTGATCGGCGGCGTCGCGGGCTTCGGGCTGTTGTGGCTGGTCGCCACGGGCTATCGGCGGCTGCGCGGACGGCAGGGCCTGGGCGGCGGCGACCCCAAGCTGTTCGGCGCGATCGGGCTGTGGCTCGGCTGGCGGGCGCTGCCGATGGTGATGCTCGCGGCGTGCCTGATCGGGCTGGCGGGCGTGCTGGGGCTGCTGCTGGGCGGAAAGCGCGTCACGGCGACCGATCGGCTGCCGTTCGGCGTGATGCTCGCGGCCGCGGCCTTCGCGGTGTGGCTCGGCATGGCGCTGGGCCCAGTCACGGGCTAGGCCGGATCGGCATTCAAGGAGCGCCCCTTTTGATCCTGCCCCTCCGGGGGAGGATTTTGTTGAATGTCGATATGCCCTACGCTTGTCGGCAGGAGGGGCCATGCACGCGATTCTCGAACGCCAGCGCCGGGCCTTCGCGGCCGAGCTTCCGGTTTCGCTCGAGGCGCGCCGCGATCGCCTGCGGCGCGCGATCGCGATGATCGCCGACAATGCCGACCGGCTGTGCGACGCGCTCTCCGAGGATTTCGGGCATCGCAGCCGCGAGCAGTCGATGATCACCGACATCGCCGCGTCGATCGCGCCCCTGAAACATGCGATGCGGCACCTCGCGCGCTGGGCGCGGCCGCAGCGGAGGCCCGTGCTGTTCCCGCTCGGCCTGCTCGGCGGGCGCGGCTGGATCGAGTATCAGCCCAAGGGCGTGGTCGGCATCATCGCGCCGTGGAACTTCCCGGTGCAGCTGGTGATGGCGCCGCTCGCCGGCGTGTTCGCCGCGGGCAACCGGGCGATGGTGAAGACCAGCGAGTTCACGCCCGTCACCGGCGCGCTGATGGCCGAGCTCGCGGCGCAGCGCTTCGACGAGGCCGAACTGGCCTTCGTCGCCGGCGGGCCGGACGTGGGCAAGGCGTTCGCCGGATTGCCCTTCGATCATCTGCTCTTCACCGGCGCGACGGGGATCGGCCGGCACATCCTCCACGCCGCGGCAGACAATCTGACTCCGGTGACGCTCGAGCTCGGCGGGAAATCGCCGGTGGTGGTGGGGCGATCGGCGGATTTCGCGCAGGCGGCCGAGCGCGTGGTGCTGGGCAAGATGATGAACGCGGGCCAGATCTGCCTCGCGCCCGACTATGTGCTGGTGCCCGCCGAGAGGGAGGCGGAGATGGTGGACAGGCTCGCCGCCGCCGCGGCCCGCATGTACCCGACGCTGCTCGCGAACCCGGACTATACCGCGATCGTCAACGACCGGCACTATCAGCGGCTGACCGCCTGGATCGACGACGCCCGCGCGCGCGGCGCCGAGGTGATCGCGGTCAATCCGGCGAGCGAGGACTTCGCGGCCTCGAACGCGCGCAAGATGCCGCTTCACATCGTCCGCGATCCCACCGACGACATGGCGGTGATGCAGGAGGAGATTTTCGGCCCGGTGCTGCCGGTGCGGCGCTACGAGGCGATCGACGCCGCGATCGACGAGGTGAACCGCCGCGACCGGCCGCTCGCGCTCTATTATTTCGGCCGCGACAAGGCCGAGCGGCGACGCGTGCTCGACCGCACGATATCGGGCGGCGTCACCGTCAACGACGTGATCTTCCACATCAGCCAGGAGGAGCTGCCCTTCGGCGGCATCGGCCCGTCGGGCATGGGCGCCTATCACGGCGAGATCGGCTTCCGCACCTTCAGCCATGCCCGCGCGGTGTACAGCCAGCCGCGGCTCGACGTGGCCGGGCTGGCGGGGCTGAAGCCGCCCTATGGGAAGCGGACGCGCGCGGCGATCGCGCGGCAGATGCGGTGAACGCGAAAGCGGTAAGCGGTTACAGGCAAAAAAAGGGCCGCCCCGAGGGACGGCCCGTGAAAGTCTTAGGAGAGGATGCCTGAAAGGCCCGGCCTATATGCAGCGCGGCAGGTCATGCTGCAAGTGCGAAATGTTACCGGTAGCATTGCAGAAATTGCAATCGTACAACGTTGTCACTTGCGTGCCGCAAAAGACGGCCGCACGGTGAGGCCATGTCCACGCTGAGGCTCGACGATTTCCTGCCCTATCGGCTCTCGATCGCGTCCAACGCGGTCTCCGACGCGGTGGCGAGCGCGTATCGGACGCTGTTCGGGCTCAAGATCCCCGAATGGCGGCTGGTCGCGGTGCTCGCCGAGGGCGGCGCGATGAGCCAGCAGGCGCTGTGCGGGCGGACGCGGATGGACAAGGTGACCGTGAGCCGCGCCGCGATCGCGCTGGCCGAGCGCGGGCTGATCTCGCGCGCGAGCAATCCGGGCGACCAGCGCTCGCACCTGCTGACGCTGACCAGGGACGGCTGGGCGCTCTACGAGGAGATCGCGCCCAAGGCGCTCGAGCTCGAGCGGCAAGTGTTCGCGGGGTTCGACCGCGAGGAGCGCCAGCAGCTGCGCGCGATGCTCGATCGGATCGAGGCGGCGGTCGAGGCGCTCGAAGGCCGGGGTTGATCCGGGGCACCGGAGTCGCCTAATCGAGCTGCGCCCTCCCCAGGCGACCTTGTGACTCGCCGCAGGAGGATTGGCATGTATCTCGACCGTTCGGGCCTTTCGGTCGCCGAGCCGCTCGCGCGCTTCGTGGAGGAACGCGTGCTGCCGGGGCTCGGCATTGCGGGACAGGCATTCTGGGCAGGCGCCGCGGACATCTTCGCGCGGTTCGCGCCGGAGAATCGGGCGCTGCTGGCGAAGCGCGACGCGCTGCAGGCGGCGATCGACGCGAATCCGGAGCGTTCGGGAGACGAGGATTTCCTGCGCGGGATCGGCTATCTGGTCGACGCGCCCGGGCCCTTCATGATCGGCACGACGAACGTCGACGACGAGATCGCGCGGATGGCCGGGCCGCAGCTCGTGGTGCCGGCGCTCAACGCCCGCTTCGTGCTCAACGCGGCCAATGCGCGCTGGGGGAGCCTGTACGACGCGCTCTACGGCACCGATGCGCTGCCGGGGGCCGCGAAGCCGGGCGGCTATGATCCCGAGCGCGGGGCGCAGGTGATCGCCCACGCCAAGGCGTTCCTCGACCGCGCGGTGCCGCTGGCGGAGGGGAGCTGGACCGAGCTGGCGGGCGAACCGCTGCTTCGCGATCCGGCGCAGCAGGTCGGGCCATGGCTGTTCCGGCACCACGGCCTGCACATCGAAGTGGTGATCGATCGCGATCACCCGATCGGCCGGGACGACCCCGCCGGTATCGCCGACGTCGTGCTCGAGGCTGCGCTCACCACGATCGTGGACCTCGAGGATTCGATCGCGGCGGTGGATGCCGAGGACAAGGTCGCCGCCTATGCCAATTGGCTGGGGCTCATGCTCGGCGATCTCGAGGAGAGCTTCGAGAAGGGCGGGCGGACGATGACGCGCCGGCTGAACCCCGATCGGCACGGACTGCCCGCGCGATCGCTGCTGTTCGTGCGCAATGTCGGGCATCTGATGACGACGCCGGCACTCCGCCTGGCCGGCGGCGAGGAGGCGCCCGAGGGCATTCTCGACGCGGTCATGACCAGCCTGATCGCACTCTACGACCTCAAGGGGCTCGGCAAGCACCGGAACAGCCGCGCCGGTTCGATCTACATCGTCAAGCCCAAGATGCACGGGCCCGAGGAATGCGGCTTCACCAACAGGCTGTTCGACGCCGTCGAGGACCTGCTCGGCCTCCCGCGGCATACGATCAAGGTCGGCGTGATGGACGAGGAGCGGCGCACCTCGGCCAATCTCGCCGCCTGCATCCATGCGGTGCGCGACCGGATCGTCTTCATCAACACCGGCTTCCTCGACCGCACCGGCGACGAGATCCACACCAGCATGCGCGCCGGGCCGATGATCCCCAAGGGCGAGATGAAATCGGCCGAGTGGATCAAGGCCTATGAGGACCGCAACGTCCGCATCGGGCTGGCCTGTGGGCTCTCGGGCAAGGCGCAGATCGGCAAGGGCATGTGGGCGGCGCCCGACCGGATGGCCGACATGCTCGCGCAGAAGGGCGCGCACCCGATGGCCGGCGCCAATACCGCCTGGGTGCCGAGCCCGACGGCCGCGACGCTCCACGCGCTCCACTATCACGAGACCGACGTCTTCGCGCGCCAGCGGGAGATCGCGGGAGAGCCGATCCCCGGCCTCGCGCCGCTGCTCACGGTGCCGGTCGCCCAAGGACGCGACTGGTCGGCGGACGAGATCGCGCGCGAGCTCGACAACAACGCCCAGGGCATCCTCGGCTATGTCGTGCGCTGGATCGACCAGGGGGTGGGATGCTCCAAGGTGCCCGACATCCACGACATCGGCCTGATGGAGGACCGCGCGACCTTGCGGATATCCTCGCAGCACATGGCCAATTGGATGCTCCATGGGGTGGCGAGCGCGGCGGATGTCGAGGCCGCGCTCCGGCGGATGGCGGCGAAGGTCGACGCGCAGAATGCGGGCGATCCGCGCTACCGGCCGATGGCCGGAAACGAGGCGACGAGTCTCGCTTTCCAGGCCGCGCGCGCGCTGGTTTTCGAGGGGCTGGACCAGCCCAACGGCTACACCGAACCGCTTCTCCACAGGTTTCGCGCCGAAGCGAAGGCGGCAGCGCGCTGAGATCATTGGCGTTTCCTTCGAAGGGGGGAGCCAAAGCGCGATTGGATCGTTACGCATGCGTGAGGGCCGGGCTAGGACACGGCTCGGAGGGAGCCTGTGCGTAGAGGGGTGAAACGGATTTGGCTGGCGGCGCTCGCCGGAACGGCGTTCGTGCCGGCGGCTGCGCATGCCCAGATCTCGGACCCCAAACCCGGCCAGGGCGCGCCGCCGCCCGCGCCTGCGCCGACGCCCACGCCGGGCGCCGACGAGAGCCCGATCGTCCCCGATGCCGAGTTCGAGGCGGCGATGCCCAAGATCGAGGGCGGCATCGAAGCGCCGCTCGAGGCGATGCCCGCCCAGCCGAATCCCCCGACCCAGGCCGAAGCCGCGCGAACGGTGACGCAGCAGACCGAGGAGAGCTTCGCCGCGGCGCCCGAGGAGGATTCCGAGTTCCGCCAGCCGCTGCCGCCGCTTTCGGCGTTCAACGTGGAGCCGCCTCCCGCGATCGACGTGAAGGACGAGAAGAGCGTCACGATCCGCTATGCGACCGCAGTGGAGGGGCTCGACGCGGTGGGGCTCGACGACGAGTTCCGGGGGCTCTCCGCGCTCCGGAGCGGCGGCGGCAAGGCGGCCAACGCGGCGATGGTCGCGGCGCGGGCGCGCGAGGACGAGCGGCTCGCGATCCGATTGCTCCAGTCGCGCGGCTATTACGACGCGACCGCGATCTCGACGATCGAGCAGGACCCGCCCAATTCGGGCAATGTCCGCGCGACCGTCAGCGCGACGCCAGGGCCGCTTTACCGGCTCGGCAACGTGACCGTGGACAGCGACGCCGCCACCGTGCCGCCCGGCCTGCTCCTGCGCGAGCTCAACCTCAATCCGGGCGATCCGATCGAGGCAGAGCGCATCCAGGGCGCCGAGGCGAATGTGAGCCTCAGGCTGCCGCAGCAGGGCTATCCCTTCGTCAAGCTCGGCCAGCGCGACATATTGCTCGACGAGGAAAGCCATATCGGCGACTATTCGCTGCCGGTCGAGCTGGGCCCCAAGGCGGTGTTCGGCGACATCCAGACCCAGGTCGGCATGGGGCAGGGGCAGCAGCGGGCAGAAGGAAGCACGCCGCGCGCCGACGGACAGCGACGCCGGCCCCGCCGCCCGCGCGAGCTGGTGTTCAAGCCCGACCATATCCGCGTGCTCAGGCGCTACAAGCCGGGCGAGATCTACGACAGCCGCGCGGTGGACGATCTGCGCGAGGCGCTGATCGCGACCAGCCTGTTCTCCACCGTATCGGTCGAGCCGGTGCGCACCGGCAAGCCGGGGCCCGACGGCACCGAGGTGGTCGACCTGCTCGTCCGCCAGAATCCCGGCCGCCCGCGCACGCTTGCCGGGGAGCTCGGCTATTCGACCGGCGAGGGCATCAAGCTGACCGGAAGCTGGACGCACCGCAACCTGTTCCCGCCCGAGGGCGCGCTGATCGTATCGGGGGTGCTCGGCACGCAGGAGCAGGGGCTCTCGACCACCTTCCGCCGATCGAACGCAGGGCAGCGCGACCGGACGCTGCAGCTCACCGCCTCGGTCGATCACCAGGATTACGAGGCGTACGAGGCCTATACCGGCACGCTCTCGGCCCGCATCTCGCGCGATTCGACGCCCATCTGGCAGAAGCGCTGGACTTACTATTACGGCGCCGAGATCGTCGGATCGAACGAGGACCGCTGGAACTACAACAGCAACACGCGCGACCGCGGCACCTGGCTGATCGCGGCGCTGCCCGGCTATCTGGGCTATGACACGTCGGACAACCTGCTCAACCCGACGCGGGGCTTCCGGATCAAGGCGAACGTCAGCCCCGAGACATCGGTGCGCGGCGCGGCGCGGCCCTATGCGCGCCTGATGCTCGAGGGGACCTATTACCAGCCGGTCTCGAGCAACATCGTGATCGCGGCGCGCGCCCGGGCGGGATCGATCCCCGGCATCGCCCGCGACGACCTGCCGCCGTCGCGGCGCTATTATGCCGGCGGCGGCGGATCGGTGCGCGGATTCGGCTATCAGGAGCTCGGCCCGCGCTCGCCCGACGGCAAGCCGGTCGGCGGCCGCGCGCTCAACGAGTTCGCGATCGAGGCGCGCTACCGTTTCGGCAATTACGGCATCGTGCCCTTCATCGACGCGGGCCAGGTCTATGAAGGCATCTATCCGACCTTGCAGAACATCCGCTTCGGCGCCGGGATAGGCGGGCGGCTCTACACCAATTTCGGCCCGATCCGCGTCGATGTGGCGACGCCGATCAAGCGCAAGCCGGGCGAATCGAAGATCGCGCTCTACATCTCGATCGGGCAGGCCTTCTGATGGCGGAAGAGACCGCCCCCGAGACCGTGGTCGTGCGGCGGCCGTTGTGGCGGCGCGCGGCGATCTGGGTGGTGGCCGGCCTGGGGGTGATCGTCGCCGCGCTCGGGCTCGCGGTGCTCGCGCTCGACACCCAGCCAGGCCGCCGCTTCGTCGCCGAGCAGATCGGGCGGCTGACGCTCGGCTCGGGGCTCAACTTCCAGATCGGGCGGATCGACGGTTCGCTCTACGGCGCGATGGTGCTGCGCGACGTGCGGGTGCGCGACAGCCGGGGCGTGTTCGCCACATCGCGCGAGATCAGGCTCGACTGGCGGCCGCTTGCCTATATCCGCAACCGGATCGACGTGCGCAGCGCCACGAGCCCCGAGGTCAAGCTGCTGCGGCTCCCCGCGCTCGAGCCTTCGACCGATCCCAACGCGCCGCTTCTGCCCGACATCGACATCGATATCGGCCGGCTCGACGTGGCGCGGATCGACATCGCGCCGGCCGTCGATGGACGGCGGCACATCGGCCGGCTGAGCGGCACCGCGCATCTCGCCGATGGGCGCGCGGTGCTGGCGCTCGACGGCGGCACGATCGCCGCGCCCGGCGTGGCCGGCGGCGATCGGCTGGCGGTGAAGCTCGACGCGACGCCCGAACAGAACAGGCTCGACATCGGCATGCGGCTCGACGCACCGGCGCAGGGGCTGGTCGCGGGTCTCGCGGGGTTCGAGGCGCCGGTGGTGCTGACGGTGGACGGCAAGGGCAGCTGGGCGAGCTGGCAGGGCAGGGCCCTCGGCACGCTCGGCGGGCAGCAGCTCGCGAACCTCGCCGTCACCGCGCGCGACGGACGCTTCCAGGTGCGCGGGCCGTTGCATCCCGGCGCCTGGATGAAGGGGCCGGTCGAGCGGCTCGCCTCGCCGCAGCTCGACATGGATCTCGACGCCAAGTGGAGCGACCGCAAGGCCGACGGCATCCTCAAGCTCCATTCGGACGCGCTTTCGGTCGAGGCGTCGGGACTGGTCGATCTCGGCACCAACCGGTTCGGCAATCTGAAGATCGATGCGATCCTGCTCAAGGCAGGCGCCATCGCGCCCAAGCTGGTGGGAAGATCGGTGCGCGCCTCGCTGGCGCTCGACGGGCCGTTCAACCGGCCCGTGGTCGACTACAAGCTCTCGGCGGCGGCGCTCGGCTTCGGCGAGACGGTGGCCGAGCGGCTCTATGCCGAGGGGCGCGCGCGCGTGGACGCCGATCGCATCCTCGTGCCGGTCAAGGCGCGCGCGGCGCGGGTATCGGGGCTCAACGCGGCTGCCGGGGGCCTGGTGACCAACCTCACCATCGACGGCGACCTCGCCATCTCGGGCAACCAGATCCTCTCCGACAATCTGCGCCTCCGCTCGGACAAGATCGACGCGACCGCGATCGTCGCCGCCGATGTCGGGCGCGGCCGCTACACCGGCGCGCTCAAGGGGCGCGTGAACGATTATCGGATCGACGGCGTCGGCGTCGTCGATCTCAAGACCGATGCGGAGCTGTTCGCCGCGCCCGGCGGCGGCTGGGGCATCCGCGGCCACATCGCCGGCCAGTCGCGGCGGATCTTCAACGACGGCGCGCGCGAGTTCCTGGGCGGCAACGCCGTCGCCTCGGCGCGGCTGGTGCTCGACCCCAAGGGCGTGGTGAGCATCAGCGACGTGCGGCTGAAGGCGCCCGAGTTCCGCGTGCTACGCGGATCGGGGCGCTACGATCCGGCAGGGCCGATCCTGGTCGACGCCGATGCGGTGTCCACGCAATATGGCCCGATGACCGCGCGCGTGACGGGCACGCTCAACGCGCCCGAGGTGCTGCTGCGCGCGCCGCGGCCCGGGCTGGGGATCGGGCTGGTCGACCTCGAGGCGCGGATCCGGGGACGAGGCGCGGCCTATGCCGTGACGGCGAGCGGCGGGACGGACTATGGTCCGTTCAATGCCGATGTGCTGGTGCGCACCGGCAACCTGCTCGCGATCGACGTCCGCAAGGGGCGCTTCGCGGGCATGGACGTCTCGGGCAATCTCCAGCAGACCCGCGCCGGGCCATTTTCGGGCGAGCTCGCTTTCAGCGGATCGGGCGTGACCGGGCGCGCGGCGCTTTCGGCGCAGGGCAAGCTCCAGCGTGCAGACGTCAAGGCGACCGCCTCGAACGCCAACATCCCGGGCGCGGCCGGGCTGACGATCGGGCGCGCGCTGATCGACGGCAGCGTGTTGCTCGCCGACACGCCCGAGATCACCGGCGACGTGCAGATCGCCAATCTGCGCCAGGGCAATTTCGTGCTCAAGGCGGCGCGGGCGAAGATCGCCTATGCCGGCGGCAGCGGCACCGCCCAGGCCTATGCTACGGGCTCCACCGGCGTGCCCTTCCAGATCGCGGCCAACGCCCGGCTCGCGCCCGACCAGTGGCTGGTCGCGCTGCAAGGTCGGGGAAGCGGGGTCGGGTTCCGCACCGCCCAGCCGGCGCGCATCGCGATCCGCGGCGAGACCTATCACCTGCTCCCGACCCAGATCGATTTCGACAATGGCAGCGCGCGCCTGGCCGGAAGCTACGGCAACGGCCTGGTCCTCCAGACCCGGCTCGACCGGCTCGATCTCGCGGTGGTCAATGCCTTCGTCCCCGATCTCGGCATCGGCGGATCGGCGACCGGCAGCCTGGACTTCGCCCAGACTTCGCCCAGCGCCTTTCCGAGCGCCGATGCGCGGCTCGAGATCGCGAATTTCACGCGCGCGAGCCTGGCGACGGTGTCGACGCCGGTGGGCGTCAGCTTCGTCGGCAAGCTGCTGCCCAATGGCGGCGACGCGCGCGCCCTGATCCGGCGGGGCAATGCCACGATCGGGCGGGTCGTCGCGACGCTCAGCCCGCTCGGGCCCGAGGCTGGACCCTGGACCGAGCGGATGCTGGCGGCGCCGCTTTCGGGCGGGATCCGCTACAACGGGCCGGCGGCGGTGCCCTTCTCATTGGCGGGCCTATCCAACCAGCAGCTCGACGGGCCGATCGGCATCGCGGCGGACTTCTCGGGCAAGGTCGAGCAGCCGCGCCTCACCGGCGTCGTGCGCGCGACCAACCTCACCTACGAGAACGAGAATTTCGGCACGCGGCTGACCAATCTGAAGATCGACGGGCAATTCTCGAACGACCAGTTCATCCTCAATTCGCTGACGGCGACGGCGGGCGAGGGGACGGTGAGCGGCCAGGGCCAGATGAGCCTTTCCGCGGCGAACGGCTATCCGCTGAACTTCACCGCCGATCTCAACAACGCCCGCCTCGCACGGAGCGACGCGCTGGGCGCCACGGCGACCGGCAGGATCAGCATCGTCAAGAACCCCGAGGTCTCGCGCATCGAGGGGCGGCTCACCATCCCCGAAGCGCATTACGAGATCATCCGCCAGGGCGCGGCCGAGGTGCCCGAGCTCACCGGGATCCGCCGCAAGAGCCAGTTGGTCAACGGCCAGAACGCGCCGGCGCAAGTCGTCCGGCGTGCATTCGGCGACTATGACCTCAACCTGCGCATCAACGCCGACAACCAGCTGTTCGTCAGCGGGATGGGGCTCGAATCCGAGTGGCGCGCGCGGATCACGGTGCGCGGCACGACGCTCGATCCCGATGTCCGGGGCACCATGGAGATCGTGCGCGGCACCTACAGCTTCGCCAGCCGCCGGTTCGACATCAGCCGGGGCACGATCCGCTTCCAGGGATCGACGCTGTCGAACCCGAGCGTCGACATCCAGGCGACCACCACCGCCGAGGGGATCACTGCGATCCTGAACGTCTCGGGCACCGCGCTGCAGCCGCAGATCGCCTTCACCTCGACGCCGGCCTTGCCGCAGGAGGAAGTGCTCGCGCGGCTGTTCTTCGGGACCAACGTCACCAATCTCTCGGCCACCGAGGCGATCCAGCTCGCCGCCGCGCTCAACTCGCTGAGCGGATCGGGCGGCGGGCTCAACCCGCTCGGCAAGCTCAAGTCGGCGACGGGCATCGATCGCCTGCGCATCCTCGGCGCCGACGACACGACCGGGCGCGGCACCTCGCTCGCGGCGGGCAAGTACCTGACCGACGACATCTATATCGAGATCATCACCGATGCCCGCGGCTTCACGGCGACGCAGCTCGAAATCTCCTTGAGCCGCACCCTGAGCCTGCTCTCGCAGACCGGCTCGTTCGGCGGGTCGAGCGTGAGCCTGCGCTATTCGAAGGATTATTGAGCCCGCCGCGATCCGCACTTACAAGGGTGTAAACATAGCGGCGGAGAGGCGCGTGGCCGAGCATTTCGACGTGGTGATCGTGGGCGCCGGCATCTCGGGCGTGGGCGCGGCATATCATCTCCAGGCGAACAGCCCGGACCGGAGCTATGTCGTGCTCGAGGGGCGCGAGCGGCTGGGCGGGACCTGGGACCTGTTCCGCTATCCGGGCATCCGCTCGGACTCGGACATGTTCACCCTGGGCTTCTCGTTCCGCCCGTGGACCGAGAGCAAGGCGATCGCCGACGGGCCGTCGATCCTCAACTATCTCGACGAGACGGTGGCGGAGTACGGGATCGGCGAGCATATCCGCTACCGCACGCGGGTGACCGGGGCGAGCTGGTCCACCGAGGACGCACGCTGGACCGTCAGCGCCGAGCGCGACGGGGAGGCGGTCACCTTCACCTGCGCCTTCCTGTTCCTGTGCACCGGCTATTACAATTACGCCCGCGGCCATGCGCCCGAGTTCGCCGGCACGGCCGATTTCGAGGGACGGATCGTCCATCCGCAATTCTGGACCGACGACATCGACTACAAGGACAAGCGCGTCGTGGTGATCGGCAGCGGCGCGACGGCGGTGACGCTGGTGCCCGAGCTGGCCAAGCAGGCCGAGCACGTCGTGATGCTCCAGCGCTCGCCGACCTATATCGTCTCGCGCCCGTCCGAGGACGGCATCGCCAACTGGCTGCGCAAGCGGCTGCCCGCCAAGACCGCCTATGGCCTGACGCGTTGGAAGAACGTGCTGCTCCAGCAATATTTCTTCCGCGCCGCGCGCAAGCATCCCGAAAAGGCCAAGGAGCGGATCATCGAGATGGTCCGCGACGAGCTCGGCCCCGACTATGATGTCGGCACGCACTTCACGCCGCGCTACAATCCCTGGGACCAGCGGCTCTGCCTGGTGCCCGATGCCGACCTGTTCGCGGCGCTTCGCGACGGCAAGGCGGAGGTGGTGACCGACACGATCGACCATTTCACGGCCAAGGGCATCAAGCTCGCCTCGGGCAAGGAGATCGAGGCGGACCTGGTCGTCACCGCCACCGGGCTCGAGATCCAGCTGTTCAGCGGCATGCCGATCAGCGTCGACGGCAAGGCCTTCGATCCGGCCCAGGCAATGACCTACAAGGGCATGATGTTCTCCGACGTGCCCAATTTCGCGATCTCCTTCGGCTACACCAATGCGAGCTGGACGCTGAAGAGCGACCTCACCGCCAACTATGTCACGCGCCTGCTCAACGCGATGCGCAGGCGGGGGATGCGCCAGGCGACGCCGCGCCTCGCCGCCCCGGTCGAGGAGGCGCCGTTCCTCGACTTTACTTCGGGCTATATCCAGCGCGTCGCCGACAAGCTGCCGCGCCAGGGGAAGCGCAAGCCGTGGCGGCTCAACCAGAATTACGCCCGCGACGTGATGGCGCTCCGGTTCGGCGGGATCGACCAGGAGATGGAATTCTCCAACCCCGAGCCGGCGTCGATGGGGCGCGCCGCCGCCTAGAGCAACGCCTCCGCCGCCGCCACGCCGGTGCGGTAGGCGCCGTGCGCGGTGGAGAATTCGCCTTCCGAACAGGCTTCCCCGGCGAAGCGGATGCGCGGATCGATGGGCGTGGCAAGGACCTTGCGCATGCCGTGCCGGCCGGGAAGGGCGTGGCTGTACCCGCCGAGGACGAACCTCTCGCGGCCCCAGGTTGAGCCGGCGATCAGCCGCAGCCGCCCGCGCCAGTCGCTGCCGAGCAGCGCGACGAGCTCGCCGATCGCGAACGCGGCGGCGCCGTCGAGCCCCTCTTTCTCCATCGCGCGGGCGCCGTCGCCGCCGAGCATGCATTCGACCACCGGACGGCCAAAGGGCCGGAGCGTGTAGGTGCCCGTGACTGCCGCGCGCGGATTGCCGAGGAGATGCGCGTTGGCGTCGATCTCCTCGCCGTCGTCGAGCGCGAGGAACAGCTTGTCGGCGAGGCCCAGCGGAAGCTGCGCGGCGGCGTGGAGGATCGCGTCGTGGCCCGGAAGCGCGATCGCGCCGCTCGCGAGGACATTGGTCGAGACGGTGACGATCGCCGCGCGCGCCGTGATCGAGCCGCGGCTCGTCTCGATGCGGAGCTTCGGACCCGAATTGTCGATCGCGCTGGCCGGCGTCTCCAGCGCCACCGGCAATCCCGCCGCGTGCGAGGCGACCAGCGCGCCATAGCCGTCCCGCACCCGCCAGTCGGTATTGGTCGCCGCGTCGTCATAGGCCGCCCAGTCGGCGACCGACATGGCATGCATCGGATCGCCGTTGATGAAGCCGCTCAACGCATCGAGATAGGGGTTCCATTCGCCGCCGGGCGGCAACAGGTCCGAGGCGCGGTCGCTTGGCGGCGGGGCGTGGATCGCCGCGGTGAACGCGTGGAAGGCGCCCCAAGCGGCTTCCTGTTCCGCCTTGGGAAAGCCGAGCTCCCGCCATTGCTCGCTCCAGCGCGGCCGGACGCGGTCGACCGCGAAGCCCCGCGCCTCGGCGATCCCGGCCCAGGGATTGTGCTCGGCCGAATGGAGCCAGCCGGCGCCGAGATCGAGCGGCATGTCCGCGACGTGCACCGTGTGCGCCCGCCCGCCGAGCCGGTTGCTCGCCTCGACCAGCAGCGCATCCCTGCCGGCGTCCGCCAGCCGGCGCATCGCCGCGACTCCCGCCGCGCCGCCGCCGATCACGACGAACTCCCATTCGCTCCGCATCAGGCGGGCCGGCTCTTGAGCAGCGCCGAGCGCAGGCACTCGCAGACCAGCTCGCCCTGCTGGTTCAGCATGCGGTGCTTCCAGGTGACGATCCCCTGTCCGGGCCGCGACTTGGACGGCCGCACCTCGACCACTTCGCTCTCCGCGCGCAACGTGTCGCCGAGGAATACGGGCTTCGGCATGCGCAGCGCGTCATAGCCCAGATTGGCGACCAGCGTGCCCGCGGTGGTGTCGCCGACGGTGATCCCCACCATCAGGCTGAAGGTGAAGGTGCCGTTGACGAGGATCCGGCCGAACTCGCTCGCCCTTGCCGCCTCGGCATCGAGGTGGAGCGGCTGGGTGTTGTGGGTGAGCGTGGAGAAGAGGAGATTGTCGGTCTCGGTCACCGTGCGGCGCAGCTCGTGGACTACGCGATCGCCAACCTGCCATTCGTCGAAGAAGCGTCCGGCCATGCTCAGTCCCTCAGATGCAGCTTCATGCCGACATGGCTCTGCACGAAGCCGAGCCGCGCGTAGAAGCGATGCGCGGCGGTGCGCGTCGCGGTGGAAGTGAGCTGGACGAGCTTGCAGTCGCGCGCGCGGCACTGCTCGACGGCCCAGAGGATCATCTGCTCGCCGAGGCGCCGGCCGCGCAGGTCGCTCGCGATCCGGACCGCCTCGATCAGCCCGCGCCAGCTGCCGCGGAAGGAGAGGCCCGGGAGGAAGCTCAGCTGAAGCGTGCCGACGACGCGCCCGTCGAGCTCGGCGGCGATCAAATGCTGGTTGGGATCGGCCTCGATCGCGTCGAACGCGGCGAGGTAGCGCGGGTCGAGCGGCAGGCTCGGATCCTCGCGATGCCGCGCGGTCTCGTCGTCCCAGATGAGGTGGAGGATCGCGGGCAAGTCGTCGCGCGTCGCCTCGCGCATCGTCAGCGTCATTCGGCCTTCTCCACACGGACGAGCAGCGCGCCCTCGACGACCTGGGCGCCGGGCTGGGCGTTCAGTTCGGCGACGATGCCGTCGAACGGTGCGACCAGGCCATGCTCCATCTTCATCGCCTCGAGCGTGACGAGGCGCTGGCCCTTGGCGACGGCGTCGCCAAGGGCGACATCGACGGAAGTGACGCGGCCCGGCATCGGGGCGAGAGCCGCGCCATCCGCCACGGTGCCGGTACCGGCGTGCCGCGGCGCGGTCAGGGAAAAGTGATAGGTCCTGCCGCGCTCGACCGCGAGGACGCCATCGCCGCGCGTCCAGTGCGCCGCGCCGCCATCGGCATCGCCGAGCTGGCCGAAATAGACGTGCGGGCCGGCCCAGACGCGCACTTCGCGCCGATCGGCGGCGTTGAGCCGAAGCCCGACGCAGACCGTCCATGGTCCGACATGCGCATCCGGCCGGGCGACATGGCGCAGGTCGGGCAGCATGCCTGCCCGTTCCGCCAGGCTGTTCGCCGCCGCGTCGAGGATCTGCTGCGAAGGCTCGGGAGGCGCGGTCAGCGCATCGAGATGCTGGGCGATGAAGCCGGTATGGACCTCTCCCTTCGCGAAATCGGCATGGTCGACCAGGCGGTAGAGAAAGGCCGCGTTGTTCCGGAGCGGCCAGGTCGTCAGCCTGTCGAGCCCCGACAGGAGATCGGCGCGGGCCGTCTCGCGATCGCTGCCATGGCCGATCACCTTGGCGATCATCGGATCGTAGAATGGCGTGACGACGTCGCCGGCGACGACGCCCGCATCGATCCTGGGATAACCGGCCGGCCGGAATTCGCCGACAATGCCCGTTTGCGGCAGAAAGCCGTTGTCCGGATCCTCGGCATAGATTCGCGCCTCGATCGCCCAGCCATGGATCGCCAGTTCGTCCTGCCGCCTGGGCAAGGGTTCGCCGCTCGCCACGCGCAGCTGCCATTCGACGAGATCGACGCCGGTGATCTCCTCGGTCACCGGATGCTCGACCTGGAGGCGCGTGTTCATCTCCATGAACCAGATCCGGTCGGCGCGCAGGCCCTCGGAGGCGTCGGCGATGAACTCGATCGTGCCCGCGCCGACATAGTCGACCGCCCTGGCCGCGCGGACGGCGGCGGCGCAGAGCGCCTCGCGCGTCGCCTCGTCCATGCCCGGTGCAGGGGCTTCCTCGATCACCTTCTGGTGGCGGCGCTGGAGCGAGCAGTCGCGCTCGAAGAGGTGGACGACATTGCCGTGGCCGTCGCCGAACACCTGCACTTCGATGTGGCGCGGCGAGAGGATGTACTTCTCGAGCAGCACGCGATCGTCACCGAAGGACGAGGCGGCCTCGCGCCGGCACGAGGCGAGCGCGTCGGCGAAATCCTCCGCCGCATCGACGCGGCGCATGCCCTTGCCGCCGCCGCCCGCCACCGCCTTGATCAGCACCGGATAGCCGATCGCGTCGGCCTCCGCCCGCAGGCGCCCGGGCGACTGGTCCTCGCCGAGATAGCCGGGGGTGACGGGCACGCCCGCCGCGATCATCCGCGCCTTGGCGGCGTCCTTGAGGCCCATCGCGCGGATGCTCTCGGGCCTGGGGCCGACCCAGATCAGGCCCGCATCGCGCACGGCCTCGGCGAAATCGGCATTCTCGGAGAGGAAGCCATAGCCGGGGTGGATCGCCTCGGCGCCGGTCGCCCTGGCGGCGGCGATGATCTTCTCGCCCACGAGATAGCTCTCGCGCGCCGGGGAGGGCCCGATATGCACCGCCTCGTCGGCCTGGCGGACGTGGAGCGCGTTCGCGTCGGCGTCCGAATAGACCGCGACCGTGCGGATCCCCATCGCCCGGGCGGTGCGGATGATCCGGCAGGCGATCTCGCCGCGATTGGCGATGAGGAGGGATTGGATCACGGGTGCCTCTCCGGGAAACCATGGCGCTCGGCGAGCGCGGCGAGCAGGGGCTCGATCTCGTTGGCGAAGCCGGTCTCTCCATTTTCCCTGGTCCAGACCAGCGCGGGGAGGTTCTGGTTCGCCGCTCCGATCGCCGCCACCACCGCGGCGCGGGGGCGCGGCCAAGGGACGCGGACCACCTCCAGCTTCGCGGCGCGATCGGGGAAGGCGGCGAGCAGCCCCTCGATCGTGATGCTGTCCTTGCAATAGAAGACGCGTTCGCCGCCGAACTCGGGATCGGCATATGCGCGCTCGAGCAGGAAGAGGCGGTCGCGAGTCACTGACAGCCCGTGGTGCGGCTCGACCAGGTGATGTTGAGCACCTTCCACTGGCCGTTCTCGCGGATCAGGTCGAAGTGATTGACGCCGCAATGATGGACCTTGCCGTCGATCAGGAAGGTGAAGGCGCCCCAGACCATCGCGATGTCGCCGTCGACCTCGATCGCGGGATTGGGCATGCGCTCCTCGAGCTTCTCCGGGCCCGGCTTCAGATTGGCGGCGAAGCCGGCCCAGTCGAGGTTGCGGATCGCGCGGGTGCCGTCGGGCCGCTCGCTCGCGACGGTGACCTTTCCGTCGGGGCGGACATGGGCGAGCACCGCCTGGCCGTCATGCGCGGCGAGGGCGGCGAAGATCGCGTTGACCGGCGCCATGACGGCGGCGGCGTCGGGTTCCTCATAGG
>CBIFVW010000027.1:0-21198 GCA_966186155.1 uncultured Sphingomonas sp.
GCGCAGCACCTGGCCGCTGGTCGGGCTCGGCCTCGTCATCCCGGCGCTGATCGCCATCTTCCTGGTTCATTAGGAGGTAGAGATGGAAAGCGACCAAGTGAGGGACATCATTCCTCCCCCGGAGGGGGAGGGGGACCAGCCGCAGGCTGGTGGAGGGGTAGTTCTCCACCAGCGACATCGTTCACGGATAGCTACCCCTCCACCACTGGCTGCGCCAGCGGTCCCCCTCCCCCTCCGGGGGAGGATCTGCCGGACCTTGTTCGTCGACCGCCTAACCTAGGAAAAACCGTCCATGCACTTCCGCCTCACAGGCCTGACTCTCGCCGCGGTCGGCGGCGCCTTCCCCGCCCCCGCGGGCGCGCAGACGCTCGATCTCAGCATCGCGATCCCCCAGCTCAAGGTCGCCGAATATCACCGCCCCTATGTCGCGGTGTGGCTCGAGAAGCAGGGCGTCGCGCCGCGCACCGTCGCGGTCTGGTACGACGTGAAGAAGGCCAATGGCGAAGGCACGAAGTGGCTGCGCGACGTGCGGCAATGGTGGCGCGCCTCGGGCCGCACGATGAGCTTCCCGGCGGACGGCGTCAGCGGCGCCACCCGCGCGCCGGGCGTCCAGAAGCTGCGCCTCGTCGGCGGCCGCGCCGGCATGCCGATGCTGACCCCCGGCGACTATACGCTGGTCGTCGAGGCCGCGCGCGAAGTGGGGGGCCGCGAGGTTGTCCGCATCCCCTTCGCCTGGAACGGCGGCTCGGCCGCGGGCTCGGCCAAGGGCGCGAGCGAGCTCGGCGCCGTTTCCTTCACGCTCAAGCGCTGATTTCAGGGAGAAACCGCATGAACCTCCGCAAGCCCCTCCTCGCCGCGGTCGCGATCGCCGCGCTCGCCGCCCCGGCCGCGATCGCGCACCGCGCCTGGATGCTCCCCTCCTCGACCGTGGTCTCGGGCGACGACAACTGGATCACCGTCGATGCCGCCGCGTCGAACGACCTGTTCTTCTTCGATCACCGCCCGCTCTCGGCGCCGCCGAGCGTCACGCAGCCCGACGGAACCGAAGGCAAGGTCGAGCATCACAATGTCGGCCAGTTCCGCGCGACCTTCGACGTGCACCTGACCCAGCAGGGCACGTACAAGATCGCCATCGTCAACCAGGGCCTGTTCGGCAGCTACAAGCTCAACGGCGAGACCAAGCCGATCCCGCGAGGCACCACCGCCGCGACGCTGGCGAGCGCCCTCCCGGCGGGCGCGACCGACGTGCAGACGGTCGAGAACGCGTCGCGCAACGAGATCTTCGTGACTCAAGGCGCGCCGACCACCACCGTCTTCAAGACCAGCGGCAAGGGCATCGAGCTGGTGCCGGTCACGCATCCCAACGACCTCGTCACCGGCGAGCCGGCGACGTTCAAGTTCCTGAAGGACGGCCAGCCCGGCGCGGGCCTCACCGTGACGGTGATCCCCGGCGGCATCCGCTATCGCGACAATCTGAAGGAGCAGATCCTCAAGACCGACGGCGAGGGCAAGGTCACGGTCAATTGGGGCGATCCGGGCATGTACTGGATGTTCGTCAACGAAGGCGGCGAGCGACCCGAGGGCGCTGGCCAGGGCGGCCCCGGCCAGCCGCGCCCGGCCGGCCCGCCGCGCCGCCGCGTGAGCTACACGACCACGCTCGAGGTGCTCGCGCCCTGACGCCGCGGATCGCGATTCCGCAAGGCCTGTCGCCGGCGGCGTTCCATCGCCGGCGCGCGGAGGCGCCCATCGTCGCGCTTGCCGGCGAGACGATGGGGACGACCTGGTCGGCGCGCGTCGTCGGCGCGCCCGAGGGGCTGGCCACGCGCATCCAGGCGGTGCTCGACCATATCGTCGCCGAGATGAGCCATTGGGAGCCGGGCTCGGACCTGTCGCGCTTCAACCGCAGCGCGCCCGGCCGCTGGCAGCCGCTGCCGCCGGGCTTCGCGCACGTCCTCGCCGCCGCGCTCGCCGTGGCGGGGCGGAGCGGCGGCGCCTTCGATCCGGCGATGGGACTGCTCGCCGATCTCTGGGGCTTCGGCCCCGCGGGTCGGCGCGCGGGCATCCCGTCCGACGCGGAGATCGCCGCGGCGATGCAAGTCTCGGGGCGCGCATGGATCGAGCAGGACGGCCGCCGCGCGCGCCGCCTCGCGTCCACCGCCCTAGATTTCTCGGGCATCGCCAAGGGGCATGGCGTCGACGCGGTCGCCGAGATGCTGCGCAGCATGGAATTGCCCGATTTCCTCGTCGAGGTCGGGGGAGAGCTGCGCGGCGAAGGGATCAAGCCCGGTGGCCAGCCCTGGTGGGTCGATGTCGAGCCGGTGCCCGGAAGCGACCTCGCCCCGCTCCGCGTCGCGCTCCACGGCCTGTCGGTCGCGACCTCGGGCGACTATCGCCGCGCCTTCGCGCATGGCGGCCGCATTTATGCCCATACGCTCGATCCGCGCACCGGCCGCCCGCTCGACAACCATGTCGCCTCGGTCAGCGTGCTGCACCCATGCTGCATGCTCGCCGACGCCTGGGCGACCGCGCTGACGGTGCTCGGACCCGAAGCGATGGCTGTAGCGGAACGCGAGGAACTCGCCGTCCACATGGTGACGCGCCGCGGCGAGGACTTCGACGAGCATCTCTCGCCCAAGTTGCGCACGATGCTGGGCTAGGCGTCCGCCCAGCGCCTCAGCAGATTGTGATAGACGCCGGTGAGCTCGATCACCGAGCGGTTCTCATGGCCGAGCGTCCCCACCAGCCGCTGCACCGCCTGGTCCATCTCGAACAGCAGCCGCCGCGCGCCGTCGTCGCGCACCATCGACTGGATCCAGAAGAAGCTCGCCACGCGCCGCCCGCGCGTCACCGGCTCGACGCGGTGCAGGCTCGACGAGGGATAGAGGATCGCATGCCCCGCGGGCAGCTTGACCGACTGGACGCCGAACTGCCCCTCGACCAGCAGCTCGCCGCCGTCATAGGCGCCGGGATCCTCGAGGAACAATGTCATCGACAGGTCGCTCCGCACGCGGAACTCGCTGCCGCGCTGGAGGCGCACCGCATTGTCGACATGCGTCCCGAATTGCTGGCCGCCGGCATAGCGGTTGAACAGCGGCGGGAACACCTTGAGCGGCAGCGCCGCCGCGACGAACAGCGGCGACTTGCCGAGCGCGTCGAGCACGATGGCGCCCGCCTCGCGCGCCGCGGCGCTCGCCTCGGCGAGCTGCTCGTTCTGCTTGGCGAGCGCCGACTGGGGCCCCGAGGTGGCGTTGCCGTCGACCCACTCGCCCGCGTCGACGATCGCGCGGACCCGCGCCACCTGGGCCGGATCGAGCAGTTCGGGGATCGCGATCAGCATGGCTCTGTCTATTCCGCCGGTAAGGGACGGGCAACGGACCGCTTGGGAAAGCCCGCGCCCGCCCCTCTCCGGAGCCTCAAAACCGGTAGTTCAGCGTCAGCACCGCCGAACGCGCGTCGCCCGGCGTCGCCCAGCCATTGTTGCGGATGCGCGTATAGTAGAGCTTGTCGCCGATGTTCTTGACGTTGAGCTGCGCGGTGAGCTTCTCGGTGAAGCTGAACTCCACCAGCGCGTTGTGGACGACATAGTCGTCCGATCTGAACACCGGGGTCAGCGTCGTCGGCGTGGCGAGCGCGGGCGTGTTGAGCGCGAAATCGCCCTGATAGGTGAAGCCGTAGCCGACGCGCAGGCCGAACGGGAAGCTGTAGCTGGTGAACAGGCTGCCCGAATGCTTGGGCGTCTGCTGCAGCTCGGCACCGCGCGCAGGATCAAGGATCGTCGCCGAATTGCCGCAGCCGGCCGCTCCCGGATTGGCGAGGCAGAAGCCCGAGACCGAGCGCAGCACCTGGCTGTCGAGATAGGTGTAGTTGGCGCTGATCGACCATTTGGGCGTGATCCAGCCGATCGCCCCCAGCGCCACGCCGTCGACCCGCGACCTGCCGTCGAGCGTCTGGTCGGGGATCAGCGGGTCGTTCGAGGGCACCTTGTAGTTGGTGCGCTCGTTGCGGAACAGCGCGGCGGTCAGCAGCAGATTGTCGTGGAAGAAGCCGACCTTGGCGCCGATCTCGTAATTGGCCGCGGTCTCGGGCGCGACGTTGCACGTCGCCGCGGTGCACGAGCCGTTGACCGAGTTCTTCGACGGTGTCTTCGAATTGCCGTACGCGCCGTAAAGGCTCACTGCCTCGATCGGCTTGTAGACCAGGCCGACGCGGTACGAGAACAAGGTCTCGTCATTGTCGAAGCGCTGGCCGGTGGTGACCTGGCCCAGCGTCGCGGTGGCGGTCGAGACCGTGTCGGCGCGGTAGAAGCCCTTGTTCTTCTCGATCCGCACCCCGCCGTTGAGCTCGAGGCCCTTGGTCAGCACGATCGTGTCGAACAGATAGGCGGCGTAATTCTCGAGCTCGCCGGTCTGCCGCGCGCTCTCGATATAGTTGATCGGGCCCGTATAGACGTTGCTGCCATAGGTGAAGCCCGCCGGCCCCGGCACCACGGCGTTCGGGTTGTCGATGCGCATCAGCGGGAAGCTGGCATAGGCCGCCGTGCCGTCGGCGTTGCGCAGCACGTTGCCCGTCGAAAGCGAATATTTCTCCCAGGTGGCCGAGACGCCGACCACCAGCGTGTGACGCAGCGGCCCGGTGGCGAAGTCCGCCTTGAGGTCGGTCTGGTTGTACATCAGGTCGTTGCGCGAATCGCGGGTGTTCCCGCGCGGGCCGGAGGGCAGATAATAGCCCGCGATCACCGTGGCGGGGCAGGCCGCGCCGGTCGGCAGCAGCCCGCTCGCCAGGCACCAGGTCCCCTGCGGCGGATCGACGATCGCGACCTGGTCGACGCGCTGCCAGCGGGTGAGGTTGCGCACGCTCGTGTTGCCGCCGAAGTCGTGCTCGAAGGTGACCGTCGCCTGGTCGACCGTGATCTCCTGCGTGTCGACGTTGCGGTAGCCGAAATAGTCGGTGCGATCGACGCCCGGGATGCCGCCGCCGTTCACCGCCGTCTGGTAGTAAGGCAGGCCATATTGCGGGATGTTGGTGTCTTCCTGGTGGAGATATTGGAGCGTCAGCCGCGTCGGACTCTCGATCCCCAGTGTCACCGAAGGCGCCACGCCCCAGCGCTCATACTTCTCGACATCGCGCCCCGGCACGTCGTTCTTGTGCGCCATGCCGTTGAGACGGAAGGCGATCTCGTCGCTCGCGCGGAGGTTGAGGTCCACCGTGCCGCGATAATAATCGTCGGTGCCGATGCCGGCGCTCACCAGCGCCTGGGTGCGCGCGAGCGGCTTCTTGGTCACGATGTTGATCGTGCCGCCGACCGAGCCCGAGCCCCCATAGACCGAGTTGGCGCCGTTGGTGACTTCGATCTGCTCGAGGTTGAACGGGTCCGAGCGGCTGTACTGGGCGCTGTCGCGCACGCCGTCGACGGTGATGTCGGTGTTGGCCGAATAGCCGCGCAGGTTGATCGCGTCGCCATAGCCGCCCCCGCCCTCGCCGGCGCCGAAGGTGATCCCCGGCACCGTGGTGAGCACGTCGCGCAGCGTGAGCAGATTCTGCTCCTCGATCGACTGGGCGCTGATCACCGTCACGGTCTGCGGCGTGTCGCGGACCGGACGAGTCGCCTTGGGGCTCGCCTGCTGCTGCTTGGGGATGTCGCCCCGGACGAGGATCTGGTCCTTGTCCTGCTGGTCGTCCGGCGCGGCGGCGGCCGCATCCTTGTCGGGATCGGGCCCGGCGGCATGCGCGGGCAGGCTGGCGAAGGCGCCGACACAGGCAAGCGCAAGAAAGGCCGGCGCGGCGGCGCTCGTGGAACGACTCACTTGGAACCCCTTTTTCTGGATCGTTGCGCCGCCAGCTATTGAGAACCGTTCGCAGTGTCAACGCTAATGCGAACGGTTTGCAACTTTGTCGCAAATTGTCGCGGCGCCCCTCCCCTCCCGTTTGCGGGAGGGGCCGGGGAGGGCTCCTCTAACCCCTTCCGCTTGCGGGAGGAGAATTGGCCATCAGCCAGCTGCGGATCGCGCTCGCGAGGTTGGGCGCTTCCTCCGCGCCGATCCGGGCATGGTCGATCGCCGCCACCAGCGCGTTGAGCGGCAGGCCGCGCTCGATCGCGGCTGCCTCCAGCGCCGTCCAGAAGATCGGCTCGAGGCTGATCGAGGTCTGGTGCCCGGCGATCGTCACCGAGCGTTTGACCGGCCCGTGGAAGCCTCCCGCGGGCGGGTCCACTCTCATTCCGTGTCGAACAGCGCGGCGAGCTGCTCGACCATCGTCCCGGCCAGCTGCTCGGCGTCCATGATCGTGACGGCGCGGCTGTAATAGCGCGTGACGTCGTGGCCGATGCCGATCGCGACCAGCTCGACCGGCGAGCGCGCCTCGATCCAGCCGATCACCTGCCTGAGATGCCGCTCGAGATAGGAGCCCGAATTGACCGACAGCGTCGAATCGTCGACCGGCGCGCCGTCCGAGATCACCATCAATATCTTGCGGTCCTCGGCCCGGCCGATCAGCCGCTGGTGCGCCCAGAGCAGGGCTTCGCCGTCGATATTCTCCTTGAGCAGCCCCTCGCGCATCATCAGCCCGAGCGAGCGCTTGGCGCGGCGCCACGGCTCGTCGGCGTGCTTGTAGACGATGTGGCGGACGTCGTTGAGGCGCCCCGGCTGCGCCGGACGGCCCTCGGCCAGCCATTTCTCGCGGCTCTGCCCGCCCTTCCAGGCGCGCGTGGTGAAGCCGAGGATCTCGGTCTTCACGCCGACGCGCTCGAGCGTGCGCGCGAGGATGTCGGCGCTGATCGCCGCGATCGAGATCGGCCTGCCGCGCATCGACCCCGAATTGTCGATCAGCAGCGTGACCACCGTGTCCTTGAACTCGGTGTCCTTCTCGATCTTATACGAGAGCGACTGCATCGGGTTGACCACGACGCGCGCCAGCCGCGCCGCGTCGAGCAGCCCCTCCTCCTGGTCGAAGTCCCAGCTGCGGTTCTGCTGCGCCATCAGCCGGCGCTGGAGCCGGTTGGCGAGCTTGGTCACGGCGCCCTGGAGATGGACGAGCTGCTGGTCGAGATAGGAGCGGAGGCGATCGAGCTCCTCGGCGTCGCACAGCTCGGTCGCGGCGATCACTTCGTCGAACTGGGTGGTGAAGGGCCTGTACTCGAACTGGGGCGGCAAGTCGCTCCACGGACGATTGGGCCGCACCGGCAGCATGCCCTCGTCGCCTTCGTCGCCGGGCTCGCCGTCGCCGTCCTCCATCGCGTCCGATTGCTGCTGCTCGCCTTCCTCGCCCTGGTCGGACTCGCGCTGCTCGCCGCGCGCCTCGGTCTGGCCCTCGCCCTGGCCGGTCTCGCTGTCGCCCTCCTCCTCGTTGGGCTCGTCCTTGTCCTCGGTGCCTTCGTCCTCGCCGCCGCCTTCGTCCGCTTCGTCGGGGATCAAGTCCCCTTCGGTGAGCTCGAGGTCCTGGAGTAGCTTCGAAGTGATCGCGGCAAAGGCCTGCTGGTCGTCGATCGTCAGCGCCAGCGCGTCGAGATCGGCGCCGGCGCGCTCCTCGATCCACTCGCGCACCAGCGCCATTCCGAGCGCCGCCGCGGCGGGCGATTCGCGCCCGGTCAGCCGCTCGCGCATCATCAGCCCGAGCGCGGTCGACAGCGGCACCTCGTCGCGGTTGCGCGCGCGGGCGATCGGGTCCGAGCGCAGCCGGACGTCGAGCGCGCGGTCGAGATTGGCCGCGATCCCGGCATAGCCGCGCGAGCCCAGCGCCTCGACCCGGGCATTCTCCACCGCATCGAACACCGCGCGCGCGACGGGCTCCTTCGGCGCGCTCTTGAGGTGCACCGCATTGTCGTGGTGGCGGATGCGCAGGGCAAAGCCGTCGGCGAAGCCGCGCGCCTCGGCGACTTCCTCGGCCGGCAGCGCGCGCGACGGAGTCGGCACCTTGATGCTGTGTCCGTCCTGGCGCGGTGCGTCGCCGGTGAAGCCGAGCTCGGCCTCGCCGTCGCCCGACAGCGCGCGCGCCGCGCCGCCGAGCACCGCCCGCAGCTTCTCGAGAGGGGAGTCGGCGGCCATATCTTAAATCCTCCCCGAGCTTGTCTCGGGGAGGGGGACCGCTCGAAGAGCGGTGGAGGGGGCGATGGCGAAGCCGGCGCTGGAACGCCGGCCCCTCCACCACACGCTGGCGCGTGTGGTCCCCCTCCCCGAGGCAAGCTCGGGGAGGATCTGCATCACGCCTTCCCCACCACGCTCTCCGGCAGGTCCTTGCCGAACACGCGCTGATAATATTCCGCGACCTGCGCGCGCTCCGCCTCGTCGCACTTGTTGAGGAACGAGAGGCGGAAGGCGAAGCCGACATCCTTGAAGATCTCGGCATTCTGCGCCCAGGTGATCACGGTGCGCGGGCTCATCACGGTCGAGATGTCGCCGTTGACGAAGCCCCTGCGGGTGAGATCGGCGACGCGGACCATGTTGTCGACCAGTTCCTTGCCGCCCGGCTTGTCGAAGTCCCCCGACTTGGCGAGCACGATCTGCGCCTCGACCGCGGCGGGGAGGTAGTTGAGCGTCACCACGATGTTCCAGCGGTCCATCTGGCCCTGGTTGATCTGCTGGGTGCCGTGATAGAGGCCCGACGTGTCGCCCAGCCCCACGGTGTTGGCCGTGGCGAAGAGGCGGAAATAGGGGTTGGGGCGGATCACGCGGTTCTGGTCGAGCAGCGTCAGCTTGCCCTCGGTCTCGAGCACGCGCTGGATCACGAACATCACGTCCGGGCGGCCCGCGTCATACTCGTCGAACACGAGCGCGGTCGGGGTCTGCAGCGCCCAGGGCAGCAGGCCCTCGCGGAACTCGGTGACCTGCTGGCCGTCGCGCAGCACGATCGCGTCGCGGCCGATCAGATCGATGCGGCTGATGTGCGCGTCGAGGTTGATCCGGATGCACGGCCAGTTGAGCCGCGCCGCGACCTGCTCGATGTGCGTCGACTTGCCGGTGCCGTGATAGCCCTGGACCATCACGCGCCGGTTGTGCGCGAAGCCCGCCAGGATCGCGAGCGTCGTGTCGGGATCGAAGACATAGGCCGGATCGAGATCGGGCACGCGCTCGTCTGCCTCGCTGAATGCGGGCACCTCGAGGTCGCTGTCGATCCCGAACAGGTCGCGCGCCTTCACCATCCGGTCGGGCGAGTCGAGGATCGTGGTCTCCCGGCTGTCGGGCTGGGTATTGGGTATGTCGGCCATGTCTTCGGTTCCTTGGTCGCCTGAGCGACTAGAAGCTCCCGTGCCGCACTGCAACGCCCAAGGCGCAGGGACTTTCCTCGAATCGCCGGGAACAGCCGCGATCAGTCGTTGTCGAAGGCAGGCAGGCGGAACAGGTCGACGAAGCGCTGGCCGAGCGCACGGTCGCCGGTGAATTCCAGCCGCCCCTCGCGGATCGACTGTTCGAGCGGCGCGGAGCCGTAGAAGGTCGCCGCCAGCGCGCTCGGATGCCCGGTGAAGACGATGTCGGCACCCTCCGGCGCGCGGCGGTCGATCTCCAGCCGCCCGTCGACGATCGCCGCGCGGAACGGGTCCCCGCCGACCCGGAAGCCCAGATCGATCGACAATGCGCGGGCGGCCGCCGGGTCCATCATCGTCCGGAGCGACAGCATGAAGGCGGTGTTGCTGAGCGTCAGCGTCACGTCGTGCGCGGGCGATCCCGCCGCCCAGCGGCTCAATGCGAAGATCGGCTCCTCCAGCGCCCTGCCCCATTTGGTGAGCGCATAGACCTGCGCGTTCGCGGGCGAGGGCAGCATCTCCCGGCGCAGGATCCCGGAGCTTTCGAGCCCCTCCAGCCGTTGGGTCAGCACATTGGCGCTGAGCCCCTCCAGCGCGCCGCGGATCTCGCCGAAGCGGCGCGGCCCGAGCAGCAGCTCGCGCACGATGAGCAGCGCCCAGCGCTCGCCGATCAGGTCCATCGCCAGCGCCGTGCCGCAAGCGTCCTGATACCAGCGTCGCGGCTTGCTCAGACCCGTCTTAGTTATTTTTTGTGACTCCATAGTTGTTTTTTATAACTGAGTCGGGCATCAAGATCAAGAAAGCGATTCGCAAGCCATCCGAAGCGGAGGTTTATTCCGATGACTCTGGTTCCCGCCGCAGAGCTGGCCGCGCGCGAGACGGCGCGCTGGCCCAACGAGACCGCCGAGTATCGCGCGGCGCGCACCGTCTTGCTCGCCGAGGAGATCGAGCTGCGCCGCCATATCGAGCGCGTCGCCGCGCAGCGCCGCGCGCTGCCGCCGGGGCCCGAGGTGACGGGCGACTATCGCTTCGAGGGCGAGCACGGCCCCACCACGCTCGCCGGCCTCTTCGGCGACAAGGACACTCTGGTCGTCTACACTTACATGTTCGGCCCGCAGCGCGAGCGGCCCTGCCCGATGTGCACGTCGCTGCTCTCGGCCTGGGACGGCGAGGCGCCCGATATCGAGCAACGCGTCGCTCTCGCGGTCACTGCGCGCTCGCCGATCGACAAGCTCGTCGCGTTCAAGCGCGAGCGCGGCTGGCGGCACCTGCGGCTCTATTCGGACCCGTCGCAGGCGTTCAGCCGCGATTACGGCGCGGTCGCTCCCGACGGCAGCGACCTCCCCCAGCTCCTGGTGTTCACGCGCCGCGACGGCACGATCCGCCTGTTCTGGGCGGGCGAGATGGGCGATGCGAGCAGGGATCCCGGCCAGGATCCGCGCGGCGCGCCCGATCTGATGCCGCTCTGGACGATCCTCGACTCCACGCCCGAGGGCCGCGCCCCGGACTGGTACCCGTCCCTCACCTATCCCGCCAAGCATTGAGACCCCAGGAGAGCAACATGTCCCAGATGATCTTCGTCAACCTGCCCGTCGCCGACGTCGCCCGGTCGACGGCCTTCTACGAGGCGATCGGCTGCACCAAGGACGAGCGCTTCAGCAACGAAGTCGCCTCGGCGATGCAGCTCAGCGACACGATCGTGTTCATGATCCTGTCGCACGACTTCTTTAAGGGCTTCACGCCGAAGCCGATCGCCGACGCCCATGCGGCGACCGAGGTGCTGATCTGCATCTCGCGCGACAGCCGCGAGGCGGTGGACGCGATCGTCGAGAAGGCCGCGGCCGCGGGCGGCAGGATCGATATCCGCGAGAAGCAGGACCTGGGCTTCATGTACGGCCGCTGCTTCGAGGATCCCGACGGGCACATCTTCGAGCCGATGTACATGGACGTCGAGGCCGCGATGGCGACGATGTCGCACCAACCCGTCGAAGCATGAGGAGAGGACCGATGACTCAGAAGATCACCACCGTGCTGTGGTTCAACATGAACGCGGAGGAAGCCGCCAACTTCTACGTCTCGCTGCTGCCCGACAGCCGCATCGACAAGGTCGTGCGCGCGCCGGCGGACAATCCGAGCACCAAGGAAGGCGCCCCGATCGTCGTCGAGTTCACGCTCGCCGGCCGGCAATATGCCGGGCTCAACGGCGGCCCCAACTTCACGCCGAACGAGAGCGTCTCGTTCCAGATCCTGACCGAGGACCAGGAGGAGACCGATCGCCTCTGGAGCGCGATCGTCGACAATGGCGGCCAGGAGAGCGCGTGCGGCTGGTGCAAGGACAAATGGGGCTTCTCGTGGCAGATCACCCCGCGCCGCCTGATCGACCTTGCCTTTGGCGACGATGCCGCCGCCGGCCGCCGCGCCTTCGAGGCGATGATGGAGATGCGCAAGATCGACATCGCCGCGATCGAAGCCGCCGCCGCCGGCGAGTCCGTCGGCGCCTGAACCGGGGAATCAAGGAGAGAAGCCATGTCCTATATCGATGGTTACGTCGTTCCCGTCCCCGAGGGGAACAAGGAAGCCTATCACGCGATGGCCGCCAAGGCCGCGCCGATCTTCGTCGAGCATGGCGCGACCCAGGTGGTCGAGGCCTGGGGCAACGACCTGCCCCGCGGCAAGAACACCGACTTCTTCATGGCAGTGAAGGCCGAGGACGGCGAGAATGTCGTCTTCTCCTGGGTCGTCTGGCCCGACAAGGCCACGCGCGACGCCGGCTGGGAGAAGATCATGAAGGACGAGCGGATGAAGCCCGAGGGCGACATGCCGTTCTCCGGGCCGCGCATGTTCTGGGGCGGCTTCGAGCCGATCGTCGAGCTCAACGCCTGAAAAGGGGAAAGATCATGGCCAATCCGCACGGAAGCTTCATCTGGTACGAGCTGATGACCAAGGACGCGAAGGCCGCCAAGGCGTTCTACGATTCAGTGGTCGGCTGGAACATCGACGCCGAGCCGGCCCCGGGCGGCATGGACTATCGCATGATCAATGCGCCCGACGGCCAGGCGGGCGGCGTGATGCAGCTCAGCGCCGACATGATCGCGGGCGGCGCGCAGCCGGTCTGGCTCGGCTATTTCGGCGTCGACGACGTCGATGCGAGCGTCGCGGCGATCGTGGCGGACGGCGGGCAGGTCCATCTGCCTCCCTTCGACGTGCCCGATGTCGGGCGCATCGCGATGGTCACCGATCCGCAGGGCATCCCCTTCTACGTGATGCGCGGCGCAGTCGACGGCACCAGCACCGCCTATCAGCGCATGGGCTTCGGCCATGTCAGCTGGAACGAGCTGCTCGCGCCCGACGACGAGGCCGCGCTCGCCTTCTACGCCAAGCATTTCTACCTCACCAAGGTGGGCGAGATGCCGATGGACGAAATGGGTGCCTACAGCTTCATCGCCAATACCGAGAGCAAGGGCGAGGCGATCGGCGCGATGATGAAGACGATACCGGGGACCAAGCCCGGCTGGGGCTTCTATTTCCGCGTGCACGACATCGAGGAGGCCAAGGCCAAGGTCGAGGCCGGCGGCGGCAAGGTCACCTTCGGCCCGATGGAAGTGCCGGGCGGCGAGATGGTGCTCAATGCGATCGACCCCGAGGGCGTCGCCTTCGGCCTCGTCGCGCCGGGGAAGGCGGAGAGCTGAACGTCGTCCCGGCGAACCGCTTTCGTCACCCCGGCACAAGGCCGGGGTGACGAAGGAGCAGTGCTGGGTTGCGCTCATCACCCGCTCACGCGAACGCCGGCGATCCCCTGAGCTGCTGATACGCCTCGATCACGCGCTGGAGCAGCGCCTCGTGGCTGCGGTCGCCGCCGTTGCGGTCCGGATGATATTTGCGGACGAGCTCGGAGTAGCGCCGCCTGAGCGCCGTCCGGTCCGCATCCACCTCGAGCGCCAGCACCTTGAGCGCGTCGCGGTCCTTGCCCGAGAGCGGCTTGCCGTCCTTGCGCTCGGCGCGATCCTTCATCCGCTCGCGGAAGCGCGCGCCGATCGCGTCGAGCGGATCGGCGAAATCGGCCCAGCGCGGCGGCCGGTCGGCCCCGCCCGTCGCGGCGAAGGCGCGCGTCTCGCGTTCCCAGCCGGCATAGGGGCGCTGCGCCTCGTGGATCTCGTCCGGTGTCATGCCCTGGAAGAAATTGTACCGCGCGTTGAACGCCCGGACATGGTCGAGGCAGAGCCAGCGATATTCGCCCGGCCCGTCATAGCCGCCGCGCGCATGCCCCACCGGCGCGCGGAACTCGCCCGGCTCGGCGCAGCCGGGCTCGGCGCACAGCCTTCCGCTCGCCTCCACGCGGCCGTGGAAGCGGGCATTGGGCCTGTCTTTCCTGGGCTGGCCGTCGGCCACGCTACCTCCCTCGAACAAACGCCCTATATAGGCGCGATGAACGCAACTGCCACCGGCGGGCTCGCCGACATCATCGCCGCTCGTCTCGTCGCCGATCTCGCCCCGACGCATCTCGAGGTGATCAACGACAGCCATCACCATGCCGGCCATTCGGGCGACGACGGCACCGGCGAATCGCATTGGACCGTCATCGTCGAGAGCGGGGCCTTTCAGGGCCTTTCGCGCGTCCAGCGGCAGCGGCTGGTCAACAACGCGCTCGCCGATCTGCTCGCCACGCGCATCCACGCGCTCGCGATCAAGGCCCGCGCGCCGGGAGAGTGATTCCGCCTTCCGCACGGGCCGTCGCGCTCTCGATCGGAAATCGTGCCTTTCCAAACTGTGGCTGTCCGCCTCTCCTCCGGCGGGCTATTCCGGCCGCGAACGGAGAGACGCCATGACCGACGACCTGATCCTCCAGACGATCGAGCCGACCACTCACGACCTCGGCGGCTTCAAGGTGCACCGCACCCTGCCCTCACGGCCGCGGACGATGGTCGGGCCGTTCATCTTCTTCGACCAGATGGGCCCGGCCCGCCTATCGGTCGACCAGGGGATCGACGTCCGCCCGCACCCGCACATCAATCTCGCCACCGTCACCTATCTCTTCGCCGGCGCGATCGACCATCGCGATTCGATCGGCACCTTCGCCACGATCGAGCCCGGCGCGGTCAACCTGATGACCGCGGGGCGCGGCATCGTCCATTCGGAGCGCTCGCCCTCGGCCGAGCGCGCCAAGGGCCCCGAGCTGTCGGGCATCCAGACCTGGCTCGCGCTGCCCGAGGCGGTCGAGGAGACCGCGCCCGCCTTCGAGCATGTCGGCGCCGGCGAGCTGCCGATCGTCGAATGCACCGGGGCCCGCTGCCGCGTGATCATGGGCGAGCTCTGGGGCGCGGCGGCGCCGACCACCATCTATGCCCAGACCATCTATGCGGACATCGTCCTCGATGCCGGCGGCAGCGTGCCGATCGACCCCGCGGCCGACGAGCGCGCGGTCTATCTCGCGATCGGCGAGGCGAGCATCGACGGCATGCCGATGGCGCTCTCCACGCTCTACATCCTGCGGCCGGGCATCGCCGCGACCTTGCGCTCGGCGAGCGGCGGGCGCGTGATGCTGTGCGGCGGCGAGGCCTTCGCGACGCCGCGCCACGTCTGGTGGAACTTCGTCTCGTCGGACCGCGAGCGGATCAACCAGGCCAAGGAGGATTGGAAGGCGGGCAATTTCCCCAAGGTGCCGGGCGACGACAAGGAGTTCATCCCGATCCCCGAAGTACCCAAGACCGTGAGCTATCCGTGACTCCCCTCCCCCTTGCGGGAGGGAGCACCGGGTGAACCGTGCCCCGCACGGTTCAGGGCAAGCCGGGGGCTTGCCCGACCCGGTGCTGGGAGGGCATGTTTTCTTCAACGCCGCGGACGGGGCAGGCCCTCCCCTAGCCCCTCCCGCAAGCGGGAGGGGAATATGTCGACCTTCGATCTCACTCGCATCGCCCTTCCCACCGGCGTCGCGCTCGACGTCGCGATCGCGGGCGATCCCGCGGCGCCGCCGATCCTGCTGCTCCACGGCTTCCCCGAATCCCACCGGACCTGGCGGCACCAGATCGCGGACCTCTCCCGCGACCATTATGTCGTCGCGCCCGACCAGCGCGGCTTCGCGCGCTCGTCCAAGCCCGAAGGCGTCGCGAACTACACGCCCGACAAGCCGGTCGGCGACCTCATCGCGCTCGCCGACCATCTCGGCATCGGCGCGTTCACCTTGGTGGGCCACGACTGGGGCGGCGCGATCGCCTGGATGGCGGCGCTCAACAACCCGCAGCGGATCGCCCGGCTGATCATCGTCAACGCGCCGCATCCGCTCGTCTTCCAGCGGACGGTGCTCGACGATCCCGCCCAGCGCGAGGCCAGCCAATATATCCGCGCCTTCCGCAATCCCGATTTCGAGAAGTTCGTCGACCGGATCGGCGTCGGCGGCTTCTTCGACACGAGCTTCGCCAAGCACGCCGACTCGGCGCTGCTCGCCCCCGAGCGCGCGGCCTATCTCGACGAATGGAGCCAGCCGGGCGCGATGACCGCGATGCTCAACTGGTATCGCGCCTCGACCATCCTGGTCCCCGAGACCGGCGAGACCGTCGAGCGCCCGGCCTGGATCGACGCGCCCTTCCCGCCGGTCCCCCAGCCGACGCTGGTGATCTGGGGGATGCGCGACAAGGCGCTGCTGCCCTGCCAGCTCGACGGCCTCGACGCGCTGGTGCCAGACCTCGCCATCGTCCGCATCGAGGACGCCGGGCATTTCGTGCCCTGGGAGAAGCCCGAGGCCGTCACCGCGGCGATCCGGGCCTGGCTGGCGAGCAAGGATCAGTAAGCCCGCATCACATAGGGGCGGGTCTCGTAGGGCGGTTCGAGCGCCTCGACCCAGGCGCCGTGCGCGTGCGTCAGCGCGACCAGCTCCATCGGCGTGTCGCCCGGCCAGCCGCGGACGCGGACCTCGTGGCGGTGCAGGTCGCGATTGGGCTCCATCATCACCCAGCCGAGCGGCCGCTCCGCCGTCGCCCCGGCGCCCGCGGCGAGCATCGCGTCGGCGATGCGGTGCTGCGTCGCGTCAGGGAGATATTGCCAGACCACCGAATGCATCAGCACCCGCGTCACGCCCTCCGGCTGCGGCGTCGCGAGCTGCGCCTCGACCCAGTCGCCGGCATCGCCCTGGACGAGATCCACCCCCTCGGCCCGCGCCATCGCGATCGTCGCCGCGAGCCGCGCCTGGCGCTCGACATTCTCGACCCAGCAATAGGCCTGGAGCCGCTCGGGATCGCGCGTGCCGGCGAGGTCGAGCGGCTGGATGTCGACGCCCCGCGCCGAGATGATCTCGACCGGAGCTTGCGGAGGCGGGGGGCCGCGCCATTCGGGCCTGATCTCGACCGAGGAGCCCTCGGGTCCGGCGCGCACCCCTCCCAGATCGAAGCGGTACTTGCCGATCAGCAGGTTGAGCCCGGCGCTCGACCCGATCTCGAGCAACTCGAAGCGCGGGCCGTAGCGCCGCGCGAGATGGAGGATGCCGGTCATCAGCCCGGCCGAGCGCCCCGCCTCGTTGGTCTGGGGCGGGCCGTCGAGCCAGGGGAGCAGCGCGGCGTCGTGCGCGACTAACACATGGGCCAGGATCGCGGCGACCTTGCCGGGGTCGGTCTCGGCCCCGGTGAACACCGGCGCCAGCTCGGCCACGCCGCGCCGATGCAGCGCGTGGAGCCCGCCGATCAGCCGCAGCACCAGCGCGTCGGCCACCGGCTCGCCCGGCCAGTCGAGCACGCGGCGCCCGGTCTCGCTGTCGCGCGTCATCGTCTCGCCGAGCACGGTCGCGACCCGCGCCGTGATCGGCGCGTCCATCGCGGTGCAATAGCCCGCCTGGATCGCGAAGCTCCGCCGGTTGTCGTCCTCACTCGCCATCAGCCACCTCCGCGCGCGTCTGTTGCGCCCGAGGGACCCGGCAAGTAAAGCCCCGCCTTCCGATGACCGAACCGCTGATCCTTGCCGTCCCGAAAGGGCGTATCCTCGACGAGGCGCTGCCGCTCCTCGCGCGCGTCGGCATCGTGCCCGAGCCGGACTTCGCCGACGAAGGCTCGCGGGCGCTCCGCTTCCGGACCAACACCCCTGCGATCGACCTCATCCGCGTGCGCGCCTTCGACGTCGCGACCTTCGTCGCGCACGGCGCCGCGCAGCTCGGCATCGTCGGATCCGACGTGCTCGCCGAGTTCGACTATTCGGAGCTCTATGCACCGGTCGATCTCGGCATCGGCCATTGCCGCATCTCGGTCGCCGAGCCCGCGGACCTCGCCGCCCGGGACGATCCGCGCGGCTGGAGCCATGTCCGCGTCGCGACCAAATATCCACACATCACTCGCGTCCATTTCGAGGCGCGCGGGGTCCAGGCCGAGTGCGTCAAGCTCAACGGCGCGATGGAGCTGGCGCCCAAGCTCGGCCTCGCGCCGCGGATCGTCGACCTGGTCTCGTCGGGGCGGACGCTCAAGGAGAACGGGCTCGTCGAAGTCGAGGTGATCGCCGAGGTGACGTCGCGGCTGGTGGTCAACCGCGCGGCGTTCAAGACGCGCGCGGGCGAAGTCGTGCCGCTGGTCGACGCGTTCCGCAAGGCGGTGGCGGAATGATCCGCCTCGACGCCACCGACGCGAACTTCGCCGCGGCCTTCACCGATCTCGTCAACGCGCGCCGCGAGGCCGATGCCGATGTCGCGCGCGACGTCGCCGCGATCGTCGCGCGGGTGCGCGAGGAAGGCGACGCGGCGCTCCGCGAGCTCACCCAGCGCTTCGACCGGTTCGACCTCGACGCCCGCGGCTGGAAGATCGACCGCGCCGACTGCCTCGCCGCCTGGGAAGGCCTGACCCCCGAGCTGCGCGATGCGCTCGAGCTCGCCGCCGAGCGCATCGCGACCTATCATGCCAGGCAGCGCCCCCAGGACCGCGACGAGATCGACGCGCAGGGCATCCGCCTCGGCGCGCGCTGGCGGGCAGTGGATGCGGCCGGAGTGTACGTCCCCGGCGGGCGCGCGGCCTATCCGAGCTCGGTGCTGATGAACGCGTTGCCGGCCAGGGCCGCGGGCGTGGGCCGGCTGGTGATGGTCACGCCGACCCCGGACGGGGAGGTCAACCCGCTCGTCCTCGCCGCCGCGCACCTCGCGGGCGTCGACGAGATCTGGCGCGTCGGCGGCGCCCAGGCGATCGCCGCGCTCGCCTATGGCACGGAGCGGATCGCTCCGGTCGACGTCATCACCGGCCCCGGCAACGCCTGGGTCGCCGAGGCCAAGCGCCAGCTCTACGGCGTGGTCGGCATCGACATGGTCGCCGGGCCCAGCGAGATCGTGGTCGTCTCCGACGGCAGGAACGATCCCGACTGGATCGCCGCCGACCTGCTCAGCCAGGCCGAACACGACCCGACCAGCCAGTCGATCCTGTTCACCGACGACGCGGCGTTCGCGGACGAAGTGGCGCAAGCGGTCGAACGCCATCTCGGCGAGCTCGCGACCGAGGCCACCGCCCGTGCGAGCTGGGACGCGAACGGCGCGATCGTCGTGGTGCCCGACCTGGTCGAGGCGATGCCGCTGGTCGACCGGCTCGCCCCCGAGCATCTCGAACTGGCGTGCGACGATGCCGAGGCGCTGTTCGACATGGTCCGCCACGCCGGCTCCGTGTTCATCGGCCGCTACACGCCCGAGGCGGTCGGCGACTATGTCGCGGGCCCCAACCATGTCCTCCCCACCGGCCGCCGCGCGCGCTTCGCCTCGGGCCTGTCGGTGCTCGACTTCATGAAGCGCACCAGCTTCCTCGCGCTCGACGCCGCCGGCCTCGCCGCGATCGGCCCCGCCGCGGTCGCGCTGGCGAACGCCGAAGGCCTTCCCGCCCATGCCCGATCGGTCTCGATCCGGCTCAAGGACCAATGATGCCAAGCCCTACCGCCAAGTCCCGTTCCAAGGCGCGCGCCGCCGCCCGCCTCGCCGCCGTGCAGGCGCTCTACCAGCGCGAGATGGAGGGAACGCCGATCCCCACCCTGCTCCACGAGTTCCACGCGCACCGATTGGGCGCGGTGATCGAGGACGTCGAATATGCCGAGGCCGATATCGCCTTCTTCGACGATCTGGTGAAGGGCGTCGACGCGCGCCGCGAGGAGATCGACCGGCTGATCGCGTCGAAGCTTTCGGCCGAGTGGAGCCTCGAGCGGCTCGACAAGCCGATGCGCCAGATCCTGCGCGCGGGCACCTACGAGCTCCTCGCGAGGCTGGACGTGCCCGTGGGCGCGGCGATCAGCGAATATCTCGACGTCACCGACGCTTTCTACGACCGGCGCGAGAAGGGCTTCGTCAACGGCATTCTCGACGCCGTGGCGAAGGAGGTCCGGGGGTGAGCAAGTTCCTCCCCCTCCGCGGGAGGAGTTTTCCGTGACCGAAGCCGAGTTCATCGCCGCGCTGCGCACGCTGCCGCTCCATCCGGGGGCGCGGGGGCTGCTCGACGACACGGCGGTGCTCGAGATCGGCGGCGAGACGCTCGTCCTCACCCATGACGCGATCGCGGAAGGCGTGCACTACCGCCCCGGCACCGATCCCGCCGACATCGCCTGGAAGCTCGTCGCGGTGAACCTCTCGGATCTCGCCGCCAAGGGCGCCGAGCCGATCGGGGTGCTGATCGGCGCGGCACTGGTCGAGGGCGCCGAGCGCTTCGTCGAGGGGCTGCGGGAAATCCTGAGCGAATATGGCGTGAAGCTGCTCGGCGGCGACACGATCGCCGCGAAGGGGCCCGCCAGCTTCGGCTGCACCGCGATCGGCCGCGCGGCGTCGGCGCCGAGCCGCACCGGCGCCTGCCCCGGCGACGCGCTCTGGGTCACCGGCAGCATCGGCGCGGCGATGCTCGGCTTCGAGGCCGGCGACGGCGCCGCCTATCTCCGCCCGCGCCCCCGGCTCGCCGGGGGCCGCGCGCTGGCGCCGCACGTCCATGCGATGATGGACGTCTCGGACGGCCTGCTGCTCGACGCCGCGCGCATGGCCGAGGCGAGCGGCTGCACCGCCGCGATCGCGCTCGCCGGAGTGCCGGTCGCGCCCGGCGCCGATCCGCTCCGCGCCGTCACCTGGGGCGACGATTACGAGCTGCTCTTCGCCGCCCCCGCCGGCTTCGTCCCTCCGGTCGCCGCGGCGCGGATCGGGGAGATGCTGCCGGCCGGGTCCGAACCGCTGCTGCTCGACGGCGCCGCGCCCCGGATTCCGCTCGGATATCAGCACCGATAGCGCCGCTTGCGCTCGCTCGACCGGCCTCTATACCTTTCCCCTCGCCAGCGATCCGGCACGAGACCGGGCGGCGCTCCCACTCAGAAAAAGTTCATAGGGGAAGGGCTTCAACACATGACGATCGTGTACATCGCCATAGCATGCGGCGTGCTCGCCGTGCTCTATGGCCTGCTGACCAGCCAGCAGGTGCTGAAGGCGCCCGCCGGCAACGAGAAGATGCAGAGCATCGCCGCTGCCATCCAGGAAGGCGCCAAGGCCTATCTCGGCCGGCAATATATGACGATCGCCATTGTGGGCGTGGTCGTCGCCGTCGTCATCGCCGCGACGCTCGGGCTGCTCTCGACGATCAGCTTCCTGGTCGGCGCGGTGCTGTCGGGCGCCGCCGGCTTCGTCGGCATGAACATCTCGGTGCGCGCGAACGTCCGCACCGCCGAGGCCGCGCGCGGCTCGCTGCAGGGCGGGCTCACCCTCGCCTTCCGCTCGGGCGCGATCACCGGCATGCTGGTGGCGGGCCTCGGCCTGCTCGCGATCGCGGTGCTCTTCTGGTACCTGGTCGGCGTCACCGGCGAGGCGCCGAACAGCCGCAAGGTGATCGAGGCGCTGACCGCGCTCGCCTTCGGCGCGTCGCTGATCTCGATCTTCGCGCGTCTGGGCGGCGGCATCTTCACCAAGGCCGCCGACGTGGGCGCCGACCTGGTCGGCAAGGTGGAGGCCGGCATCCCCGAGGACGATCCCCGCAACCCGGCCGTGATCGCGGACAATG
>CBIFVW010000028.1:0-20878 GCA_966186155.1 uncultured Sphingomonas sp.
CTCTTCCACTGCCCGTCCGCGGGCTCGACCGCCATGATGCCGCGCCACTTGCCGTTCTGGAGCCCGTTATACCGGGCCGTGAGCGCGGCGATGCGCGCATCGGCCGTATGGGCCTGGTCGGCGCGGGCGAGCGCCGCAACGAGATCGGTATCGCGCAGCCGGTCGTGCGCCTCGGCCGCGAAGAAGCGGCGATTGGCCTCGGCGGCCGCCTCGACCGGATAGCCGAGCAGCTCGAAATAGGCGTCGCGACGCTCGGCGGGGATGCGCGCCTCGATCGCACGGAGCGCCGTGAGGTTGCCGTCGAACGCCGCCAGCCGCGCCTCGGCCTCGGCGAGCGAATAGGGGCTCTGCGCCGCTTTCTGCCCGGGCAACCACCATTGCAGATGCTCGGGACGGCGGATGAAGTTGAGCCGGTGATGCTCTGCGAGCACCGTGGCGATCCCTCCGGCCTGGCTCGCATCGACATTCTCGGCGGCCCAGCGGCGGACGAAGCCCTCGACGCCCAGCGCGCGCGTCCCCGGCACGTCCCAGGCGAGCGCGAGGAAATAGTCGGTGGCGAGCTCGGCCGGCTTGATGTCGCCGACATTGGCGATCCACATCCGCCGGGCGCCGAGATCATAGGCGCGGCCCATCTCCTCGCCGATCAGCGCGGGCGGCGTCGTCGAAAGCCACAGATAGGCGAGCGGAGCGCCGAGATAGGAGAGGTGATAATAGATCCCCGATCCGCCCGACCGGCGGCGCTCGGCGGGGGTGGGGAAGCGGCGGATATAGCCGAAATTGTCGTCGGGCCACATCAGGGTGACGTCGTCGGGCACCGCGAGCCCGGCGCGGTAGATGTCGAGCACTTCCTTGTAGGGCGTGAAGACCTGCGGCACCCGCGTCACGTCGGGCGCGACGTGTCGGGCGATCATCGCGCGCTGATCGGCGAAGATGCTCTCGAGGAAGCGCTTGCGTGTCGGCATGTCGTCCGCGCCCTGCATCCCGCTGTCGTGGATGCCGCGCATGCCGAGCGTGTAGATGCTCTCGTACTTGCCGTTGGTGTGGACGCGCTCCTCCCAATAGGCGCGCACGCCCTCGGGATTCTTGCCATAGTCATAGTCGTGCGGATCGGCGGTCCATTCGCCGACATTGTTGCGCAGCATCGGCTCGGCATGGGAGGAGCCCATGACGATCGCATAGCGGTCGGCGAGGCGGGCATTCTCCGGATCGGCGTTGAAGGCGGGGCTGATCTTGTGCATCGCCGGCCACAGCGTGTTGGCCTTGAGGCGCAGGAGCAGCTCGAACACCTTGGCATAGGTCTTCGGGCCCATGCCGCGCTTGCCGGGCTCGAAATTGGTCGCCGACCACGGAGTGAGGCCCCAGTCCTCGTCGTTGAGGAAGATGCCGCGATACTGCACCGAGGGCGGGCCGAAGCGGCGCGTGCCGGGGCGGACATGGAGCTCCGGATGCGCGAGCGGCGTGACGTCTGCCCACCAGTGCCAGGGCGACACGCCGATCGCGCGGCTGAGCTCGTAGATGCCGTATGCGGTGCCGCGCCGGTCGCTGCCGGCGATCACCAGCGCGCGGCGGACGCCCGGGGCAGGGCGATCGACCGTGGCGATGACGAAGCTTTCCCAGGCGCCCCGAAGGCGCTTCGCGTCGAGCCTGCCGCTGGCGATGAGCCGGTCGATCGCAGGATTGCGGCCGATGGTACCGGCCCAGATCGAGTCGCCGCCCGCCCGCTTGCCGGTGACGGCGACGAGGTCGCGGCGCAGGTCCTCGGCGGCGATGGCGACCACGTCATGGTCGCCCGGAGCGGTGTCGACGGTCGCGCCGGCGAGCGAGAGCCCCGGCGCGCCGGGCCGCGCGTCGATCCAGTCGGCGAGCTGGGCGGCCGCGGATAGCGGCAGCAATAGCGCGGCGAGTGCCGCCAGCCACGCTGCCGCCGCGCGCATCAGATGTACGTCCTCAGGAACTCGCCCAGCGCGCAGATCGCGAGGCTCTGGCCATAGGGCATCGAGGTCAGCCGGATGTCCTTGTAGAATTGCAGCGTGTCGCCCATCGCGGTGCCGAAGCTGACCTGGCGGAGCTCGCCGGCGGCATCGATATTGGCGAGCACGCCCTTCACTGCCTTGATACCCACCTGCTCGTAATGGCGCGGCAGATAGCCCTTCCGCACGCCCTTCAAGATGCCATAGGCGAAGCCGGCGGTCGCGGAGGCCTCGAGATAGGAGGTCGGGTCCATCACCAAGGTGTGCCACAGGCCGCTCTCGTCCTGCGTCTCGGCCAGCGTCTTCACCTGCGCCGCGAGAGTGTCGACCAGGAAGGTGCGGAAGGCGTCCCCTTCGGGCAGGTCGAGGATCTCGATGATCTCCGGGATCGCGATCGTCACCCAGCAATTGCCGCGCGCCCACAGCGCCTCGGCGAAATTGTGCCGGCCGTTGAAGTCCCAGCCGTGGAACCAGAGGCCGGTCTTCTTGTCGAACAGGTATTTGATGTGGACGAGGAACTGGCGCTTGGCCTCCTCGACATAATGCGGCCGGTTCAGCAGCAGCCCGATCTTGGCGAGCGGCAGCACCGACATCATCAGCGTGTCGTCCCACATCTCGCCGGGATTCTCGTCATTGTAGACGATGTGCTGGAACCCGCCTTCCTCGGTCTTGGGCAGGCCGTCGGGCGCCATCAGCCATTCGGCCCAGGTGTCGAGATAGGGAATGTAGCGCGGATCGGGCTCGTGCTCGTGAAGATAGGCGAGCGTGATGAAGGGCGCCATGGTGTTGATGTTCTTGGTCGGCGTGCCTTCGGCGAAGCGGTCCTCGAACCATTGCTTGACGATGCCGAGCGCCTTGGCGTCGCCGGTCTGCTCATAATAGCGCCACATGCCGAACAGGCCGACGCCGTGCGTCCATTCCCAGCCGGCCCAACCCTTGGTGTCGATGATCCGCCCGTCCTCGAGGTGGAGCAGGAACTCGCCGGTCTCGTCCTTGATGTTGACGAGATTGTCCATCAGCAGGTCGATCTTGCCGGTGATCTCGCTGCGCGGAATGTCGTGGGTGAGGGCGGCCAACTAAATTCTCCCGAGAGGTTGCGGCGCGATACCATAATCGCGCGCCATGGTGCGGTAGAGGGTGGTGAAGCGCGGGTCGGCATCGTACCGCCCGCCATGGTTGCGGGGCCTGCGCGGGGCAGGCGGAGCGGGGGCGGCGCCGGGCGCCTCGGCGGCGTTGATGCCCTGCGCGAGCAGGTCGGGCCGCGGCCCTTCGCCGGCGCTGCGGCCGTCCTTGAGGAAGATCGCCTCCTGGTGGCGCGTCGGCTCCCAGATGAAGCTGCCCCAGCCCGGCGGCTGCGCGTGGACGAGGTCGTTCAGATAGCGCTTGCGCGACGAATATTCGAGCGCGAGCAGGCCGAGGCCGGGATAGCGCTTGGCGACACCCGTGAAGGTCCGCTCCCAATCGCCCTGGGCCGCCTGCTGGTAGCAGGAGAGGCCGAGCGCGTCGAAGCGCACGCCACGCTGGAGAAGATTGTCGGTCCAGAGCCGGACGATGTCCCAGTGCCGGCCGAGATGGTTGTGAAGCGCGATCTTCGCCCCGGGCGCGGCGGCGCGGGCACCGGCGATGCCGGCCTTCAGCACCTCGGCGAACCTGTCGTACCCGCCCGCGTCCGGCACGTGCATGTGGACGGCGTCGGTCTGCGGGTTTCCGGTCGGAATGGCGAGCGGCACGCGCGCGTCGGGCCAGAGGGTGCCGAAGGTCGTCTCGTTGCCGATCACGATCAGATCGGGCTCCGCGCCGCCGCGGACCAGCGCCGCGATCGTGTCGGCGGTGTAGCGGCGCACCGTCGCGACGAGCTCGGGGAAGGCGAGCTTCGCCCAGGCGGCGGGCTTGTCCTGGTGCTGCGGGTCCGCCCAGGTATCGGAATAATGGAGCGTCAGCGAGAAATGGAAGCCGGCCGCCTTGATCCGCCGGCCGAAGGCGATCGTCTGGGCGAGGCCGCACCAGGGGCCGCCGGGCCTGCCCTTCGAATAGCCGTTCTCGGGATCGACGAAGATACGCAGCTTGATCGCGTTGAAGCCGATGTCGGCGAGGATCGCGAGTGGATCGCGCTCGACGCCGTCCAGCGCATAGGTGGCGCCCTGCGCCTCGTCCTCGGGGATCCAGGAGACGTCGGCGCCGATCAGGTACGGCCAGGGCGCCGCCGCGCGCTTCGCCCGTGCGACCGCGGCGGGTATCGCCAGGGCGAGCGCCGCGGCGCCGAAGCCGGATACGGCCTCGCGGCGGGAAAGCCCCGGCAGGCTCATGCCAGCAGCCCGTGGCGGCGCGCGAAGCGCTCGAACAGGCCCGGCCAGGGATGCTCCCTGCCGTCCTCGACCATCGGCAGGCCATGGCCGCCCTTCTCGAAGATCATCAGCTCGGAGGGGATCTTCGCCGCCTGGAGCGCGGCGAACATGATCAGGCTGTTGGCGGCCGGGACCACCGGATCGTCGGCGGCATGGGTGACGAAGGTGGGCGGCATGTCGGCGGGCAGGTCAAGCTCGGCGGAGAAGCGCCGCACGCGCTCGGGGCCGGCGTCCTTGCCGAGCATCTCGCGCAGCGACTGGCGATGCGCCTCGGGCTGGCGCATCGTGATGACCGGGAAGAACAATCCGGCGAGCATCGGCCGCGCCGATTGCCGGTCGGCGGCGTCGATCGGCGCATAGGTCTCGAGCGCGGCGCGACTGGCGAGCCGGGCCGCGACATGGCCGCCCGCCGAAAAGCCCGCCACGGCGACGCGGGTGGGGTCGATCTTCCACCGCGCCGCGCCCGCGCGGATCAGCCGGATCGCGCGCTGGGCGTCCTGGAGCGGCGTGTCGGGGCCTGCCGCCCAGCCATCGTGCGGCAGGCGGTAGAGCAGCTCGAACGCCGTGATGCCGCGCGCGGTGAAGACCTGCGAGATGCTCGATCCCTCGCGTCCGAGCGCGACGCGCGCGAAGCCGCCGCCGGGCACGATCAGCACCGCCGCGCCGTTGGGACGGGGCGCCGGAATGACATTGAGCATCGGCGTCGCGACATGCGGCCAAGCGATGTCGTCCGCCGGGCCGGTGGGCGAGCGCTTGACCATCTCGTCGCGCACGTCGAGCCCTTCGCCGCCCGGGGCCGGGCCGGGCCAGATCGGGAAGCGTTCGGTCACCAGCGGCGTGGCGGCGAGCGCCGGCAGCGGCGCCGCGGCCGCGGCGGCCGAGCCGGCGAGCAGGGTGCGGCGCGTGACCTTCATTTGAGCTCGCCCGGCGTGGCGGGCGCGGGCACCATCCGCACGGGCAGCCCGCCTCGCACGTTGCGCAGCGTGACCAGCTTGACCTGCTCGAGCGCATTGCCCGGGGCGCCGTCCGACGTCACCGCGAGCGCGATGCTGTTGCGGCCGCGATGGTTGAGGATGCCTTCGGGCACCGGGAAGATGCGCTGCGGCCCGACATGCGCGATGAACTGGCCCATGTTCCAGCCATTGACGAAGATCAGCACGCGATAGGCGGCGTGCGGCGAGCGCGGCTTGCTCGTATCGCCGAAGGCGATGCCGATCGTCGCGTCCTGACCCCGGGGCACGGTGAGGTCGAAGCCGGTGCGGTACCAGCTCGTGCCGGCGCGGGCCTCGGCTGCGGGAATCTCGGCCGGCTTCCAGCCGCGATCGTCGAAGCCGGGCAGGTGCCAGCCCTTGCGCTCGCCATATTGGCCGCCGCTGTTCGCGACGCCGCGGACCGGGTCCGCCAGTTCCTCGCCGCCTGCACGCCCCTGGATGCGCCAGGCGACCGGGACCGCGAAGCTCGGTCCCGCGACGGGTTCGACCGAAGCCGAGACGAGCCCGCGCGCCTCCTTGTGGAAATCGTCGGCGTCGAGGGCCCAGTTGTGCCCGTTGTTGCGGACCATGACGCTGATCTGATGCGCGCCGGGTAGCAAGGCCGCCTGCGGGAGATCGAAGCGGGCAACGCCCGTCGTAATGGGGCGCGGCAGGCCGCCGGGAAGTTCATGCTGGCCGACGAATTGCCCGTCCACCCAAAGCTGCAGCATGCCCGCGCCGCCTGCGCCGTAGAAAAGGGCAATCTGCTTGGCTTGTGGCGATCCGTTGAAGCGGCCGCGGTACCAGACGTCGCCCTCATGAAAGCCGTAAGCGTCCATCAGCAGATTCGGCTGACCGTCTGGGCGCGCGGTGATGCTGGCGTAGGGGCGATTATCCACGGTCTGCCAATCGCTATCATCGAACCCCGGATCGGCCTCGGGCGAGCCCGGCGCCGTGCGCCAGCCGGCGAGCGCGGGAAGCGCGAAGTCGGCGGGGCCGGGAAGGGGCGCGGTCGCGGCCAGGCTGCCCGATGACGTGCGGGCGAACGCGGCCTTGGCGCCGTTCCACGTCAGGTTGCGAACGCCCGCGGGCGCCCAGATCTCGAGCGGCGACGCCTCGCGCGTATCCCCCGTCAGCGCCAATGTGCCGCCCTTGACGCTCGCGCTGCGCACCAGCGCGGGGCCGCGGACGAGCGTGTCGCCGAGGCGCCAGAATTTCGCCCCCTCGGCCTCGTCGCCGATCAGCAGGAGGAGATCGGGGCGGCCGCCGCCGCTGATGCGGACACGCGTGAGGCCGCGATGCGTGTAGCCGAGCTTGAGGTCGCCCCTGCCCGCGTCGAACGCCGAAGTGGCGCCGCCCTCTATCACGGTGACCTTGGGCGCGCTGGCATAGCGCAGCACGGTCTCGCCCGCCTCGCCCGCGCGGCCGTAGACCAAGACGAGGCCGCTGCCGTCGATGGTCAGCGCCGCCTGCAGCTCGGAGGTCGAATAGACCAGCCGCTGGCCGCCCAGGTTCACCCCCGCGACCAGCCATTTGGCATCGAAGCCGTCGAGCTGCATCGGCAGCGTGTAGCGCCCGTCGGGCAAGTCGGCGGTGACGGTGAAGCGATCGTTCGTCTGGCCGTTCGAGGGCTTGTGCGTGACGAGCAGGAAGCGCGCGCCGGTCTCGGGGCTCTTGTTGTGATAGACCTGGATGCGGTCCGACGAGATCTCGACCGGCCCCGCCGGCACCATCCCGGCCAGATCGGGCACGCTCTGGATCAGTCCGGCGAGCTGCTTCAGCTCCTCGGCCTTGGGGCGGATCTCGCGCGTCTCGGAAAAGGCCGAGCCATAATCGTAGCTGGTGAACACCACCGGCGCGGGCAGCCAGCCCCAGCTCGTGCCGCCGAAGCCCATGTAGAAGCTCTGGATGTAGATGCCGTTGGCGAGGTTGGTGCCGTAGAAGACGCGCTGGAAGCGCTTGCCCCGCTGGACCGCGTTGCACTCATAGCCGCCGTTCGAGCCCCAATAGTCGAACCAGCCGCCGCCGAACTCGGCGAGGAAGCCGGGGGTGTGGGGCGAGGCGGAGGCGCCGCCCTTCGCGCCGCCGGGGCCGTACCAGCCCCAGTCGGGCGCCGCCGATCCGCGCGTCGGCTTGCCCGCGACGGTGCAGGTGCCGCCGGGATAGCCGTCGAAGGCGTACATGTCGTTGGGGCCGGTGACGGTCTTCTCGACCTTGGAATCCTCGGGAACCCAATAGCCGTTGCGGCCCTGGTCGTTGTGGAAGATCGGGACGGTGATGCCGTCGGCGCGCGCCTTGGCGTAGAGATGGTCCATGTAGCGGCGCTGGGCAGGCGTGGTGAGCGCCAGCTCGTTCTCGATCTGGTGGAGGATGACGGTGCCGCGATTGCCCTTGCCGTCGCCGTTGATCTGGTGGCGCGCGATGATCGCGTTGACCTTGGTGAGCCACTCGTCCGACGCGGCGAGATACTCGGGATCGTCGGTGCGCGCCCGGCCGCGCTGGTTGACCAGCCAGCCGGGGAAGCCGCCGCGCGTCAGTTCGGCATTCACATAGGGGCCGGCGCGCGTGATGACGTAGAGGCCCTCCTCCTCGGCCATGGTGAGGAGGCGATCGATGTCGCGGATGCCGCTGAAATCGTAGACGCCCCTTTTCGGGCTATGGAAGCCCCAGTCGAAATAGAAGGCGACGGTGTTGAACCCACTCGCCTTCATCTTCTGCAGCACGTCGCGCCACAGGTCGGGGGAGGGCAGGCGGAAGGCGTGCATCTCGCTCGACCAGACGACCAGGCGCTTGCCGTCGATCATCAGCGAGCGCGCGTCGTAGGAGACGCGGCCAAAGCTCTTCACCGGCGCAGTGAAGTCGGCGGTGGGCCGCGCCTCCTGCGCCGAGGCGGGGAGGGCGGCCGCGAGTGCGGCGGCAAGGAGCGCGGGGCGGATCACGGCAGGTGGAACACCGGCTTGAGCGGCCATTCCCGGGGCTTGTTGTCGGGCTCGACCTCCATCAGCGGCGCCATGTAATCCCACCATCTGCGCATCACCGGATGCGCGGGCAGCGCCTCGCGGCTGTTGTCGTCGGTGAGCTTGAGCACCGCGAACAGCGCGTTGGTCTCCTCGTCGAGGAAGATCGAATAGTCGCGGATGCCGGCGTCGTGGAGCAGGGCGGCAAGCTCGGGCCAGATCGCGTCGTGGCGCGCCTTATACTCCTCGACCACGCCCGGCTTCAGCTGCATGCGGAATGCGTGCGTGCTGGTCATGCCCTCTCCCCGTTATCCATTATGTGGGATAATAACGCAGAATATGGTAGTCTACTGCGACGCCCGCGTCAAACCTTGCCGGGCCAATATTGCGCATCCTCTACGCGTGCGACCGCGCTGTCGTCGAGCAGCACGGGCGGGCGCGGATCGTCGCCCTCGCGCGCGAGGCGCAGTCCCTTGATCTCGAGCCCGGCGACATGGCGTGCCCAGAAGCCCCAGGCGGGTGTTGGGCCGAACATGCTCGGCTCGGGATAGGCGTCGGAGAGCTCGGGCGGCGCGGCGGGCGCGGGGCCGGCGAAGCCGCCGCGGAAGGATAGGTCGATGTCGCGCAGCTGGACGCATTCGATCGGATGGCCGGGGAGCCCCGCCAGGATCGCGGCGAAACGCGGGTCGATGCCGCGCGCGGCGAGGCCGCGGATCTCGATGTTGCGGAGGGTGCCCGGGCGTGTGCCTTCGGGACCACGAAGGCGGGCGCCGAGGCGGAGGAACAGGGGGGCGGTGGTGACGTCGTCCATCGCGATGTCCTCGGCGAGCACGTCCTCGATCGTACCGCCGTCGACGGTCTCGAGCGCGAGCCCGCGGCTGCGCTCGAAACGGCAGCCGGCAATGCGGATGCGGCGAAAATCCCCATTGCTTTCAGTGCCTAGCTTGATCCGGCCGGTCACGCGGTCGCGGTCCGGCGCCAGCTCCTGGGTGCGGCGGCGAGTGCCGTCGAGCATCGTGCCGAGGTCGAAGCCGCTCACCGTGCAGTCGCGGATCTCGACGTCCTCGCAGGCGGCGCGCCTCCCGAGGGCGAGGCTGGTCTTCAGGACGATCCCGTCGTCGTTCGGGGTGTTCACGAAGCAATTCAGGACTTTCGCGAAGCGCACGCAGTCCAGATCGATGCCGTCGCGATTGGTGTCGATCGTCAGGCGAAGGATGGCGAGATCGTCGACTTCGCTCGCAAGGATCGCGAAATGGCCGGCCCGGAAGATGGTGAGGTCCTCGATCCGCACGCGGCGGCACCGGGCGAGCGCGATCGCCTTGTTGCCCATGCCCCGCATCGCCGCGCGGCTCTGCTCGAGCTGCGCGACGTCGCGCGCGGGCATCCCCGCCATCGAGAGCGGGCGCTCGCCGGCCTGCCTGCTCCACGGCGTGCCCGGGCCGTTGCGGGTGAGGCCGAGCCCGTCGACCCGGCCCTTGCCGACAATCGCGATGTCCTCGGCGCCGTCGGCCCAGATCAGGCTGTTGCGCCAATGGCTGTGGCCGAAATCCTGATAGAGCTGCGGCCCCCGATCCTCGGGCAGGTCATAGGCGCCGCCATGCGCGCCCTTCTCGGCGGCGACCAGCGTGGCGCCCGCCTCGATCGCCAGCGTCACGCGGCTCTTCAGCCGGAGCGAGAAGCTCAAATAGCGCCCCGGGGGCAGGAGCACCACGCCGCCGCCCGCCGCCTCGGCCGCGAGGATCGCGGCGTTGATCGCGGGGCTGTCGAGCGCGACACCGTCGCCCCTGGCGCCATGGTCGCGCACGTCGAAGACATGGCCGGTGCGCATCAGTTGCCGGCGGGACGCGCGCTGCTGCTCGCGATGCTCGGGGCGATCTCGGCCTCCGCCAGGTCCGGATGCGCGGGGTCGAAGCGGCGCGCTTCCGGCTTCAGATGCGCCGCGAGCGCCGGCACGCGCTCGGCGATCCCCGCCGCGACGATGCGCGCGAGCAGCCAGGCGCCGGCATTATTGTGGTGGGTCTTGTCGGCGCCGCCGTCGTTGAACAGCGCGGGCGAGCGCTCGGGACCAAGCGCCTCGTAAAGCGCGATCGTGCCCGGCTGGAGGTCGATCAGCGCCACCCCATCCTCGCGCGCGACCTTGCGCATCGCCTCGGCATAGTCGGCGAGCGTGGGACGGATCCGGCCGTTCTCGAAGTTGCGCCGCTCGGGTGAAGTCACCAGCACGGGCGTCGCGCCGCGCCGCCGCGCCTCGGCGACATAGGCGCGCAGCCAGGCGGGATAGGCGATCGCCGGATCGACATAGGTCTGCGGCCATTGCTTCTTCTGGTCGTTGTGGCCGAACTGGATGAACAGCCAGTCGCCCGGCTTCATCCGCGACAGCGCCTTGTCGAGCCGGAGCCCGGTGACGAACGACTTGAGCGTCTCGCCGGACCTGGCGTGGTTGGCGACCGCGACGTCGGGGCCGAACAGCGCCGGGAGCATCTGGCCCCAGCTCGCCGCCGGTTCGGCGCGCTGGTCGGTGACGGTCGAATCGCCGGTGAGGTAGACGGTCGGCACGTCGACGGGCGCGATGTCGATCGACGCGACGCGCGGATCGCCGAGGAATTCGAGCGTCAGCTTGTCGTCCCAGGCATAGGTTCCCGCCTCGCCCGGGGGGAGCCGCACGGCGCTGCCGCCCGGCGCATTGTCGGGCGGCGGGGCGAGCGCGGGCGTGCGCACGTTCACGATGAAGCTCGCCGTGACATATTCGCCCCGGCGCGTGACGATCTGGCGCAACATCAGCCGGCGCGATTCGGCCTTCACCGTCACGCGCCCGCCGACCCGCACCGTCACCTTGTAATTGCCCTCGGGTACCGCGGCCGAGAAGAGGAACTCGTGTCCCCGCCGCTCGGGCTCATAGCCCCAGCCGCCAGGTTCGTATCCTTTGTCCGCCGGCACGGCGATCCGGCCGGGGGCGGGCTTGGCGCCGGGGTCGAGGTCGAAGTGCAGCTCCGGCCCCGCCGCCATCGTCATCAGCATCACCGCCAGCAGCATTTCACTTCGCACCGAGGAAATAGGACGTGTGCGGCGGCTGGTTGTACGCGGTGTTCTGCCAGGCGACGCCGAGGCGATAGACCGGGTCGTGCATCAGCGTGACGATCCGCTCGCGCGTCGGATAGGGCGTCTCGTAGATGCGCAGCGCGCTGCTGTCGGCGGTGGGCACCACCAGCTCCTCGCGCCAGTCGCCCAGGATGTCGGCCGAGAGCGACGGGTTCTGCTTGGTGCCGTTGTTCGACACGACGCCTTCGGGATCGAGCAGCACCGTTTCGGTCGACTTGGTCCAGTCCCATTTGGTGATGCGCTTGCCGTCGAGCAACTCGCGCAGGCGGTCGCCGTCCCACCAGATGCCGAAATTGGCGGCGCGCGGATGGCCGCCGGGGATCACCTGGCCCTTGACGTCGTAGAGCTCGCGCGAGTTGGATGCCCAGGCCTCGGCCCCCGGGTGGCGCGGATCGATGTCGATCGCGATGCCGCGGCCGGTGTCGCGGTCCGCGGGCGTCGACCAGAGGAGCGCGCCGGTGCGCGCGTCGAGCATCGCCGCGCCGCGATTGCCGCTCATCCGCATGACCTCGTGCACGCCGAACTTCTCGAGCCCGGGGCGAGTGGGGTCAAGGTCCGACACGTGCATCGCGTCGCCATGGCCGAGCCCGGAGGACCAGAGCCCCTTGCCATCGTCGTCGACCGCCATCGAGCCGTAGATGATCTCGTCGCGCCCGTCGCCGTCGACATCGGCGACCGAGAGCTGGTGATTGCCGTTGCCGCCGAACTTCTCGTTGCCTGGCGTCGCGCTGTCGAACAGCCAGCGCCGAGTGAGCTTGCCGCCGCGATAATCCCAGGCGGCGATCGTCGAGCGCGCATAATAGCCGCGGGCGAGGATCATGCTCGGATGGCGGCCGTCGAGATAGGCGACCCCGGCGAGATAGCGTTCGGAGCGGTTGCCATAGCCGTCGCCCCAGGTCTCGGCCATCTGCTCCTGGCTGGGATTGCCGGTGCGCGGGTCGCGCGGGGGCGCATAGGGCGCGGTGGCCAGCGCCTTGCCGGTCCGTCCGTCGAACACGGTGAGATATTCGGGCCCGGCCAGGATGCGGCCCTTGATCTGGGCGACGCGCTTGCCGTCGGGCGTGGTGGTCGATCCGGTGCGGTCGTTCGAGGCGATCTCGCCGTCGCGGCTGCGCCAGTCGGCCTGGGCGTCGCCGATAACCGTGCCAGTGCCGTCGACCGTGCCGTCGGCGGTCTTCATCGCGATCTCGGCGCGGCCGTCGCCGTCGAAGTCGAAGACCATGAAATGCGTATAATGCGCGCCCGAGCGGATATTGCGGCCGAGATCGATGCGCCACAGCCTCTTGCCCTCGAGCGTATAGGCGTCGATCAGCGTCTCGCCGGTATAGCCGGCAAAGGCATTGTCCTTGGCGATCGTCGGATACCATTTGACCACCAGCTCGTAGCGGCCGTCGCCGTCGAGATCGCCCACCGAAGCGTCGTTGGCGGTATAGCTGTAGCGCTCGCCGTCGGGCGTGGTCCGGTCGGCGGGCTTGTCGAGCGGGACCGAGAGATAGCCACCCGCCCAGGGCGTTACCGCTCCCTCGGCCCGGCCGTTGCCCACCGCCAGCGCATAGCGCGACGACGGGGTGCCCGCCGCGTCGCGAAAGCTCGTCGCCTGGGCGGCGCCGATCCGCGCGATCCGCTTGCCGTCGCGATAGAGCGTGAAGGTGACGGTCTTGGGATCGGTGGCGAGCAGGCGCCACGAGACATGGTTGCCGCCGCCCTCGGCCGGCACCGCGACGAGGCCGCGATCGAGCCGCTCGATCTCGCGGTTGCCGGCAATGGCAGGGGCGGGCGCCGCAGCGCCGATCGCAGCCAACAGGACGGCCGTAAGCATCATTTCTCTCCCCGATTTCGTCGTTCGCGGAGCCTGAATTCGACTCCCATTGTTTGCCATACAGTCCCATTTTTTGATATTTATGTCTACACTGCGAGAAAATGCACAGGGGAGAGCGATGGCGGGATTGTGGGCGAAGATCGCAATGTTCGCGGCGGCGTGGACGCTGGCGGCCCCTGCGGCAGCACAACCCGCGGGTAACGAGCCGTTCGATGCGGGATGGCGCTTCGCCAAGGGCGATGTCGCCGGAGCCGAGCAGCCGCGTTTCGACGATGCCGGATGGCGCAGCGTCGATTTGCCGCACGACTGGGCGATCGAGGGCCCCTTCGACGAGAAGGCGCCGGCCACCGGATCGGGCGGCTTCCTGCCGAGCGGCGTCGCCTGGTATCGCAAGCATTTCACGCTTCCCGCCGCCGCCGCCGGCAAGCGCGTCTTCGTCGAGTTCGACGGCGTGATGGAACGCTCGGGCGTGTGGATCAACGGCATGCATGTCGGCCACCGCCCCAATGGCTATGCGAGCTTCCGCTACGAGCTGACGCCGCACCTCCGGCCCGCAGGCGAGGAGAATATATTGTCGGTGCGCTCGGACACTTCGGCCCAGCCCGCGTCGCGCTGGTATGCCGGATCGGGCATCTACCGGCACGTCCGGCTGATCCTGCTCGGCGACGTCCATGCCGAGGCGTGGCGCACGGCGGTGCGCGTGACCAGACTCGATGCCGACCATGCCGAGCTCGCGATCGAGTCGGCGATCGCCAATCGCGGCGGCACGACGGTCGATGCGCGGCTCGAGGCCGCCATCATCGGTCCCGACGGGAAGCAGGTCGCGCGGTTCGAAGGCGCGCCGGCGACGCTGCCCGGCGGGCGCACCACGATGCTCGCTTTGTCGGGCGCGCTCGACAAGCCGCGCCGCTGGGACATCGACGATCCGGCGCTCTACGCCGCGCTGGTCCGAGTGCGCGGTGTCGACGGCAAGCTGCTCTACGAGGAGCGCGTGGCGTTCGGAGTGCGCGACGCGCGGTTCGAGGCGGCGACCGGCTTCTGGCTCAACGGCCGCAACCTGAAGCTCAAGGGCGTCGCGATCCATGCCGATGGCGGGCCGTTCGGCATGGCGGTGCCGCTCGCGTTCTACGAGCGGCGGCTCAAGGGGCTGAAGGCGCTCGGCGTCAATGCGATCCGCACGGCGCACCATCCCTTCTCGCCCGAGTTCCTCGACCTGTGCGACCGGCTCGGCCTGCTCGTGATGGACGAGGCGTTCGACATGTGGACGGTCGCCAAGAACCCCAACGACTATCATCTGTTCTTCACCGACTGGTCGTCGATCGACGCGCGCGACTTCGTGCGGCGCGACCGCAACCATCCGAGCGTGGTGATCTGGTCGATCGGCAACGAGATCCACGACACGCCCTATCCGCTCGTCGCCCAGTCGATCATCGAGCGGCTGAAGGCGATCTTCCATGCCGAGGACCCGACGCGGCCGGTCACCATGGCGCTGTTCCGCCCCAACACCACGCATGACTATGAGAACGGCACGGCGGACCTGCTCGACGTGGTCGGGCAGAATTACCGCGAGAACGAGCTCGCCAAGGCGCATGCCGACAAGCCGGGCCGCAGGATCGTCGGTACCGAGAACAGCAAGAACCGGGCGAGCTGGCTCGTGGTGCGCGACAACCCGGCCTATGCCGGCATGTTCCTGTGGACCGGCGCCGACTATCTCGGCGAGGCGGATCGCGCGGGCTGGCCGGCGATCAGCAACCCCTCGGGCCTGGTCGACCGGCTCGACGGCGTGAAGCCGATCGGCTGGGAGCGGGCGGGCTGGTGGTCCGACAAGCCGGTGGTGAAGCTCGCGCGGCGCGTGACGCAGGTGATCGACACGAGCGAGCTGCCGACGATGACGGGCGTGGCGATGCCGCAGCCGCGCGGGCCGGGCGCGCTCGCCGACTGGACGCCGGTCGACCTCGCGCCGCATGACGAGAAGGTCGAGGTCTATTCGAACGCCGACGAGGTCGAGCTGCTGCTCAACGGCCGCTCGCTGGGCCGCAAGCCGCGCAATGCCGACGACAGCGCGATCGCCTGGACGGTGCCCTTCGCGCCCGGCGAGCTGCGCGCGGTGGGGTATCGCGGCGGGCGCAAGGTGGGCGAGGACGTGCTGCGCACCGCCGGCGCCCCGGCGGCGCTGCGGCTGGTGCCCGAGGCGGCGAAGGTCGGATCGGGGTTCGACGATGTCGTCGCGGTGCGCGTCGAGGCGGTCGACGCCAGGGGCGTGCCGGTGCCGGCCGCGCGGAACGAAGTGACGGTGACGGTCGCGGGGGCGGGGCGGCTCGCGGCGTTCGACAATGCGAGCGTGACCGACCACACGGTCTTCGGGTCCGATCGCCGTGGCCTGTGGGGCGGCAGGGCCGTGGCGTTCGTACGTGGGGCCGGCAGCGGGCGGATCACGGTGACGGCGCGGGCCGAGGGGCTCGAGGCGGCGACGGCGGTGCTGGAGGCGAAATAAGACGAGCCGCGGCTTGCGCTGCGGCCCGTCTCCCCCTTTTCCCGTTGAAACTCAGCGCAGCGTCAGCACCACCACCGAGGCGGCGGGCAGCGTGACGTTGAGCGTGCCGCCCGACAGGCTCGCCCCGGTGAACGGCGCGGGCTTGACCGCCTCGGGCGTGTCGAAGCTGTTGTGCGCCTGGATCGTGCCGGTGAGGATCTCGCCCTCGGCCGCGCTGGCGTTCACGCCGGTCAGCGTCGCGGAAACGGCCGCCGGGCGGTTCGGATCGACATTGACCAGCGCGACGCGGACCAGCCCGTCGGTGCCCCGCGCCGCGGTGGCGCTGACCGACGGCACCGTCCATTGCTCCTTGTTGTACCAGGGCGACTTGAGCTCGACCGGGAGATAGGTCGCGTCCTGGAAGGGCTGGTACATGCGGAAGACGTGATAGGTGGGCGTCAGTACCATCTTCGGCCCGTCGGTGAGGATCATCGCCTGGAGGACGTTGATCATCTGGGCGATGTTGGTCATCCGGACGCGATCGGCATAGCGGGTGAAGATGTTGATGTTCATCGCCGCGACGATCGCGTCGCGCATCGTGTTCTGCTGGTAGAGGAAGCCGGGATTGGTGCCCGGCTCGACATCGTACCAGGTGCCCCATTCGTCGACCGCGAGATTGACCCGCTTCTCGGGATCGTACTTGTCCATGATCGCCGAATGCTTGCGGATCAGCTCGTCCATCAGCAGCGTCTTGGAGAGCGTGCGGGCATATTCCTCTTCGTCGAACCCGGTCGCCGAGCCCTTCTTCTGCCAGGTGCCGGGGACGGTGTAGTAATGGACGCCGATGCCGTCGAACTTGCGGCCGGCCTCGCGCATCATCACTTCGGTCCAGTTATAGTCGACCGAGTTGGCGCCGCTGGCGATCTTGAGCGTCTTGGTGCCTTGCGGCACCTTGACGAACTCGCCGTAGCGGCGCGTGAGGTCGGCGGCATATTCGGGGCGCATGCTGCCGCCGCAGCCCCAGAGCTCGTTGCCGAGGCCGAAATAGGGGAGCTTCCACGGCGCCTTGCGGCCGTTCTTCGCGCGCAGATCGGCGAGCGTGCCGGCGGGGGCGGTCATGTACTCGACCCATTCGGCCATTTCCTGCGGCGTGCCGTTGCCGACATTGCCCGAGACATAGGCCTCGGCGCCGATCAGCTCGGCGAAGTCCATGAACTCGTGGGTGCCGAAGGCGTTGGACTCGGTGACGCCGCCCCAATGGGTGTTGACCTTGACCGGGCGCTGCTTGCGCGGGCCGATGCCCTCGCGCCAGTGATATTCGTCGGCGAAGCAGCCGCCGGGCCAGCGCACCACCGGCACCTTGAGCGCCTTCAGCGCGGCGACCACGTCGTTTCGATAACCGCGAGTGTTGGGGATCTTCGAATCCGGACCCACCCAGATGCCGCCATAGATGCCGGTGCCGAGATGCTCGGCGAACTGGCTGAAGATGCGCCGGTCGATCTTCGCCCCCGGCGCGTCGCCGCGGACGGCGAGCGTCGCGGCGGCGGGTGCCTGCTGGGCCTGCGCCGGAAGAGGGGCGGCGGCGGCAAGCGCGAGCGCGGCGGCGGCGGAAAGGAAGGCTGTACGCATCGGGACCGGACTCCGGGACTGTGATCAAAAAAAGGGCGGGCGGCCGAACCGGCCGCCCGCCACAGGTGCGGATCAGAATTGGACGTTCACGCCGAAATTGAAGGTACGGCCGATCCGCGTCTGGAAGAGCGTGTCGCGCCGCTGGCTGTCGATATAGAGGTTGTTGCGCTCGTCGGTGAGGTTCTGCGCCTCGAGGATCAGCTTCAGATGGTCGTTCACTGCGAACGAGGCCGAGGCATCGACGAACAGGTTCGGCGAATTGCCCTGCAAGTCGCTGCCCGGCGAAGCGGGGATGCCGCGGATGTAGCGATCGCGATAGCTGCCCGTCGCGCGGATGCTGAAGCGGTCGTCCTCGTAGAAGAGCGTGCCGCTGGCGGTGTTCTTCGAAAGGCCGATCAGGTCCGCGGTGGTGGTCACCGTCGGTACGCCGTTCACGCTCGCGAGGATGTAGCGGATCTGCGAAGTGACGTGGGTGTAGTTGGCGAGCACGCCGAAATTGCCGAGGAAGCCGGGCAGGAAGCTGAGCTGGACCTGGGCGTTGACCTCGACGCCTTCGAGGGGGCCGCCCGGCGTGTTGACCGGCTGGCCGATCGTGAAGATCTCGTTCGGCGTGGTGTTGGTGTTGGTGAGCAGCGCGTCGGGAAGGCCCAGCTGGTTGAACGGGATCTGGCTGGTGACGCGCTGGATGTAGGTTTTGATGTCCTTCTTGAAATAGGCCACCGACAGCAGCGATCCGGGCTGGAAATACCATTCGAGCGCCGCGTCGAACGTGTCGGCGCGGATCGGGTCGAGGAACGGGTTGTTGATGTTGCCGGTGCGGGTGGTCGCGGTGATGCCGCTCGTCGGCGCGAGCTGGCCGAGCTCGGGACGCGACATCACCTTGGCGGCCGAAAGGCGCAGGATCAGGTCGCTCGTCAGGTCGATCGCGACATTGCCCGAGGGTAGCCAGTCCTCATAGGAGCGCAGCACCTGGGCATATTGGCCGCGCAGGTTGGTCGGAGTCGAGCCGGCCGGGGCCGAGACCGAGATGTAACCCGCGGCGAGCAGGTCGGTCTTGACGTAGCGCACGCCGATGTCGCCGCGCAGCCGGACGAAGAAGTCCTGCTCGGTATCGAAGGTGGTCATGGCATAGGCGCTCTTGACGTCCTCGCGGATGCGCGAGGCGCCCGCGCCGCATTCGGTGCGGCAGAAGCGGACCGAATCGAAATCGAACACCTGGTCCCATTTGTCGGGATCGACCGCGACCCAGCTCGCCGGGGCACCGCGCCCGAACAGCTCGTCGAGACCGTCGATCGTCCGGGTGATGCTCGCGACCGTCGTGCCAGCGGGCAATGCGCGGACGACGGTGTCGGCGGTATAGGGCAACGACACATAGGCGTTATAATCGCTGCGGCGATACTGGCCGCCCAATTTGAGCTTGACGCCCGGCGCCACGTTCCAGTCGGCGTTGAGCTCCGCGGTCAGATTGTCCGTCTGGTTCTTGGACGGCTTGCCCTGGAAGCTGAACCCGCCGAGCACGGTGCCGTCGGCCTGGCTGGGCGCGTAGGAGAAGTTCGCCGGGTTCGAGACATCGAAGCCGAACCCGATGATCGGCGTCGAGCCGCCGTCGCGGAAGTCGATCGAGAAATTGTCGGTGTCGATCGCGTCGATGAAGGTCTGGAAGCGCTTCGGTCCCCACCAGACCGACTGGTTCATGCCGAAGAACGCGCTCAGCTCGAAGCTGTCGGTGAAACGGTGGCGAAAGTTGAGATTGCCCTGCGCGAAGGTCGAGATCCAGTGATCGACCAACCCCTCGGAGCGGACGTCGACGCCGTCGAAGACGGCATGGACGAGCGAGCCGTTCGCATCGAACTGCGCTTCGCGGACCGACACGGTCGGCTGGCCGAGATTGGTGATCGAGCGCCCGAAGGAGATGCCGGCGATATAATTGTCGCGGCGTTCGACATCGTAGCGCGAATAGAGGCCGTCGATGCTGATGTCGGTATCTTCATCGGGCGAGAATTGCAGGGTCAGCGTGCCGCCCAGCCGCTCGGTGTCCTGCTCCGAATTCACGTAGCGCGGCAGGCGGGGCAGGAAGGCGCCGCTGCCCGGCGTGTTGGGAAGGTCCGCACGGCGCAGGTTGAAGATGGTGGCATAGGCTGCCTGGGTGCTGGTGCGCGGATTGCCGGTGCTGCAATTGGCCGCGGTGGCGCCGATGTCGGTCGCCGGGTTCGTCGCGTTCTGCCGATAGCCGATCGCGGGGCTGTTGTAGGTGACTCCGTTCACCACGAAGCCGCCCGCGGGCGTACAGAAGGGGAAGTTGATCCCGCCCTGAGTGAGCCCGTTGGTATTGGCCGAGAGGATGTCGACCGCCGAATAGCCGACTTCGCGGATGTGGCGCTTCTGGTAGGCCACCGAGGCGAGCACGCCGAAGGTGCCGTCGGCGAACTTCTTGGAGACGAGCAGCGAGGCGCGCGGATCCACCTTCTTGCTGATCGTGTTGTAGACGCCCCGCGCGGTGGCGGAGAGCACGAAGTCCTTGGAATAGTCGAGCGGCTTGGGCGCCTTGAGGTCGACGGTCGCGCCGAGCGAGCCTTCCTCGACATCGGCCGAAGTGGTCTTGCGCACCGCGAGCGACGAGAAGATCTCGGTCGGGAAGACGTTGAAGTCGAAGCTGCGGCCGGAATTGCCGGCGCCGTAGATGTCCGACGAGCCGGTCTGCGACGTGCCTTCCATGCCGTTGATGCGGACGCGGGTGAAGCCCGATCCGAGGCCGCGCACCGCGATGTTGCGGCCCTCGCCGCCGTCGCCGCGCGACAGCGCGACGCCGGGGATGCGCTGCATCGATTCGGCGAGATTGCTGTCGGGGAACTTGCCGATGTCCTCGGCGACGATCGAATCGACCGCGGCCGTCTCGGTGCGCTTGAGCTCGAGCGCGCTGTTGAGCGAGGCACGGAACCCCTGGACGACGATCTCGGTGTCCTCGCCGGTGGTTTCCTGCTGGGCGGCCGGGCCGGCCGGCGCGTCCTGCGCGGCGGCGGACGAGGTCCAGAGCAAGGCGGCGGCGAGCGCCGCGCTGGAAGTGCCGATTCCCCGGACGAGCACGCGCGTGGTCTTACGACGCATCATCTATTCTCCCCTCTCCAGTTTGCTCCGCCGCGGTTATCCGCGGTCGGGCTCCCATTTCTTGTTTTTTGATCCCAATATGTATGACATAAACCGGAGAGGGCGCCAAGCTATTTCCGATATACACGGAGTAGATGGCGAGCGGTGTCATGGCCCGGGCCTAGTCTGTCGTCCCGGCGAAAGCCGGGATGACCGACATGGGCGCAGGCCTTGGTCTTCAATGGCAGGCGGCGCTGCCCAATGGAGTGGCCCGCGTGAGATCCGGGCGGTCGGCCAGCACCTTCTCGGCGACCGGCACCTTCACGCCCTTGAGCTCCTGCGCGACGATGTTCGCCATGGCGCGCGCACCGAGCTCGCTGAAATGGGTGTCGTCGTCGATGCCCTTGGGGAAGCCCGGGGCTTTGTCCTCGGGCTTGTAGTGGAGGTAGAGCGCGCGCGCCTTGGCCTCGCCGAGACTGTCGAGCAGCGCGAGCGAGCGCGCCTCGAGATCGATGAGCGGCACGCCGGTGA
>CBIFVW010000029.1:0-20720 GCA_966186155.1 uncultured Sphingomonas sp.
GTGGTGACGCTCGCCACCGCCCACCCCGCCAAGTTCGCCGACGCCGTCGAACGCGCGACCGGCGTGCGGCCGGCCCTCCCCGGCCGGGTCGGCGACCTGTTCGAGCGGCAGGAGCGCTACGACGTGCTGCCCGCCACCTTCGAGGCCGTGAGCGGCTATATCGCCGAGCACGCCAACCCGCGCGCATGAACCTCGTCACCCTCACCGGCGAGCCCTGGGCCGATTACGGGCTGGTCGACAGCGGCAACGGCCGCAAGCTCGAACGCTACGGCAAATACCGTTTCATCCGTCCCGAGCCCCAGGCGATGTGGGCGCCGGCGTCGGAAGACTGGGACGCGCATGGCGAATTCCTCCCCGGATCGGACGAGGAAGGCGGCGGGCGCTGGGTGTTCGCCAGGCCGGTGCCGCGCGAGGGCTGGCCGCTCGCCTGGGAGGAAGTGCGCTTCACCGCCCAGACCACTCCGTTCCGCCATCTCGCCTTCTTCCCGGACATGGCGCCGGTCTGGACCTGGATGCGCGACCGGATCGAGGGTGCCGAAGCGCCCGAATGCATGAACCTGTTCGGCTATACCGGCGTCGGCAGCCTCGCGCTGGCGGCCAAGGGCGCGAAGGTGACGCATGTCGACGCCTCGAAAAAGTCGGTCGCCGAGGGCAAGGCCAATGCAGCGCTGTCGGGGATGGAGGAGCTGCCGATCCGTTGGATGATCGACGACGCCGCCAAGTTCACTGCGCGCGAGGTGCGGCGCGGGCGGCGCTATGACGGGATCATCCTCGATCCGCCCAAATGGGGCCGCGGCCCCAACGGCGAGGTGTGGAAGCTCGAGGAGGGCCTGCCGGGCCTGATCGCGGATGCGGCCAGGCTGCTCGACGCCGATTCGCGCTTCCTGTTCCTCACCGTCTATGCCGTGCGCATGTCGGCGCTGGCGATCGGCGAACTGCTCCGCCAGCATTGCGCGCATCTCGGCGGCACGGTCGAATGCGGCGAGCTCGCCGTGCGCGAGGAAGCGCGCGGGCTCGAGCTGCCGACTGCGATCTTCGCACGCTGGAGCCGCTGAACCGCGCGCAGCGCAACTCTTCCCGTTCCTTCTTCTTCGTGTCTTCGTGTCTTCGTGTGAGGCAATCTTTTCTCACACAAAGGCACAAAGGCACGAAGATTTGAGAGCGGCTGCGCCGCTTTTCAGGAGCGCCCCATCCGTACCGCCGCGCCCGCCACGAACGGGCAGCCGGCGACCAGCAACAGGCTCACCGCGCCGAGCAGCTTGAGCGCGCCGGGCTGGTCGGCCGTCGCGCCGAAGATCAACAGCGGCACTGCGAAGGGCAGCATCACCAGCCCAGCCAGCGCGCCCGCGCCGCGCAGCCCGGCGACCAGCGCGGCGGTCGCGACGCCGAGCGCGGCCAGCCCGGGCGTGCCGACCAGCAAGGCGGTGAGCAGCGGGACGAGCGCCTCGCCCGGAAGCTGGAGCAAGGCGCCGGCGATCACGGTCGCGGCAAGCAGGGCGGGCGCGAAGCCGAGCCAGTGGCCGGCCATCTTGGCGGCCGCTACTCCGGCATCGGCGAGGCCGCGCACCGCAAGCTGGTCGAGCACGCCGCTCTCGACGTCCGGCGCCACCAGCCGCTCGACCGGCAGCAGCGCGGCGAGCAGCGCCGCCGCCCAGATCACTCCGGGCGCGACACGGGCGAGCAGCCTCGGATCCGGGCCGATCGCGAAGGGGAAGAGGATCGCGACGAGCAGGAAGAAGGCGACCGGCAGCGCCAGCCCGCCGGTGCTCCAGGCGCGCCGGAGTTCGCGCCCGACCAATGCGGTCCAGACGTTCACAGCGCGACCTCGATCGCTTGCGGGAGCACGATCGGCAAATGCGTCGCGACCAGCGCGATGCCGCCCTCGCGGCGATGGCGCGCGATCAGTCCCTCGAGCAGCAGCACCGATGCCGCGTCGAGGCCGTTGGCGGGCTCGTCGAGCAGCCAGACCGGCGCGCCGCTCGCCACCACCCGGGCGAGCGCGGCGCGGCGGCGCTGGCCGGTCGAGAGCAGCCGCACCGGAACCTGGTCGAGGCTCGCCAGCCCGACGGCTTCCAGCCCGTCCGCCACCGCCCTGCGCCGTCCGTCGATCCCGGCCCAGAAGCGGAGCGCTTTGCCGAGCGGCAGCTCCGGATCGAGCGCCGCCGTCTCCGCGAGCAGCGCGCGATCGCCTTCGCCCTCGACGCGCCCCGCCGCGGGCGCGAGCAGCCCGGCGGCGACGCGGATCAGGCTCGACTTGCCCGCGCCGTTCGGCCCGGTCACCAGCGCCGCGCCGCCCGGCTCGAGCGCCAGGCTCAGCCCCTCGAACAGCAGCCGCCCGCCGCGCAGGCACGCGACGTCGCGAAGGACGAGGCTGTTCACCCCGCCTTATCCTCCAGCGCGTGCATGTCCTCGTCGGAAAGCCCGAAATGATGGCCGACCTCGTGCACCACGACATGCGTGATCAGATCCTCGAGGCTCACCCCGGTGGCGCACCATTCGTCGAGCAGCGGACGGCGGTAGAGATGGATGCGATCGGGCAGCGCGCCCGATTCGAACGCGCTCTTCTCGCCCACCGGGCGGCCGTGATAGAGGCCGGTCAAGTCGAACGGGTCCTCGATCCCCATCGCGTCCAAAGTCTCGTCGTCGGCGAAATCCTCGACGATCAGCACCACGTCGGCCAGATAGGCGGCGAAGGGCTCGGGGATGCGCGCGAACGCGGCGCGGGCGAGCGCCTCGATCTGGTCCGCGTCCGGTGCGAAGGTTTGCGCTTGCCCGCTCATCGGACGATCCATAGTCGTGGGCGAGGAGCGGCGGCAAGGGAGGCAGGGCAATGGTGGCGCGTTTGACCGAGGGGCTGCGCAACGAATCGCTCGCGGCGCTGCCCGGCTGGAGCTGGGATGCCGAGCGCGACGCGATCACCCGGCGCTTCACCTTCCAGGACTTCAACCAGGCCTTCGCCTTCATGACCCGCGTCGCGCTGCTCGCCGAGAAGGCCGACCATCATCCCGAATGGTCGAACGTGTGGAACCGAGTCGACATATTGCTGACCACGCACGACGCGGGCGGCCTCTCGACACGCGACATCCAGATGGCCCAGGCGATCGACGCGCTGCTCGCCTAGCCGAACCGCGCCCGCATCTGCTTGCGCAGCGCGCCGGGCATCCAGCGCTGGGCGAAGGCGAGCTGCCTCGCGGTCTTGCCGACGATGACGTGCACCTTGTCCTGCAAGGGCGCGTTCCACACCGCTTCGGCCACCGTCTCCAGCGGCGTGAATTCGAGCCCGCGCGCGCGCACCGTCTCGCGCGCTGTCTGGTTGCTGCCCGCCGCGATCGAATCGAGCAGCGGCGTGTCGATGAAGCTCGGCATCAGCACGCGGACCTTGATCCCGTCGGGATGCCATTCGCCGTCGAGCGCCTCCGAAAAGCCGCGCACCGCGAACTTGACCGCGGCGTAGAGCGACAGCCCCGCCGCGCCGTAGATCGCCGCGGCGCTCGCGGTGTTGACCAGGCAGGCGCCCGGCGCCGCCTTGAGATGCGGATAGGCCGCGCGCGCGCCGTTGATCACCCCGACCAGGTTGATGCCGACGATCCGGTCGATCTCCTCGTCGCTGTTGCCCGCGAGCGGCCCGCCCACCGCGATGCCGGCATTGTTGAACAGGAAATCGAGCCCGCCGTCGCCCGGCCCGGTGAACTCGGCCAGCGCCCTGGCCCAGGCGGCGCGGTCGCGCACGTCCATGACATGGGTCTCGGCCATCCCGTCGGGCAGCATCGCCTTGGTCGCCGCGAGGCCGGCCTCGTTGACGTCGGCGAGCCCGACGCGCCAGCCGTGCGCGCCGAAATGACGCGCGACCGCCTGGCCGATGCCCGATCCGCCGCCGGTGATGAAGATCGACTTGGCTGCCATTGCCGCCTCCCCTGTCTCTTTTGACCTTTGCCCCTTCATCCCGCACAAATCGCGGTCATGCCAGAGCAAAGCCGCTCCGTTACCTTCAAAAATGTCAGCAAGGTCTGGCCGGGCGGCGTGAGGGCCGTGGACGGCGTGTCGCTCGAGATCGCGGGCGGCAGCTTCGTGGCGCTGGTCGGCGCCTCGGGATCGGGCAAGTCGACCTTGCTCAAGATGGTCAACCGGCTGATCGCGCCCAGCGAGGGGCAGGTGCTGGTGGGCGGCGAGCCGGTGGATGCCGGCCCCGCGCCCGAGCTTCGGCGCCGGATCGGCTATGTCTTCCAGAATGTCGGGCTCTTCCCGCACATGCGCGTGGGCGAGAATGTCGCGATCGGGCTCCGCCTCGCGGGCGAGCGCGACACCGCCGGCCGCGTGGCGGAGCTGCTCGAGCTGGTCGAGCTCCCGCGCGATATGGCGGCGCGCATGCCCGACGCACTTTCGGGCGGGCAGCGCCAGCGCGTCGGCGTCGCGCGCGCGCTCGCGACCGGGCCGGGCATCCTCCTGATGGACGAGCCGTTCGGCGCGCTCGATCCGGTGACGCGTGACGGCCTAGGCAAGGCGATCCGCGCGCTGCACGACCGGATGGGGCTCACCACCATCCTCGTCACTCATGACATGGCCGAGGCGCTGCTGCTCGCCGATCGCGTGCTGGTCATGGAAGACGGCCGCATCGCCGCCGACGCGAGCCCGCGCGACCTGCTCGCCGGCAAGGGCGGCGCGGCGGCGGACGCGCTGGTCGCGGTGCCGCGCGAGCAGGCGCACCGGCTGGCGGAGCTGGAGAAATGAGCGCCGCCCTCGCCCGCATCCCCGATCTCCTCGCGCAGCATCTGCTGCTCGCGCTCGCCGCATTGCTGCTCGGCCTGGCGATCGCGCTGCCGCTCGCCGTGCTCTCGGCCCGCAACCGTATGGTTGCCCGCATCGCGCTCGGATTCGCGAGCCTCGTCCAGACCATCCCCAGCCTCGCGCTGCTCGCGCTCTTCTACCCGATCCTGCTCTCGCTCTCGGCGCTGGTCGGCGGCGGCATCCCGGCGCTCGGCTTCCTCCCGTCGCTGCTCGCGCTGTCGCTCTACGCGCTGCTGCCGATCCTCCGGAACGGCGTGACCGGGCTCGCCAATATCGATCCCGCGATCCTCGAGGCCGCCGACGGCGTCGGCATGACCGCGGCGCAGAAGCTCCGGCTGGTCGAGGCGCCGCTCGTCCTCCCCGTGCTGATGGCAGGCATCCGCACCGCCGCGGTCTGGACGATCGGCGCGGCGACGCTTTCCACCACGGTCGGCCAGCCGAGCCTGGGCGACTTGATCTTCGCCGGCCTCCAGACCCAGAATTGGAGCCTCGTCCTCGCCGGCTGCATCGCCGCCGCGGGCCTCGCGCTCGCGGTCGACGCGTTGCTCGGGCTCGCCGAGCACGGCATCGCCCAGCGCCGGCCGCGCCTCGTCTGGACGAGCCTCGGCATCCTGCTCGTGGCGGTGGCGATCGCGCTGCTCCCCGCCCTTCCCGCCGCGCGCGGCACGGTGACGGTCGGCGCCAAGGGCTTTTCCGAGCAATATATCCTCGCCCGCCTGATCGGCCACCGGCTCGAGGCGGCGGGCTATCGGGTCCGCTATCGCGAGGGGCTGGGCTCGGCGGTGGCGTTCAGCGCGCTCGCGGCGGGGGATGTCGACGTCTATGTCGATTATTCGGGGACGATCTGGACCAACCAGATGCAGCGCCGCGACGTGCCGCCGCGCGACGCGATCGTCGCCGGCGTCGCGCGGTGGGCGCGCGACCGGCACCAGGTGACGCTGCTCGGCAGCCTCGGCTTCGAGAACGCCTATGCCTTCGCGATGCGCGGCGAGGACGCGAAGCGGCGCGGCATCGCGAGCATCGCCGATCTCGCGCCGATCGCCGGCAGCCTCCGCCTCGCCACCGACGTCGAGTTCCTCGAGCGCCCCGAATGGGCGGCGGTGCAGAAGGCCTATGGCCTGAGCTTCAAGTCGGCCCATCCCTATCAGCCGACCTTCATGTACCGCGCGCTGGCATCGGGCGAGGCCGATGTGATCCCCGCCTTCTCCTCGGACGGCCGCATCGCCGCCGACAAGCTCGCGGTGCTGCGCGATCCCAAGGGCGCGATCCCCGGCTATGACGCGATCCTGCTGCTCGCCCCGCGCCGCGCCGGCGACCGGCGCTTCCAGGCCGCGCTCCGCCCGCTGATCGGCGCGATTCCGGTCGAGAGGATGCGCGAGGCCAACTACATGGTCGACCGCGACACCGGCAAGGCGAGCCCCGACGAAGCCGCGAGATGGCTCGAGCGTGGACTTGGGCGATGATCCTGGGTTATCGCTAACACGACACGAAAATGGGGAGAGTGATATGCGGCCCGGCCTGAAGCTTCTGCTGTCGACCACGATCATCTGGGCCGCGCCCGCTTTCGCGCAGCAGACGCCGACAGCGCTGTCGGGCCAAACCGTCGCCGATCCGGCGAAATGGCCCGCCGCCGGCTCGCAGGGGCTGGTCGACCCCGCGACCGAGAAGTTCGTCGCCGATCTCCTCGCGAAGATGACGCTCGAGGAGAAGGTCGGCCAGATGATCCAGGCCGATATCGGCTCGATCAAGCCCGAGGAGCTCAGGCAATATCCGCTCGGCTCGATCCTCGCGGGGGGCAGCTCGCCGCCGCTCTCGGGCAACGACCGCTCGCCCCAGGCCGATTGGGTCGCGACCGCCCGGGCCTTCCGCAAGGTGGCGATGGAGCCGCGCGGCGGCCATGCGCCGATCCCGCTGATCTTCGGCGTCGACGCGGTCCACGGCAACAACAACGTCGTCGGCGCGACGATCTTCCCGCACAATATCGGCCTCGGCGCCGCCAACGATCCCGCGCTCATCCGCCGCATCGGCCAGGCCACCGCCGAGGAGACCGCCGCGGCGGGCCCCGACTGGGCGTTCGGCCCCACGCTCGCGGTGCCGCAGGACGATCGCTGGGGCCGCAGCTACGAAGGCTATTCGGAGGATCCGGCGATCGTCCGTTCCTATGCCGGCGAGATGGTGCGCGGGCTGCAGGGCGAGCCGGGCACCGGGGATCGCATCCAGAAGGGCCGCGTCGCCGCGTCGGCCAAGCATTTCCTCGGCGACGGCGGCACCTTCGAGGGCACCGACCAGGGCGACACCCGCGTCTCCGAGGCCGAGCTGATCGCGATCCATGCGGCCGGCTATGTCCCCGCGATCCAGGCCGGCGCGCTCACCGTGATGGCGAGCTATTCGAGCTGGAACGGCGCCAAGATGCACGGCAACAAGTCGCTGCTCACCGACGTGCTCAAGGGCAGGATGGGTTTCCAGGGCTTCGTCGTCGGCGACTGGAACGGCCATGGCCAGATTCCCGGCTGCACGCCGACCGACTGTGCCCAGACCTTCAACGCCGGGCTCGACATGGCGATGGCGCCGGACAGCTGGAAAGGGCTGTTCGACAGCACGGTCAAGCACGTCAGGGACGGCACGATCCCGATGGCCCGCATCGACGACGCGGTGCGCCGCATCCTCCGCGTCAAGGCGAAGCTCGGCCTGTTCGATCCGGTGCGGCCGATCGAAGGCAAGGCCGGCGTGCTCGGCAGCCCCGAGCACCGCGCGCTCGCCCGCGAGGCCGCCGCCAAGTCGCTCGTGCTGCTCAAGAACCAGGGCGTGCTGCCGGTCAAGGCGTCGGCCAACATCCTCGTCGCCGGTCCCGGCGCCGATTCGATGAGCCAGCAGACCGGCGGCTGGACGCTCTCCTGGCAGGGCGACGGCAACAGCAATGCCGATTTTCCCAACGGCCAGACCATCTATGCCGGTATCGCCGAAGCGGTGAAGGCGGGCGGCGGCACCGCGATGCTCTCGCCCGACGGCAGCTTCACTGCCAAGCCCGACGTCGCGATCGTCGTGTTCGGCGAACAGCCCTATGCCGAGATGCGCGGCGACATCCGCACGCTCGAATTCCAGCCCGGCGACAAGCAGGCGCTGGCGCTGCTCCGGAAGCTCAAGGCCGCGGGGGTGCCCATCGTCTCGGTCTTCCTCTCGGGCCGTCCGCTCTGGGTCAATCCCGAGCTCAACGCCTCGGACGCCTTCGTTGCCGCCTGGCTGCCGGGCAGCGAGGGCGGCGGCGTGGCCGATGTGCTGGTCGGCGACGCGGCGGGCAAGCCGCGCAAGGACTTCCAGGGCCGGCTCTCGTTCAGCTGGCCCAAGACGGCGGGCCAGTTCACCCTGAACAAGGGCGAGCCGGGCTATGACCCGCTCTTCGCGCTCGGCTATGGCCTGAGCTATGCCAAGCCCGGCACGGTCGCGAAATTGAGCGAGGACGCGGGAGTGGATGCGTCGCTCGCCAACACCAGCGTGTTCTTCGCCAAGGGCGTCGCCGCGGCGCCCTTCGCCTTCGCGACCGATTCGAAGGTGGAACGCAAGCCCGTCGACGGCCCGCAGACGCAGGAAGGTGCGCAGCAGCTCGCCTGGCCCGACGGCGCGGCGACTTTGCGCATCGGCGGGCGCGACCTCGACCTCTCGCGCGAGACCAATGCCGATCTCTCGCTCCAGATCAGCTACCGGCTCGACCGTGCCGCGGGCGGGCCGGTGCGGCTCACCATGGAGGGCGGCGGCACGCCGGGCGGCATCGACGCGACCAGCCTGTTCACCGGCGAGACCGGCAAATGGCGCACGGTCAAGATCCTGCTCAAATGCTATCAACGCAGCGGCCTCGACATGTCGAAGGTCACCGCGCCCTTCGCGGTGCAGGCATCGGGGCCGCTCATGTTCAGCGTCGCCGATGTGCGGATCGTCTCGGACCCCAACAACTCGATCTGCCCCGGCCCGCAGCAGTGAGCGAAGTCGAAGGCGGGACGATCGAGACGGTGACGATCGCCCGCGGGCCGTACCGCGCCGAGTTCCTCAACCTCGGCGCGGCGCTGCGCCGGTTCGAAGCGCCGGGGCGCGACGGCGGCGCGAATGTGGTGCTCGGCTTCGCGGACCTCGAAGACTATCGCGGCCCGCCGCGCTTCTACGGCGCCGCGATCGGCCGCTACGCCAATCGCATCGGCGGCGCGCGCTTCGAGCTCGACGGCGCCGAATATCGGCTGGCGGCGAATGACGGGCCGAACAGCCTCCATTCGGGCCCGCTCGGTTTCGACCAGCAATTCTGGGACTTGACCGCACGGACCGGGGATTCGGTCACGTTCCGCCATCTGAGCCCGGCCGGGTTCAACGGCTTCCCGGGCAATCTCCGGGCCGAGGTCCGCTACACGATCGCGGAGGACGGGCTCGCCATCGCGCTCACCGCCACCACGGACGCGCCGACGATCGTCAACCTGACGCATCACGGCTATTTCAACCTGGCCGGCGAAGCGAGCGGCGCGTCGATCCTCGATCACTGGCTCCAGATCCCCGCCAGCCGGACCACGCCGGTGGACGCCGCGCTGATCCCCACCGGCGAGCTCAGGAGCGTCGCCGCGACGCCCTTCGACTTCCGCAGCCCCAAGCCGATCGGTCGCGACATCGGCATGGAGGATGCACAGCTCGGCTTCGGCCAGGGCTATGATCATAATTTCGTGCTCGACGGTGCCCATGGCGCATTGCGGCGCGTGGCAACCTTGTTCGATCCCGGGTCGGGCCGCGTGATGGAGGTCCATTCCACCGAGCCCGGGCTGCAATTCTATTCGGGCAACCATCTCGCCGGCGGCGCGCCGGGCACCAGCGGGCGCGTCTATGCCGCGCGCGCCGGCCTGTGCCTCGAGCCGCAGAAATTCCCCGACAGCCCGAACCGCCCGGAATTCCCCTCGGCCCGGCTCGATCCGGGCGAGACCTACCGCCACGACATCGCACTGCGCTTCCGCGTTGCGGAGGATGTGGAAGAGGCGTTTGGTCAGTAGCCGACGACGCTCTAGCGGATGGTAACCTTCAGCATTCCTCCCCCTCCGGGGGAGGAATGAGCCGCTTTCTGAATGTCAGTAGGACTAGAGCGTCGGCTTGCCGTCCACGCGCCGCGGGATGCCCGCATCGCCGTCGCGCAGCTCCGCGGGCAGCAGCGCCGCCGGCAGGTCCTGATAGGCGACCGGCCGCAGGAAGCGGTCGATCGCGAGCGTGCCCACCGAGGTGCTGCGCCCGTCCGCGGTCGACGGGAACGGCCCGCCATGCACCTGCGCGTCGGTCACTTCGACGCCGGTCGGCCAGCCATTGGCGAGGATGCGGCCCGCGAGGCGCTCGAGGATCGGCAGCAGCCGGCCCGCGAGCGCGACGTCGCCTTCGTCGCAATGGAGCGTCGCGGTGAGCTGGCCCTCGAGCAGCGCGACGACCGCGAGCATCTCGTCCATGTCGGCGCAGCGTACGAGCAGCGAGGCCGCGCCGAACACTTCCTCGGCATGGCTGGGATCGGCGATGAAGTCCTTGCCCGTCATCGTGAACAGCGCGCCGCGGCCGCAGCCCGGCGTGCCTTCCTGGCCCTGCGCGAACTGCTTGAGCGCGGGCGCCGACGCCCAGCGCGCGACGCCGCTCTCATAGGCCTTGAGGATGCCGGGAGTGAGCATGGTCTGCGCGGGGGCGCCCGACATGGCGTCGGTCGCCGCGGTGACGAACCGGTCGAGCGCCGGGCCCTCGAGCGCGAGGACGAGCCCCGGATTGGTGCAGAACTGGCCCGCGCCCATCGTCACGCTCGCGACATAGGCCGCGCCCAGCGCCTCGGCGCGCGCCTCGAGCGCGGCGGGGAGCAGGAACACCGGGTTGATGCTGCTCATCTCGGCATAGACCGGGATCGGCACCGGGCGGCTCGCGGCGAGCTTCATCAGCGCCGTGCCGCCGCCGCGCGAGCCGGTGAATCCCACCGCCTTGATGCGCGGATCGCCGACCAGCGCCGAGCCGACCGAATTGCCCGCGCCGTTGATCAGCGAGAACACGCCCTCGGGCATGCCGGTCTTCGCCGCCGCGCGGGTGATCGCGCCCGCGACCAGCTCGGACGTGCCCGGATGCGCCGAATGGCCCTTGACGATCACCGGGCAGCCGGCAGCGAGCGCCGAGGCGGTGTCGCCGCCCGCGACCGAGAAGGCGAGCGGGAAGTTGGACGCGCCGAATACCACCACCGGGCCGAGCGGGATCATGCGCAGGCGGATGTCGGGCTTGGGGAGCGGCTGGCGGTCGGGGATCGCATGGTCGATCCGCGCGCGCAGATATTCGCCGAGCCGCAGCTCCTTCGCGAACAGGCGGAGCTGGTTGGCGGTGCGGCCGCGCTCGCCGGTCAGCCGCGCCTGGGGCAGGCCGCTCTCCTGCATCGCGCGCTCGACCAGCGTGTCGCCCAGCGCCTCGATCTCCGCGGCGATCGCCTCGAGGAACTCGGCGCGCTTCTCGCGCGGCAGATTGGCATAGACCGGAAAGGCGGCTTCGGCGGCCGTGCAGGCGGCTTCGACATCCTCGGCGGTCGCGACGCTGAAGCTCGGCTCGAGCTCGGCGCCGGTCGAGGCGGCGACGGCCCTGAAGCCGGGCCCCTCGCGGGCGACGCGCTTCGATGCAATGAACAATTCGCCAGTCAGCGCCATGCCTGCTCTCCCGGGATTCACTAGAAAGTTAGCGGTAACATTCGGTCGGGGATTTAGGCGCGGAAGCGTGCCGTTTCAATCCCGCCGCGATCAACAGACGATGCGCCACGGCCCGCGCTCGGCGCCGGGGTCGCGCGCTTCCATCGTGTCGGAGAAGCCGCGCTCGACGAGCCGCGCCATCGCGTCGTGCGCGCCCTGCGCGTCCTGCGCCTCGATCGCCTCGAGCACGGCGAGGTGCACCGGCAGCGCGTCGTGCGGCGCAGGCAGCCGGTGCTGCTTGAAGGCCGTGGTGATCTCGATCGCCGCGGCGACACCGCTGGTCAGCGAGACGATGAAGTCGTTGCCCGAGGCTTCGAGCAGCGCCGAGTGGAAGGATTCGTCGCAATGCCGGCCCTGCTCCGAATCGAAGCCATGCTCGGCGACGCCCGACAGCCCCTCCTTCATCCGCGCCAGCTGCTCGGGGGTGCGTCGGATCGCCGCGAGCCGCGCCGCGTCGGGCTCGACGATCCGGCGGAGCTCGAACAGGCTCTCGATCAGCTCCGCCTCGGGCTCGCCGACGAAGATCCAGGCGAGCACGTCGGGATCGAGCAGGTGCCATTCGCTGCGCGGGCTGACCTGGGTGCCGATCTTGGGGCGCGAATGCACCAGCCCCTTGGCGGCGAGGATCCGGATCGCCTCGCGATAGGCGGTGCGCGAGACCTTGAACTGCTCGCTCGCGGCGATCTCCCCTTCCAATATCTCGCCCGGCGCGAGCTGGCCCGAGACGATGCGGATGCCGAGCTCGCGCGCGACGGTGCCGTGCAGCCGGAGCGAGCGCGGCCGCGGCTTGCGCTGGCGGGGCTTCTTGGCGGGGGACTGAGGCGGCGCCTTGCGCATCCGGCTTCCTGGCTGGCGGGCGGGGCTGGCGGAGACGGAGGGATTCGAACCCTCGATACGGTTTCCCGTATGACGCTTTAGCAAAGCGTTGGTTTCAGCCACTCACCCACGTCTCCGCAAGAGGCCCGAAGCCGTGGCCTATAGCGAGCGGATTCGGGGCGATCAACGCCCGAACCGCTTGGGCCCGAAATCGACTCGGGTCGCCGCTCGTTCATTGCCGGGACAGGCGCCGGGGATATAGCGTCTCGCAATGGTGGGCTGGGGTAGTTTGGCTATGCGGTTTCGGGACTTGATGCTGGTTGCGGCGGCGGCCGCCTGCGGGCTGGGCGCGGTGCCTGCCTCCGCGCAGCAGATGACCACGATCGATCCCAACACGGCGATCGATTCGGACCTCAACACCCCGCCGCCCGCGCAGGACCCCTATGCCGCCCCGGCCGGTGATCAGGCCGCGCCGCCGGCCGACCAGCCCGCGCCCGTGCCCTATCAGCCGGTCGCGCCCGCCACGGCCCCGGGCGCCGCCGCCGAACATGCCGCGCGCAGCGAGGCCGGCTCGGCGCAGACCTTCAAGCATGACGAGCTGATCGGCGCCGCCGAGGGCGTTTTCGGCAAGGGTGCCTCGGGCCTGGCCGGCATCATCGAGGACATCCTCAAGGACCAGGGCGAGCCCAACGCCTATATCGCCGGCAGCGAAGGCAGCGGCGCGGTGGGCGTCGGGCTGCGCTACGGCGCGGGCAAGATGTTCCACAAGGTCGAGGGCGAGCGGAAGGTCTATTGGACCGGCCCCTCGATCGGCTTCGATCTCGGCGGCGACGCCAGCAAGGTCTTCGTGCTCGTCTACAATCTCTACGACAGCCAGGAGCTCTACAAGCGCTTCCCGGCCGGCGAGGGCCGCGTCTATTTCGTCGGCGGCTTCTCGGCCTCGTACATGCGCCGCGGCGACGTGGTGCTGATCCCCGTCCGGCTCGGCGTCGGCTGGCGGGCGGGCGTCAACGCCGGCTACATGAAGTTCAGCGAGAAAAGGCGCATCGTCCCCTTCTGAGCGCGTTCCCGCCGCGCCAGGCTCAATCGCTCCGCTCGGCAAAGGCGGCGAGGTTCGCGAGCGAGGCCGCGAGGCCCTCCGCGTGATCCTCGGCGGAAATCCCCTCGGGCACGTCCTCGCAGACGATCTCCACGCGCGTGCCCCCGGCCACCGGCACGAGCTGCCACGTCATCCGCATCGTGCCGGCAAAGGCCGGGTCGTCCGAAACGAACTCGGTCTCCCAGACCACGCGCTCGCCCAAGGCCAGCTCGGCGAAGCTCCCCTCGACGATGTCGACATTGTCCCCGCTCTTGCCCCGGGCGTCCGCCGAATCATGGCGGAGCGCGATCCGGAACCGCCCGCCGGGCCGGGGCTCGAATGCCTGGACCTCGCCGGTCATGCCGGCGGGCGGCAGCCATGCGGCCAGCGCCTCCGGGTCCGTCAGCGCGCCGTACAGCGTCGCCGGCGCCGCCGCGATCACGCGCGAGGCGCGGTCGGTCCTCACCCGAACTCGACCGCCTCGAACCGCACCGGCGCGCCCGCCGCGCGGTCGGCGAGCTCGCCCTGCCACATCACGCGCTCGCCGCGCACGAAGGTGCCGACGGGCCTGCCGGTCAGCGTCATGCCGGTGAAGGGCGACCAGCCGCAGCGCGAGGCGAGCCAGCTCTCCTCGATCGTCCAGCGCGCCTTCAGGTCCACCACCGTGAAATCACCGTCATAGCCCACCGCGATCCGCCCCTTGCCGGCGATGCCGAACACGCGCTGCGGTCCCGCGCTGGTCAAGTCGATCAGCCGCCGCAGGGTCAGCCGCCCCTCGGCGACATGGTTCAGCATCAGCGGCAGCAGCGTCTGGACGCCCGGCATGCCGCTCGGGCTCGCCGGATAGGCCTGCGCCTTCTCCTCGCGCGTGTGCGGCGCATGGTCCGATCCGAGCACGTCGGGCACCCCCTGGCCCAGCCAGCGCCACAGCCCCGCGCGATGCGCCGCCGATCGGATCGGCGGGTTCATCTGCGCGAAGGTGCCGAGCTCCGGATAAGCCTGCTCGGCCGCCAGCGTCAGATGCTGCGGCGTCACTTCGCAGGTCGCGATGTCCTTGTTCGCCCCCAGCAGCTCGAGCTCGGCGGGCGTCGTCACGTGCAGCACATGGATCCGCCGCCGCGCCGCGCGCGCCAGCCGCAGGATGCGCCGGGTCGCCAGCATCGCGCTCTCGTCGTCGCGCCACACCGGATGGCTCGCCGGATCGCCCGGCACGCGCTCGCCGAGCCGGTCCTGCATGCGGAACTCGTCCTCGGCATGGATCGCGACGCGCCGATGCCCCGAGGCGAGCACCCGCGCGAGATTGGCGTCGTCGGAGACGAGCAGGTCGCCGGTCGAGGCGCCCATGAAGATCTTGACTCCCGCCGTTCCCGGCAGCCGCTCGAGCTCGGCGAGATGCTCCGCGTTATTGTTGGTCGCGCCGACATAGAAGGCGTGGTCGCACCACATCCGATCCCTGGCGCGCGCGAGCTTGTCGGCCACTGCCTCGGCGCTGTCGGTATTGGGCTTGGTGTTCGGCATCTCGAACACCGCGGTCACCCCGCCGAGCACCGCCGCGCGGCTGCCGCTCTCGAGATCCTCCTTGGCCTCGAGCCCGGGCTCGCGGAAATGGACCTGGCTGTCGATCACGCCCGGCAGCACGTCGAGCCCGGTGCAATCGACCGTCTCGCCCGCATCGAGCGTACCGCCGATCGCGACGATGCGCCCGCCGGTCACGCCGACATCCACTTCCGCCGGGCCGCCCGGCAGATGCACCCGCCCGCCGCTGAGCTTCAGATCGACATTCATCCGCGCCTCTTCCTTAGCCCCCCGGCGCCTCCTACCTGTTCGGGATGAGCGATACCAGCATTGGTCTTTCCGGCACCCGCCTCGCCGACCGCGCGCTGCTGCGCCTGTCGGGCGACGGCGTCCGCGGCTTCCTTCAGGGGCTGCTCACCCAGGACATGGCGCTGGTCGCGCCCGGCGCGCCGCAATGGGCCGGGCTGCTCACGCCGCAGGGCAAGGCATTGTTCGACTTCCTCCTCTGGGACGATGGCGACGCGATCCTGATCGACTGCGAGGCCGGACAGCGCGACGCGCTCGCCCGGCGGCTGGCGATCTACCGCCTGCGCCGCGCGATCGCGATCGAGCCGGCCTATGGCGGCGTGCATTGGGCGCCCGAAGGCGATCGGGGCGTTCCCGACCCCCGCCTCGCCGCGCTCGGTCGCCGCTGGCTGGGCGCCGCGGAGGGTGCGCCGGCGACGGGCTGGCTCGAGCATCGTCTCCGCCTCGGCGTCACCGAAGGCGCCGCCGAGCTCGGCCAGGACAAGACCCTGTGGCTCGAATGCAACGGCGCCGAGCTCCACGGCACCAGCTTCGCCAAGGGCTGCTATGTCGGCCAGGAGAACACCGCGCGCATGCACTATCGCGCCAAGGTCAACCGCCGCCTGGTCGTCGTGCCGCTCGGCGAACCCGGCGAGCGCACCCGCGCGGCCTATCCCGATCTTGGCCTGATGGTCGAGCTCAGGCGCATCGAGGCGCTGGGCGACGCGATCGTGCCGGAGTGGCTGGCGGCGGCGCTCACGGACGCGGGTTCAGACGCCTAGCCATTCGAGCTTACCGGGCAACGGATCGGCGCTGTAGTCGAGCTGGAGCACCCGGCGCCGTGCCGGTCGTGCCGCGGCATCGGAGGCGTGAAGGATCGGCGTGGCATAGGCCCAGACGTCGCCCGGCTCGGCTTCGCACGTCGCGACCCCGAATCGCGCCACGCATGCAGCGATATCTTCCTCGCGGACCAGCGCGCGATGGGAGCCGGGCGCCACGAGCAGCGGCGCGTTGCCCGAAGGCACGGGATCGAGATGGACGCGCAGTGTCGCCATGCGGGCGAGCAATGGGAAGGGCGGCGCGACATGCGGCATGCCCCGTTTGATCGTCCAGGGCCCGAAGCCGGGAGTTTCGTGCCGCGCCCGCACCGCGATAGTGCGATCCTGATGCCAGCCCAGCGCCCAATTCGCGTCCGCTGTCTTGTCGAAGAGAATCGCGCGCACCGGCCGCGCCGCCGGACCGATCAGCGTCGCGGCAATCGCGCCTATGAGTCCATCGGGCGCAAGTAGCGGATCGATGGCCGCGATACCGCGCAACCGTGTGCCGGGCCGCTCGCCGGCGTATCGCGCGAGCGCGTTCGTCAGGAAGGCGATCGCAGCGCCGGCCACGCCTGAAAGATGCTGCGCACCATCGGGATCGAACCGCAGCGAGGAGGCCGCACGCGCCATGGAAAGAGCCTATCGACGCGGCTCGGGCGCGACAACCACGCAAAGAAAAAGGGAGGCCGGTCGCCCGGCCTCCCTGATTTTCGTCCCTGCGGACGGGTCTGGCTTAGTAGCCCGAGCCCGGACCGTAGGTGATCTCCACGCGGCGGTTCTGCAGCTCGCGGACGCCGTCGGCGGTCTCGACGCGCGGCTTGCTCTCGCCGAACGCCTCGGTCGAGATCACGCCGGCACCGATGCCACGGGCGGTCATATAGGCCTTCACCGAGTCCGCACGACGCTGCGAGAGACCCACATTGTAGCTCGCCGAACCCGAACGGTCGGCGTGGCCCGCCAGCATCACCTGCGCGTTGCCGCAGTTCTGGTAGTTGCTGATGGCGTTGTCGAGGATGCTCGCGGCCTCCGGCGTGATGTCCGACTTGTCCCAGTCGAAGAACACGATGTACGGTCCCGGGGTGCAGCGGATGACCTCCTGGGTGGGCGTCGGCTCGGGAGTCGGCGTCCAGGTCGGGGTCGGGGTCGGCTCGGGGGTCGGCTCCGGCGTCGGAACCGGCTCCGGCGCGCCGAAGTTGAAGATCAGGCCACCCAGGATCGAGTGCGACCGGAAACGGCCGTCCCAGGTGCGGCCCGACGCGTCGACGAGCTTGACGTTGTCCGCGTTGAAGAAGCGATACTTCAGCGAGACGTCGATCGAGTCCGACAGCGGCGCGCGGATGCCCGCGATCGCCTGCCAGGCGAAGACCGTGTCCGAATCGTCGAGCGAGTCCATGAAGGTATTGAGCGCGACGCTGTTCTTGACGCGCGCAACGCCCACGCCACCGCCGACGAAGCCCTGCACGCCGTCATCGTCGCCGAAGTCGAGCAGGCCGTTGACCATGAAGCTCAGCGCCGACGACTTGCCACCGGCATAGCCGAAGCTGCCCGGTCCCGAATTGCCCACCGGGCCCGAGGCGGTGCCACGAACAGGCATGCCGACCGTCGAGTCGAGCTCGGTCACCGAGGCCGAGCGATAGCCCACCTCGGCTTCGGCGCGGAACGGACCGAAGTCGTAACCGACAACGGCATCGGCGTCCCAGCCGGCCTTGTGATGGACAGTGGCGGCATCCGTGGCGGTGCCGATGTCGAACTTGATGTCCTCGACGAGCATGGCGCCGCCTTCGACACCCACATACCACGCATCGTCGCGGGCGAGAGCGGGCGTGCTCAGCGCGGTCGTCGCAAGTGCCAGAGTAACGGCAAGCTTCCGCATCTTAATCCCCTTTCATGATTGTCACTACGGACAGCGAAAAACTCAGTACCGAAACGAAAGTTTCCGCGCAAGCGCACAAATCCGGGCACTGTTGCATGAACGTCACAGTCCGTCCGGATCGATCAGACCGTGCGCGCGCAATGCTTCCAGCACCGCGATAATCGCGGCCCGCGCCGCGGCATCAACCACCGTGCCGCCCGTCGGTTCCATGATCCCCGCACCGCGCGTTCCGACGACCTGTTGTCCCTCGACGACCAGCCGTCCATGCACCTCTCCCGCGCGCCAGGCGCCACTCGCGAACACCGCCGAGCCGGCCTCGAGCCCGAGCCACAGCCGCATCCCCTCGCGCGGCGCGGCGAAGCGCCACCCGCCCTCGGTCCAGCCCGCGACTTCGCCGGCATGGCCCGCCCAGGCGCCTTCGGGCGAATCGCCGACGATCCAGCACCGGCCCGGCTCGGGCGCCACCGGGGGGACATCCTCGCCGATCGCCGACGCGGCCGCCTGGACGAGCAGGTCGAGCCGCGAAAGCGCCTCGTTGTGGGACATCTCCTTCTGCGCCTGCCCCGCCGCGAGCAGCGGCAGCGCCAGGCGTGGCGTGGTCTCGGTCATCAGCTTTCTCCAGAGATGGACAGGACAATGCGGGCGGGCGGCGACAATCCGAGCGCGCCGACCTGGCGCACCTCGGCCGCGGTCGCCGATTCGGCGATGGCGGCATCGAGCATGAGCTCGGGGACCGCCGTCTCGCGGACGATGCCGGTTCCGGCCTCGGTCTCGATCGTGATCCGATACTGCTCGCGCTCCTCGCCCAGCGGCGCGTCGACTCCGTCGACCCAGCGCCAGCCGGTCCGCGAGCGCCGGATCCAGCGCAGCCGGATGCCGCCATCGGCGCGCGGCTCGGCCGCGAGATGCACCGGCGAGGGCGGCACCGTCGAGATCCCCGTGATCGACGCGGTCGCCGCCGCGGCGGTCCCGTCGCCCGGCCCCTCGGCGAGGATCTCGACCGCGCCCGCCGACCCTGGCGGCAGGTCGATGATCGCGAGCGCGGCGGCCTGCACCAGCACGAAGCGCGCGCCCGCCCCCTGCGTGCCGATCGCCGCCTCGGTCCCGCGCCGCCCGCGCCACAGGCCCGAGAGCCGCCATCGCGCGCCGCCCAGCGGTTCGGCGTGCGCGAATTGCACCAGCTCGTCGCCCACCATGGCGAGATTCGCCCCCGTGTCGATCATCGCCGGATCGGCGTCCGCCAGGTCCATCGCCTCGTTCGCCAGCGCGACTTCGATCGCGTTGACTCGATCCTCGATCCGCGACGGCCCCGCGCCGAGGGGCGCGGTCAGGTGCCCGAGGATGGCCGGCGCGGCGGTGCCGCCCGCCTCGCGCCAGCTCGCGCCGCCGTCGGCGCTGGTGAGCAGCGCGGCGCGGCGCCATCCGCTCCCCGTCCCCGCCGCCGCGATCGCCAGCCGCGGCGCCCCCGCCGGGACCTCGTCGAGCGGCGGCAGCTCGAAGCCGTGCACCATCGTCGTCCCGGCGCGGAGGTCGGGGGCGCCGAGCACGCGTCCGCCGCTCGCCTCGAGCGGCAGCGCCGCCGGCGCCACCGGCAGGCATTCGAGCGTCAGCACCATCGCTTCGAGCGACCAGCGCTCGACGCGCCACAACCCCGCGGCGCCGTCGATGCGCACCCGCGCGCCGGGCGTCACCGTCAGCGCGTCCCAGCCCAGCGCCACCTGGCGCCGCTCGCGCTCGAGATCGGCGCGGAGCAGCGCCGCTTCGGCGATCGTCCGCGCCGCGCCCGCTTCGATCGCGGCGGGGAGCTCGAAGCGCGCCTCGGCATCGCCCGCGCCCGGCCGGCCGGCGCGCTGCACGCCGATCTGATAGTCGCGCGCCGGCTCGTAATGCGTGAGCGAGAGGCGCTTCGGCGCCGCGTCCGCCGCGGCCAGCGATCGCGCGCCGCGCATGCCCCGGCCGCGCGCGGCGGCCCCCGCATCGGCGATCTCCACCGCGCCGCCCGGCCCGCAGGCGAGCGCGAGCCCCGTCTGGTCCGGCGCGAACCAGCCCCCCGCCGCCCCCGCCAGCGTCTCGAGCACCGCGCGCACGCTCGCGCCATGCGCCGAGAATCCCGCCAGCGCCGGCGTCGAATCGGGGCTCGCCACCAGCCCCTCGCCCAGCGCCTCGGCGATCGCGCCTGCCGCCACCGGTCCCGCATCGGCGGTCACTTCGAAGGTAAGCGCCGGTATCCGGTTGCCGAAATCGCCGAGCTCGAGATCCTCGAACACCGCATAGGCGATGCCGCGATGCGCCGGCGCCAGTCCCGCGCCCTCCGCCGCCGCGATCAGCGGGTCGGGCGCCTGGCCCTCGTCGCCGAGGTGCAGCCGGAAGCCGGTGCGCGCCTTGAAGTCGCCCGCCGCGCCGCGCAGCAGCTTGCCGTCGGCCCAGATCCGCCCGACCCCCAGGATCGGCCGCGCCGACAGCGCCACCGCGAAGCTCGCCGTGTAGCTGTAGTTCGTCACGGTCGGCCGGCCCTTGCCGCCCGAGCTGCTGCGATGCTCGACGAGGTCGGTCGCCCAGATCACCGATCCGGCGACGCGCATCGTCCCGAACAGCTTGGGGATCTGCGTGCCGTAGGACGAGGTCTGGAGCTTGAGTTCGCTGAGCCGCGGCCCCTCGCGCCCCTTGGGCTTGAACAGGATCTCGCGGTCGACGACGTTGCCGATCGTCCCGCCGATCGCCGCTCCCAGCGGCCCGCCGATCAGGCCCCCCGCGACGGTGAGCACCATGGTCGCCATCTTGATCCTCCGTTGGTTTACGGCGCCAGCCCGCTCCCCCACCCGGCCTCCCAACAGCGT
>CBIFVW010000030.1:0-20673 GCA_966186155.1 uncultured Sphingomonas sp.
CCAAAGCCCCTCCCCTGAAGGGGAGGGGCTTTGGCGTGACGATCCCCTCTTCCACCAGCCACCGCGCCAGCTTCGCGACGCGATCGACCTTGTCCGCCACCGTTCCCAGCTTCTCGTGGAAGACGATCTTCTCGAGCTTCGGCGTCAGGTCCTCGAGCCGGGTCTTGAGTTCCGTCTCGTAAAAGAAGCGCGCATCGCTGAGCCGCGCCGCGAGCACCTTCTGGTTGCCCTCGACGATCTTCTCGCCGCCGTCCGAAGCATCCACGTTCGCCACGCAGACGAACGCGTTCGCCAGCTTCCCCGCCCCATCGCGGCAGACGAAGTACTTCTGGTTCACCCGCGCGGTGAGCTGGATGACCTCCGGCGGCACGTCGAGGAACGCTTCGTCGAAGCGCCCGAGCAGCGGCACCGGCCATTCGGTGAGCCCGGCATTCTCGAACAGCAGCCCCTCGTCCTCGACCAGGACGAGCCCCGCCTTCTGCGCGGCCATCTTGGCGCCCAGCGCGATGATGTTGCGGCGCTCCGCCCCGTCGACCACGACATGGCAGGCGCGCAGCTTCTCGACATAGTCGGCGGCCGAGCCGATCGTGATCACGCCCGGATGGTGGAAGCGATGGCCGACCGTCGCCGCGCCGCTCTTCACGCCCGCGACCTCGCAATCGACCACCTCCTCGCCGAACAAAGCGACGATGCCCTGGAGCGGCCGCACCCAGCGCGGGCTCTCGGTGGAGAGCGACGCGCCCCCCCAGCGCATCGACTTGGGCCAGGGAAAGGCGCGGATCACCGCAGGCACCGCTTCCGCCAGCACCTCGGCAGTCGCGCGGCCGGGCTTGTCGATCACCGCGAAGAGCACGCCGTCGCGCTCGACGAGCTGGCTCTCGGCGAGCCCGGTCTTGCGCAGGAAGCCCTCGAGCGCCTGGGGCGGCGCGCCGACACGCGGGCCCTTCACTTCCTCGGAGACTGCCGCGGTCTCCGCCGGCAGCCCGCGCGCGATCAGCGCGAGGCGGCGCGGCGTGGCATAGGTGACGATCGCCTCCGCCGCGAGGCCGGCCTTGCCGAGCTCGGCGGCGAACAGGTGCGCGAGATCCTCCCGCGCCTTTTCCTGCATGCGGGCGGGGATCTCTTCCGAGCGGAGTTCTAGGAGGAAGTCGGTCACGCCGCCCACCCGTTCTTCTTCATCCACGCCTCGCAGCTGCCCTTCGCCAGGTCGCGCACGCGGCCGATATAGGCCTGGCGCTCGGCGACCGAGATCACGCCGCGGGCGTTCAAGAGGTTGAAGATGTGGCTCGCCTCGATCGCCTGCTCGTACGCGGGGATCGGCAGCTCGGCCTGGAGGCAGTTCTCGCACTCGGCCGCGGCCTTGCGGAACAGGTCGAACAGCGCCTCGGTGTCCGCCACCTCGAAATTCCATTTCGACATCTGGCGCTCGTTCTCGAGGAAGACGTCGCCATAGGTCACGCCCGCGTCGTTGAACGCCAGGTCGTACACGCTGTCCTTGTTCTGGATGTACATCGCCAGCCGCTCGAGCCCGTAGGTGAGCTCGCCCGAGACCGGCTTGCAGTCGAAGCCGCCCATCTGCTGGAAATAAGTGAACTGGGTGACTTCCATCCCGTCGCACCAGACTTCCCAGCCCAGCCCCCAGGCGCCGAGCGTGGGCGACTCCCAATCGTCCTCGACGAAGCGGATGTCGTGCCGCGTGAAGTCGATGCCGATCGCCGCCAGCGAGCCGAGATACAGCTCCTGCAGGTCGGGCGGGCTCGGCTTCAGGATCACCTGATACTGGTAATAATGCTGGAGCCGGTTCGGGTTCTCGCCATAGCGGCCGTCGGTCGGGCGGCGGCAGGGCTGGACGAAGGCCGCGTTCCACGGATCGGGGCCGAGCGCGCGCAGGGTGGTCGCGGTGTGGAAGGTGCCCGCGCCCATCCGCATGTCATAGGGCTGGAGGATCAGGCAGCCGCGTTCGCTCCAATAGTCGTGGAGCTCGAGGATCATGCGCTGGAAGCTGAGAGGCTCTGACATCGCCCGCGCTTTGGCCCAGCGCCCCGGGAGGGTCAATGCCGCAGCGCCGTTGACTTGGCGCCGGCCGTCCGGTCTGCTCGCCCGATGACAGGATACAGGCTCGCGGCGATCGGACTGGCACTCGCTTTGTGGGGGTGCGGGCCGAAGCCCGTCAACGCCGATGCCGATCCGGCCTTGTGGGTGGTCAAGGACGCCGACACGACGATCTATCTGTTCGGCACCGTCCATGTGCTGAAGCCGGGACTCGACTGGTTCGACGACAGCATCAAGCAAGCGTTCGATTCCTCAGACGAGCTGGCGCTCGAGCTGGTGATGCCGCCTCCGGCCGAGATGCAGCGGATCGTCACCGAACTCGGCACCAACCCCGCCGGCCCGCCCCTGCCCGACCAGCTTCCGCCCGCCGAGGCGGCGAAGATGCGCGCGGCGCTGCCCGAGCTGGGCCTCGCCCCCGACGCGCTCGACCATGCCGATCCCTGGCTCGCGGCGACGATGCTCTCGGTGCTGCCGCTCCGCCAATTGGGCTATGACGACCAGGAAGGGGCCGAGCTGGTGCTCACCAGGGCCGCGAAACGCGAAGGCAAGCGGATCGAGGGGCTCGAGACCCCGGCCCAGCAGCTCGGCTATTTCGACGCGCTGCCCCTGCCCGCCCAGCGCAAGCTGCTGATCGAGACGATCGACGGCATTCCCGAGGCCGGCGCCAAGGTAGAGCAGGCAGTGGCGGCGTGGAGCAAGGGCGACGCCGACGGGCTCGCCCGGCTGATCAACGCGGACATGGCGACATCGCCCGAGCTCGCCGAGGCGCTGCTGGTCCGCCGCAACCGCAACTGGGCCGAATGGATCGCCAGGCGCATGGCGCGGCCGGGCACGGTGTTCGTCGCGGTCGGCGCCGGGCACCTCGCCGGCGACCGGAGCGTGCAGGCCGAGCTGGCGCGGCGCGGGCTCAAGGCGGAGCGCGTGGGTTACTGAGGCCTCCCGTCATCCCGGCGAAAGCCGGGACCCAGGGCCACAAACGAATTGCCGAGTAACCCTGGGTCCCGGCTTTCGCCGGGATGACGAGGGGGGTTGACTCGCTTCATAATTTAACCCATAGGTTATCTAACCTGGAGGTTAAACGAAATGAGTCCCGCACCCGATCCGCTCAGCGCCACTTTCGCCGCACTGGCCGATCCCACCCGCCGCGCGATCCTCGCCCGGCTGGCGCGGGGGGAGACTTCGGTGGGCGAGCTCGCCCGGCCCTTCGCGATGAGCGGGCCGGCGGTCACCAAGCATCTGAAGGTGCTCGAGCATGCCGGGCTGATCTCGCGCAGCCGCGCGGCGCAGCAGCGCCCCGCCAGGCTCGAGCCCGCCGCGCTCAAGGCGGCGAGCGACTGGATCGAGGCCTATCGCCGCTTCTGGGAAGAGAAGTTCGACGACTTGGACACGTATCTCAACGAACTGCAGAAGGAAGGAGACAAGCAATGAACACGACCACGGAACTCGGCGTCGGCTATGAAGTGACGATCGACCGTACCTTTGCCGCACCGCGCGAGCTGGTTTTCGACTGCATGACCAAGGCCGAGCATCTCGCGCGCTGGTGGGGCCCGCACCATTTCGACGTGCCCTTCTCCGAGAGCGACGCCCGGCCCGGCGGCAAGATCCGCATCGATATGCGCGGGCCGGAGCCCTATGGCACCAATCCGGTGCTCGGCGAATATCTCGAAGTCGAGCGGCCCGGCCGCCTGGTCATGGTGCTGCGCGCCTTCCAGGGCGCGGACGGCAGCTGGGGGATCGAGCACCGCACCACCATGGAGTTCACCGACGCGCCCGACGGCGGCACGCACATGCACATGACCACCGTCGTCCTGCAGGCCAGCGACGAGCTGCTCCCCGCCCTCGCCGGCATGAAGGAAGGCTGGAGCCAGAGCTTCGAGAAGCTCGAGGCGGTGCTGCCGGAGCTGGTTTGACCTTCTTCAATTCCTCCCCGGGCTTCGCTCGGGGAGGAATTGGTTGTCCTTGCCTTTTCCCCCCGCCCCCGCTATGCGCGCGCCTTCCGTGCCAGGGTCATCCCTGGAGGCCTGGCCGGTCGTATTGATAACTTCTAGCGAATTGGAACGACACATGAGCGACACGCTTACGCTGTCGGCCGAGACGCGCGAGCAGGTTGGCAAGGGAGCCTCCCGCGAGCTTCGTCGAAATGGCCGCGTCCCCGCCGTGATCTACGGCAACAAGCAGGACCCCAAAGGCATCCATGTCGAGGAGCGCGAGCTCGTCCGGCTGCTGATGACCGGGCACTTCTTCAACTCGGTCGTGATGATCAACGGCGAGCGCACCCTGCCCAAGGACGTGGCTTTCGATCCCGTGAGCGATCGTCCGGTCCATGCCGACTTCCTGCGCATCTCGGAGCACGCCAAGGTGCACGTCAACGTGCCGATCGTGTTCACCGACGAGGAAGCGGCGCCCGGCATCAAGCGCGGCGGCGTGCTGAACATCGTCCGCCACGAGCTCGAGCTGGTGGTCGACGCGGCGGAGATCCCCGACCAGATCACGATCTCGCTCAAGGGCCTCGAGGTCGGCGATTCGGTGCACATCTCGGCGGTCACCCTGCCCAAGGGCGCGACCCCCGCGATCACCGACCGCGACTTCACCATCGCGACGGTGGTGGCGCCGTCGGCGCTCAAGTCGAGCGAAGGCGACACCACCCAGACCGAAACCGCCGAGGAAGGCGAGGGCGAATAAGCCCCTCGAACTTCGCGGTTCAAAAAATCGCCTCCGCGCCCTAGGTGCGGGGGCGATTTGCTTTTTCGGGATGTGAGATGCAGCTCTGGACAGGCCTCGGCAATCCGGGCCCGCAATATGCGATGCACCGGCACAATGTCGGCTTCATGGCGGTCGACGCGATCGCCGAGACCTATGGGTTCTCGGCGCCGAAGAAGCAGTTTCAGGGCTGGACGCAGGAAGGCCGGATCGGCGCCGCCCGGGTGCTGATCCTCAAGCCCGGCACCTGGATGAACGAGAGCGGCCGCGCGATCCGCGCCGCGATGGACTTCTACAAGCTCGCGTCCGCCGACGTCACCGTCTTCCACGACGAGCTCGATCTCGCGCCGTTCAAGGTCAAGGTGAAGACGGGTGGCGGCACCGCGGGCCATAACGGCCTGCGCTCGACCGACGCGCATATCGGTCCCGATTTCCGCCGCGTGCGGATCGGCATCGGCCATCCCGGGCACAAGGACCGAGTGCACGGCTATGTGCTCGGCAACTATGCCAAGGCCGAGATCGAGCCGCTGACCGACATGCTCGGCGCGATCGCCGCGGAGGCGCCCTGGCTCGCCGCGGGCGACGACGCGCGCTTCATGAGCGACGTGGCGCTCAGGCTGCAGCGCTGATCCCGACGAAAAAGGCCCCGGCGAACCGGGGCCTTTCGCTACGCGCGGAAACCGGCGCCTACTGCTTCTTGCCGACGATCACGCCGACCAGCCGCTGATCGGCGCCGCCGAACGTGCCCGAAGCGGCGAAGGTCACGCCGATCTGCTCGCCCTGCGATCCGAAGAAGCCGCCCGCCAGCGTGCCCGAGAGCGGGCTGCCGGTGATGAAGCTGCCGGTCCACTGGTTCTGGCCCACGGGGATCGCGCCCTGGCCGGTGAAGGTGCCATAGGCCACCGCCGCGCCGCCGCCCGGCGGCAGCGTGCTGAGCGTCAGGGTCGTGTTGACCAGGCCGGTCGCGAAATTGACCGTGAAGGTCACGGTCCCGGTGACCTTGCTGATCGTGGTCGCGCCGCCGGCGACGCTGACCAGCCGGCCGCGGACGGTCGCCGCGTAATTGGCGGTGCCCGTGGTCGGCATGTCGGTGAGCGCGGTCGAATAGCCCCAGGCCGTATAGGTCAGGCGCTTCTGCGCCGCCGTCGAATCGCCGCGCCACCAGGCCGCATAGCTGACCCGCGTCAGCGCGAGCGCCGGATCGTTGGTCAGCGTGGTCGGGATCACATTGTTGAGGAACTCGACCTGCGTGAACTTGCCCGCGGTGGTCGTGTCGTCGGTACGGAAGACGAACTCGGGGTTGGCGGCCGCCGACGGCGTGACGAGGGTCGAGGTGCAGGTCTGCCCGGTCGGCACGCAGAAGCGCGACTCCTCGGTGTTCTCGCGCATCACATAGGTGCCGGTCGAGATCGCCGAATCGGTGGCGAGGCGCACGCGGCTGGTGAGCGTCTCGGTGGTCGACACGCCGAGCGTCACCGCGCCCGCGGTCGGATCGCCGGTATAGCTGGTGCCGGCGTTGTAGGTGTTGAACTCGGCCGCCGCGGCGAGCGGGAAGGCCGCATAGGTCGGCGAGGCCGTGGGCGTCGGCGTCGGCGTCGCGGTGGGGGTCGGAGTAGGGCTGTCGTCGTCGCCACCGCTGCAGCCGGAAAGCGCAACCGTCGCCGCGACGGCGCTCATGATGATGTGACGGCGAATCATTCCCTGCTCCTCAAACACTCTGATACCGAAAGGGCGTGCCGCCCCTGTACCCCAGATGAACGGGGCCCCGTCAAGCGACGAGCGGACCGAGGTCTTCTCGATCCAATGCGGCGCTTTGAGGGCCTTAGAGGGCGAGCTCTCGCATCGCAATGCCCGTCCTCATGCCCAGACGGAGTCGCCCGCCGCGTCCCGCATCCGGCGCCGAGGAGCAGGCGCGGCGCGCCGGAAACGCGCCGCGCCGGTCGGGTTCAGGCGCCCTTGTCCTGAAGCCGCTTGCGGATGCCCTCCATGCGCGAGACGCGATCGACCTTCTCCATGCTCGCGAGCGGGCCCTTGCCCATCTCGGCGGCGCGCTGGATGCAGCCGATGACGATGTTGAAGCCGCGTCCGCCCGACCGGAACTTGGTCTCGACGTTCACCGGATAGGCCCATTCGACATAGTCATGGGTGTTGGCGCGCGACAGCGTCGGCGCGCCGCCCTCGCCCTTGGGCAGGATCTCGGAGCCGAGCGCCTTCTCGAGCTGCTCGTGATAGAAATCCTCATAGAGCTTGAGGTCGCCCACATTCGCGTTAGCCAGCGCCGCCCGCTGCCAGCGCAGCGCCGAGAGGCACTCGACATTGTGCGCGACGCCCTGCTTGAGCTTCGCGGCCTTCTCCGCCGCCTCGGCCTGCGCCCTGGCCTCCGCCTCCGCCTTCTGCTTGGCGGCGCCGTCGTCGCACGCCGAAAGGCCGAATGCGAGCGCCAGCCCCGCCGATACGAGCGCGGCGGATTTTCCCAATCGGATCATGGTGTTTCTCCCCTCCGTTATCGGGCGAGTGTGCCACGAAGCGCCCCCAAGTCAACGCGCTGGCAATAAGGGCGCCAAAGCTCTATCGGAGCGCCTTCCTCCGAACATTGGGACAGGCTTCTTCCATGGGTTTCCGCTGCGGCATCGTCGGGCTTCCGAACGTCGGCAAGTCCACGCTCTTCAACGCGCTGACCGAGACGGCCGCGGCGCAGGCGGCCAACTATCCGTTCTGCACGATCGAGCCGAACGTCGGCAACGTGGCGGTGCCCGATCCGCGCCTCGACAAGCTCGCCGCGATCGCCGGATCGGCCAAGATCATCGAGACGCAACTGGGTTTCGTCGACATCGCCGGGCTGGTGCGCGGCGCGAGCAAGGGCGAGGGCCTCGGCAACCAGTTCCTCGGCAACATCCGCGAGGTGGACGCGATCGTCCACGTCCTGCGCTGTTTCGAGAATGACGACATCCAGCATGTCGACAACAAGGTCGATCCGATCGCAGATGCCGAGACGGTCGAGACCGAGCTCATGCTCGCCGACCTCGAGAGCCTCGAGAAGCGCGTCCCCAATTTCCAGAAAAAGGCCGCGCAAGGCGACAAGGAGGCCAAGGCGGCCGCCTCGGTCCTCGGCCAGGCGCTCGAGCTGCTGCGCGACGGCAAGCCCGCGCGGCTCACCGAGCCGAAGGATCCGGACGAGGAGCGTGTCCTCCGCCAGGCGCAGCTGCTCACCGCCAAGCCCGTCCTCTACGTCTGCAACGTCAACGAAGAGGATGCCGCCAACGGCAACGCGCTCTCCGCCAAGGTGTTCGAGAAGGCGAAGGCCGAAGGCGCCGAGGCCGTGGTCGTCTCCGCCGCGATCGAGGCCGAGATCGCGACCATGCCCGCCGACGAGCGCGGCGAATTCCTCGCCGAGCTCGGACTCGAGGAGACCGGCCTCGCCCGCGTGATCCGCGCGGGGTACAAGCTCCTCCACCTCCTCACCTTCTTCACCGTCGGCCCCAAGGAAGCCCGCGCCTGGACCGTGCCGGTCGGCGCCAAGGCCCCGCAGGCGGCGGGGGCGATCCACACCGATTTCGAGCGCGGCTTCATCCGCGCCGAGACGATCGCCTTCGACGACTATGTCCAGTTCAAGGGCGAGGCCGGCGCGCGCGACGCGGGCAAGCTGCGCGCCGAGGGCAAGGAATATGTCGTCCAGGACGGCGACGTGATGCTGTTCCGCTTCAACGTCTGAGGCTGCTGGCTTTCGCGCGGTGGTGTGTTAGGATTCTCGCACACCGTCAGCGAAAGACCCGCATGCCGATTTCCCACCCATTCCGCGCGCTCGCCGCGGTGCTGTTCGCCTTGTCCGCGTTTCCCGCCGCCGCGCAGCGGCAGGCGGAGACACCTCACGTTGCGGCGCCCGCCGATCCCTTCGCCGGCCTGCCCGCGCCCAGGGCGGAGGATGTCGGCTCGATCGAGGGCATCCTGGCGGCCCTCTATGCCTCGATCTCGGGCGATGTCGGCGCGAAGCGCGACTGGGATCGGTTCCGCTCGCTCTTCTATCCCGGTGCCCGGCTGATCCCGACGGGCACGCCCAAGGGCGCCGCCGCTCCGCGCGCGCGCATGCTGACGCCGGAGGACTATGTCCGCACCAACGGTCCGCTGCTCGAGCGGATCGGTTTCCGCGAAGTGGAGATCGCGCGCAAGGTCGATCGCTTCGGCAATGTCGCGCATGTCTTCTCGACCTATGAAGGCCACGCGAAGAGCGCCGACTTCCCGCCTAGGATCCGTGGAATCAACAGCATCCAGCTCTTCCACGACGGCACGCGCTGGTGGGTGATCGACATCTTCTGGATGCAGGAATCCGATGCCTCGCCCATTCCGCCGGCCTATCTGCCCGCCCGGCCGTGAGGCCGGGCGCGCACGCACGGTCGGACTGAGGATGCAGCGACTTCCCCCGGCAACATTTCGCTGCCATGGCGCCGCGATGCGCTGGTATTCGAAGCTCGCCGTCGCGGCGCTCGCCGCCATCCTCCAGGCCTGCGCCACTGCGCCCGTGGCGGCACCGCCGCCCGCTTCCGGCCCGGCGGCGGAGGCCCGAGCGCCGGTCACGATCCTCGTCTCGATCGACGGCTTCCGCGCCGATTATCTCGCTCGCGGCGTGACGCCAAACCTCTCGCGGCTCGCCGCCACGGGCGTCACCGCGCCGATGCATCCGAGCTTCCCGTCCAAGACCTTCCCCAATCACTGGACGATCGTCACCGGCCTCTATCCCGACCATCACGGCATCACCGCCAACAAGATGGAGGACGCGTCGCGCCCCGGCGAGGTCTTCACCATGGCGAACGACGATCCCTTCTGGTGGAACGCCGCCGATCCGATCTGGGTCGACGCCGAGAAGGCCGGCATCCGCACCGCGACTCTGTTCTGGCCCGGCTCGAACGTCGCGATCGGAGGGAAGAAGGCGAGCGAATGGCCCCATGAGATCGAAGGCGGCACCCGTCCCTCGGACTGGGCGCAGTTCAACCAGGCCGTCACCGGCGAGCAGCGCGTCAATGGCGTGCTCGACTGGCTGCGCCGCCCCGCCGCGATCCGGCCGAAGCTGGTTACGCTCTATTTCGACACGGTCGACAGCGCCGGCCACAGCTACGGTCCCGACGATCCGCGCACCACCGAAGCAGCCGCCGCGGTCGACAGGCTGATCGGCATGCTGGCGGACGGCCTCGCCGCGCTCCGCCAGCCCGCCAACCTCGTCATCGTGGCCGATCACGGCATGGCCGAGACGCGGAGCGACCGGACGATCGTGCTCGGTCAGCTGGCGGCGCCCGATGCCTATCACCTTGTCGAGACCGGGCCCTATGCCGGCCTCACGCCGCTGCCGGGCAAGGAGGCGGCGGTCGAGAAGACGCTGCTCGGCAGGCACGCGCATTTCGAGTGCTGGCGCAAGAGCGAGATCCCGGCGCGCTTCCACTACGGCAGCAACCCCCGCATTCCCGCGATCCTGTGCCTCGCCGATATCGGCTGGCAGATCGCCGAGAAGCCGCCCACCTCGCGCGGCGTCGGCGGCAATCACGGCTATGACAATTGGGCGCCCGAGATGACGGCGCTGTTCATCGCCAGCGGCCCCGCCTTCCGCCCCGCGACGCTGCCGGCGTTCGAGAATGTCGACGTCTACCCGCTGCTGCGCGACCTGATCGGCCTGCCGCCGAAGGCCGGGATCGATGGTACCGATGCGCCTTTCAGGGATGTGCTGGTCCGCTAGCGCTTGCCAAATTTCGGTTTCTATCCGAAACTGAACCCATGCTCTATCTCGAAGACATCCATGTCGGCATGAAGCGGAGCTTCGGCCGTTACGAGGTCACGCGCGAGGAAGTGCTCGAATTCGCGCGCAAATACGACCCCCAGCCCTTCCACCTCTCGGACGAGGCGGCGGCGGAGACGCATTTCGGCCGGCTCGCCGCGAGCGGCTGGCACACCTGCGCGATGACCATGGCGATGTTCGTCGCCGAGATGGGCGTGCATCCGCAGGCGAGCCTCGGCGCCGCGGGAGTGGACGAGCTCAGATGGCTGAGGCCGGTCTATCCGGGCGACGTGCTGCGCTGCGAGAACGAGATCCTCGAGGTCCGCCCGTCGAAGAGCCGGTCCGACATGGGCAGCCTGCGCAGCCAGACGACCACCTTCAACCAGCACGACGAGCCGGTGCTCCGGTTCGTCGCGCTGGCCCTGATGCGGCGGCGGCCGGCCTAGCCCTTTATCCCTCTCCCACTTGCGGGAGAGGGCTTCTAGCGCCGCCGGAAGTCGCGCCAATTGCTCCGCCAGCGGCGGTCGCCGCGCCAGGCGGAGCGGCGGCTCTCCCAATAGCCGCGCTGGCCGTCGTCCCAGCGGTGGCGCCGGTGGCGGACGTCATAGACATAGATTCCGGTGCCCGGATAATAATAGTCGCCGTACCAGCCCCAATACGGATCGCCCCAGCCGGCACTGTAGCCGACCGACACACCCGAATAGCCATAGCCGCGATCGGTGCAGCCGCCGAGCGCGGCGGCACCGGCCAGCCCGGCCGCCATGATCGCGGATTTGATGAGGATGCGCATGTTCCGGTCTCCTTGCGCGGAAGCGCGGAGATCGCGGCGGGAGGTCGCATTTCCGCGCCCCCGGGGGAGCTGCAATGCGCGGGACGGGCGGGAGGTTCCCGCCCGCTTCAATGCCCTTCGAACGCCACCAGCGACGTCACTGCGATCCCGTCGCCGCGCAGCGCCTCGGCGCCGCCCAACTCGGGCAGGTCGACCACGAACGCCGCCTGGGTCACCGTCGCGCCCGCCTTGCGCAGCAGCCGCACCGCGGCGCGGGCGGTGCCACCGGTCGCGATCAGGTCGTCGACGAGCAGCACGCGCGCGCCCGGCGCGCAGGCATCGGCATGAATCGCGATCCGGTCGGTGCCATATTCGAGGGCATAGTCCTCGGCGATCGTCGCGCCGGGAAGCTTGCCGTCCTTGCGGATCAGCAGCACGCCGGTGCCGAGCCGAACCGCCAGCGCCGCGCCGAACAGGAAGCCGCGCGCCTCGATCCCCGCGACGAGGTCGACCGGCCCCTCCACCGAAGCCGCCATCCGCTCGACCGTCAGCCGCAGCCCTTCGGCATCGAGGAGCAGCGTGGTGATGTCGCGGAACATGATCCCGGGCTTGGGAAAGTCGGGAATCGTGCGGATGCGGTCGCGGATGTCGTCGTTCTGGGCCATCGGCCTGTCCCCGAAAAAGGAAACCCGCCCAGGCCGTGGCCGGGGCGGGGTTCCGTCATGTCGTGCTTCGGATCGAAGCGATCAGTGCTTCACGCCCCGCCACACCGTCAGATAGGCGCCATAGGCGAGGAAGGTCGCGAAGATGAGGAAGCCCAGCACCGCGAGACCCGCCGCGTGGCGCTTCTCCATCGTCGGCTCGGCGGTCCAGACGAGGAACGCGGAGACGTCCTTCGCCATCTGGTCGACCGTCGCGCGGGTGCCGTCCGAATAGGTCACCTGGCCCTCGCTGGTCAGCGGCGGCGGCATCGCGATGTTGAGGTTCGCGAAATAGGGATTGAAATGCATGCCGTCGGGGGTCTTGGCCACCTCGGGGAAATGCGCCGCCTTCGCGGGATCGGGCTTCTCGTTGTAGCCGGTCAGCAGCGAATAGACATAGGCCGCGCCGTCGTGCCGCGCCTTGGTGATCAGCGAGAGGTCCGGCGGCGTGCCGGTGCCCGGATAATAGACCTTGGGGAAGCGGTCCGACGGCAGGTTGTCGCGCTCGCCCCAGGTACCGCCCTTCTCGTCGAACAGCGGCTGCTTGGTCGCCCAGTCCTTGGCGATCTTCTTCACTTCGGCATCGGTGTAGCCGAGGTCCTTCAGATTGCGGAACGAGACGAGGTTGAGCGAGTGGCAGGCCGCGCAGACGTCCTGGTACACCTTGAAGCCGCGCTGGAGCTGCTGCCGGTCGAACTTGCCGAGCGGGCCGTTCGAAGCCAGCTCCAGCTCCTTCGGATGCTTGTGCAGCGCATGCTCGGCGGTCTCGGCCGGCGGGCTGGTGATCACGCCCACGATGCTTCCGTAGAGCGCCACCAGCAGGACGAAGACGAAGCCTCCGCCGATGACGTACTTGATCGATTTGGTGAGCAGCGAAGTCATTGTACCCAATTCCCCCTTACGCGCTCACGGCCGGTTCGCTGATCCGCGAGCCGCCCTTGCCCGCCAGCACCGCCTCGGTGATCGAGTTGGGCAGCGGCTTCGGAGTCTCGAGGCGCGAGATGATCGGCACGATGATCAGGAAATGCGCGAAATAATAGGCCGCGGCGATCTGGCTCAGGATCACGTAGAAGGGCTCGGCCGGCGAGCCGCCGCAATAGCCGAGGACCAGCACGTCGACCACGAGCACCCAGAAGGCGACGCGATAGGCCGGGCGGAAATTGCCCGAGCGCACCGGCGACTTGTCGAGCCACGGCAGGAAGAACAGCAGCAGGATCGATCCGAACATCGCCACCACGCCCCACAGCTTCGCCGGCAGGATGAAGTCCGCGGTGAAGGCGCGCAGGATCGCGTAGAAGGGCCAGAAATACCATTCGGGCACGATGTGCGCGGGCGTGGAGAGCGGGTTCGCCGGGATATAGTTGTCCGGGTGCCCCAGATAGTCCGGATAGAAGAAGATCAGGACCGAGAAGAGCAGCAGGAAGACGAAGACGCCGACGCCGTCCTTGGCCGTGTAATAGGGGTGGAACGGCACGGTGTCCTGCTCGCCCTTCACTTCGACGCCGGTCGGATTGCCCGAGCCCGGGATGTGCAGCGCCCAGATGTGCAGGATCACGGCGCCGACGATCACGAACGGCAGGAGGTAGTGGAGCGAGAAGAAGCGGTTCAGCGCCGCGTCGTCCGGGGCATAGCCGCCGAGCAGCCAGATGCGCACCCAGTCGCCGACCACCGGGATCGCCGAGAAGAAGCCGGTGATCACCTGCGCGCCCCAGAAGCTCATCTGCCCCCAGGGCAGCACATAGCCCATGAAGGCGGTCGCCATCAGCAGCAGGAAGATGACCACGCCGAGCAGCCACACCATCTCGCGCGGCGCCTTGTACGATCCGTAATAGAGGCCGCGGAACATGTGGATATAGACCACGACGAAGAACATGCTGGCGCCGTTCGCGTGCGCGAAACGGAGGAACCAGCCGGCATTGACGTCGCGCATGATGCCGACGTTCACCGACTCGAACGCGCCGACGGCCGAGGAGTGGAAGTGCATCGCGAGCACGATGCCGGTGACGAGCTGGACGACCAGCGCGACGCCGGCGAGCACGCCGAAGTTCCAGAAATAGTTGAGGTTGCGCGGAACCGGATAGCCGGCGCCGACCGCGTTGTAGACGAAGCGCGGCAGCGGCAGCTTCTCGTCCAGCCACTTCATCAGCGGCTGCTTCGGCTCATATTGCTTAGCCCAGGGAAAGCTCATCGCAGTCTATCCTCAACCAACCACGACGACGGTGTCGGACGTGAAATTATACTTCGGAACCTCGAGGTTCTTCGGCGCCGGGCCCTGACGGATGCGGCCGGCGGTGTCGTAGGCCGAGCCGTGGCAGGGGCAGAAATAGCCACCGAACGGCCCGCGATTCTCGCCCTCGCCCGCGCCCAGCGGCACGCAGCCGAGATGGGTGCAGACGCCGAGCGTGATCAGCCAGTTGGTGTGGCCCGCGGCGGTGCGCTGCTCGAGCGTCTGCGGGTCGCGCAGGCTCGAGACCGGCACGGCGTCGGCCTCGGCGATCTCCTTCGGCGTCAGGTTGCGCACGAAGAGCGGCTGCTTGCGGAAGCTGGTCTTGATCGCCTGGCCGGGCTCGATCTTCGAGAGATCGACCTCGGTGGTCGACAGCGCGAGCACGTCGGCCGAGGGATTCATCGAGTTGATCAGCGGCAGTACCACCACGCCCGCGCCGACGGCGGCGACCGAGACGGCGGCGTACTGGAGATAGTCGCGGCGGCGCGGATTTTCGAGAAGCTCACCCCCGGGGCCAACCGTCATATCGGGAGGAACACCATCTTGCGTTGCCATGCTTCAGCCCTTGCACTTCGAACTTGTCCGCGCGGAAGCGCGAAAAACGGACGCGGGCAGATATGCCCCATGAGCCGCCCGGTGCCCCCGGTGGCTGCGCGGGCCTGATAGACGTGGCCATGCGGCTTTGCCAACAGGGATTTTGACCGGGTTGTGACGCGGACGTGGAGAGCGCTAGGAGCGCGGGCATGCGCATCGCCCTATTCGAGCCCGACATCGCGGGCAATGTCGGCGCCGTCATGCGGCTCGCGGCGTGCCTCGGCGCGGCGGTCGACCTGATCGAGCCGATGGGATTCCCCTGGGGCGAGAAGGGCCAGCGCCGCGCCGCGATGGACTATGGCGCGAATCTCGAGATCGTCCGCCATGCCGATTTCGCGAGCTTCGCCGGGCGCGCTCCCGGCCGCCTCGTCCTGTTCACCACGCGCGGCGCCGCTCGCCTGCACGACGTCGCCTTCGCGCCCGGCGACACGTTGCTGTTCGGCTCGGAAGGTCGTGGCGCGCCCGATTTCGTCCATGACCGCGCCGATCTCAGGGTGCGCATACCGCTTCGCCCGGGGCTTCGCTCCTTGAACCTCGCCGTCGCAGCGGGCATCGGGCTCGCCGAGGCGCTCCGCCAGACACGAGGGTTTCCGGAATGATCGAGTTGGACGAACAGCAGCAGCGCGCGCGGACCTGGTTCGAGGAACTGCGCGACGCGATCTGCGCCGAATTCGAATCGATCGAGGCGGAGGCGGGCTCGGACGCGCGCTTCGACTATGCCGCCTGGGACCGCACCGACCCGTCGGGCGAGCCGGGCGGCGGCGGCGTGCGCGGCGTGATGAAGGGCAAGGTGTTCGAGAAGGTCGGCGTCAACGTCTCGACCGTCGGCGGCGCCTTCGAGGGCGATTTCGCCAAGACGATCCACGGCGCGGGCGAGGATCCGCGCTTCTTCGCCACCGGCATCAGCCTGGTCGCGCACATGGCCAATCCGCACGCGCCCGCGGTCCATATGAACACGCGCTTCCTCACCACCACCAGGCGCTGGTTCGGCGGCGGCGCCGATCTCAACCCGCCGATTCCCTATGACGAGGACACGGCCGATTTCCACGCGGCGCTCGAGGCCGCGTGCGACGCGCACGATCCCGCGCATTATCCGCGCTTCAAGAAATGGGCGGACGATTATTTCTACATCCCCCACCGCAAGGTCCATCGCGGCGTCGGCGGGATCTTCTACGACCATCTCGAGGGCGACTGGGAAGCGGATTTCGCCTTCACCCGGCAGGTCGGCCGCACGTTCCTCGACATCTTCCCGCGACTCGTGCGGCGGCGGATGGACACGCCCTTCTCCGACGCCGATCGCGCGGCCCAGCTCGAATGGCGCGGCCGCTATGCCGAGTTCAACCTCATCTACGACCGCGGCACGTTGTTCGGGCTCAAGACCGGCGGCAATGTCGACGCGATCCTGATGAGCCTGCCCCCGCTGGCCGCATGGGCCTGACTCCCGTCCCCGACGATCAGATCGCCACGATCGTCACGTCGCTCGAGATGCGGACGCGCCCGCGCCCGCGCCCCATTCCCGATTCGCACCTCCGCCTCCTGCCCTGGGCCGCGCCGGCGCCGGACAAGTATCGCGCGCTGTTCCGCCGCGTCGGCGAGCCCTGGCTGTGGTTCTCGCGGCTGGTGATGGACGATGCGCGGCTGACCGGGATCATCCACGATCCCAATGTCGCGATCTATGCCGTGGCCGATCGCGCCGGGATCGAGATCGGCATGCTCGAGCTCGACTTCCGCTCGGCCGGCAATTGCGAGCTCGGCTTTTTCGGCCTCGTCCCCGAACTCGCGGGCAAGGGACATGGCAGCTGGCTGATGGCGCACGCGCTGGCGCTCGCCTGGGCGCCCGGAGTCGAGCGCGTCTGGGTGCACACCTGCACGCTCGACCATCCCTCGGCGCTCGGCTTCTATCGCAGGCACGGCTTCGTTCCGTACAAGCGCACGATCGAGACCTTCGCCGATCCGCGCCTCGCCGGCGTGCTCGCGCCGGACGCCGCGTCTCAGATCCCCTGCCTCGGCTCACCGCGGCGATAGGCGGCGACACGCAGCACGGCGAGCATGGTCCAGGCCATGCCGCCGACCAGCGCAGTGACGAGATAGCCGATCGCGGTCACCACCTGCCCGCCGCCGACCAGCGCTCCCGCCAGCCCGAGCACGATGCTCGACACCATGACCAGCGCCAGGGTCGCGAGGAACACCAGCGCCGCCACGCCGAGCAGCGCGAATCCGCCCAGCCCGCCGCTCCGCCGCCAGCCCTCGCGGAAGGCGCCGGTCACCCCCGCCTCGGGCACGGCGGCGAAGGCGGGCCCGGCGAGCCAGGTTCGCGCGAAGACGAACAGCCCCGGCACGATCAGCAGAGACGCGCCGATCGAGAAGAGCAGCCCGGCGATCAGGTCTATGAGGAAGAAGAGCGGGAAGCGCCTGAGCGTCAGCATCAGCACTTCGCCGAGCGTGCGCCCGCCGCCCTGGAGGAAGAGGTTGAACACCGCGAAGCTGCCGAAATCGAGGGCGAGGTTGATCGCCAGGATCGGCACCATGTTCGCGGTGTAGATGGCGAGGAACGCCTCGCGCACCTGATCGGCATTGCCCTGGGGCGGGAAGCCGCTGCCGCCCAGGATCAGGATCGCGCCGAGCATCGGCACGACGAAGAACAGGCCCGCGATCGGCACCAGCAGCTCGCGCTCGCGGCGCCACAGGATGCGGGCGTCGCCAAGGACGCCGCCAAGGGTAAGGCTCATGCGAGGATGATGCCTTCGCGCAGTCCCGCTTCGGCCGTGAGCGCGAGGTAGAGCTTCGCGGTGAAGGCCGGCACCAGCACGGTGAAGCCGGTCTGAACCGCCGCGACGACGATCGACGTGAGCACGCCCGAGAGCGACACGCCGTCTCCGCCTCCGCCCGCCACCAGCGTGAAGATGCTGCCGAACACCGTACCCGCCGCGAGCATCGACACCCAGGCGACGAGCACGAACAGCAGGATCACGCCGACGATGCGCAGGGCGAGCCCCCGCGTGAGCTTCCACGACTGGCCGAGCGCCGAGAACATCCGCTTCTCGCGCACGATCACCGGCGTGGTGACGAACAGCCGCGCCGAGAGCCAGAGCAGCAGCGCGAGCAGCGCCAGCCCGTAGAGCGCGATCCCCCCCGCCATCGCGCCGCTCATCTCGACGCTCTGCCCGCGCGCGATCGCCGTCATGTCATAGCCGTTCGCCATCAGCGCGAGCGGGATCGGCAGCACGAGCAGCAGGATCGCGACGATCATCGCGATCGAGACCGCGAGCGCCGGCAGCAGCCGCGCGCGCCCGATCCGCCCGGCCGCGCCGGCATCGGGCGCCATGTCGAGCGCCATCGCGGCGATCGTCAGCGATCCCCAGAGCGAGAGGATGCCGAAAGCGAGCTGGAGCAGACGCAGCGCGAGGATCAGCTCGGGGCCCGCGTCGCGCATCGCGGCCTGAAAATTGCCCTCGATCGACGCGGGCACGAAAAAGGCGAGCAGCGCGATCGGCAGCAGGACGGCGACATTGTCGCTCAGGAACTCGGCCGTCCGGTCCCAGACGGTGCCCATCTTCACCATGCGACGCCACCTCCTTCCTTGGCCGTCTGTTAGCCGCCGCGCCCCGGCTTGCCAATGCTTGCACAACGCCGCGCGCGGGCCCAATTCGCGCGGCGATGATCGAAGATATCGAATGGAAGGTGGAGCCCGGCCTCCTCGCCTATGACGCGGCGCTCGCGGCGATGGAGGCGCGTGCCGCGGCGGTGACGCAGGGCACCGCGCGCGAGCTCGTGTGGCTGCTCGAGCACCCGCCGGTCTACACCGCCGGCACCAGCGCCACCGACGCGGCCGAGCTGCTCGACCCGCGCTTCCCCGTGTTCCGCACCGGGCGCGGCGGCCGCTACACCTATCACGGGCCCGGTCAGCGCATCGGCTATGTCGTGCTCGACCTGCGCGCGCGGCGCCGCGACGTGCGCTGCTATGTCCATGCACTCGAGGGCTGGGTGATCGCCGCCTTGGGGATGCTCGGCATCGACGCGTTCCGGGCACCGGGCCGGATCGGCATCTGGACGCACGACCGCGCGGGACGGGAGGCGAAGATCGGCGCGATCGGAGTGCGCATCCGCCAATGGGTGACACTGCATGGCTTCGCGGTGAATCTTTCCCCCGATCTCAATCATTTCGGCGGCATCGTCCCCTGCGGCATCGCCGAATTCCCGGTCACCAGCGCCGAAGCGCTCGGCCTCGCGGTAACGCCGCGGCAATTCGATTCGGCGCTTCACGCCACATTTTTGCCATTTTTGGACGCTCTGACCGGCGACAGGTCAAATTCGAGTCTTGAGGGCTTGCCCCGAACCGACTAATGTCCACTCCGGTTTGGGTATTAACGGCGTAACCGTAATCCAAATCCTTCATCTAGGGAGCTTTCTACATGCGTGCAGTCATTTCGAAGATCGTTGCGGGTTCGATGATCGCCGGCGCGGCCCTCCTGGCCTCGGCGTGCACCAGCAACGAGTCGACCAACGTGACCAACACGACCGAGGTCGTGCCGACCGAGAACGTGACGACCACCGACACGATGGTCCAGAACATCGACGCGGCGACCACCGACAACGGTGCGGTTGTCGAGAACACCACGACCACCGAGAACACCACCACCACCGCCAACGCGATGTAATTTCGCGTTCCGGTGACGGAACAAGGGGCCGTCCGGGCGACCGGGCGGCCCCTTTCTTTTGCGGCGAAATGCCGCGATGATACGCTCCGGACGGAAAAAGGGGCTTGGGCGCGGACTCGAAACGCCGTAACCCGCTTCGGGAACATTGGAGTTCGAGGGCAAAGATGCTTCCGCGTATCGTGATCGCGCTGGCCGGGGGGGCCGGCTTGTTCGTCTCGGCGCCTGCTTCGGCGCAGTTCTTCCTCAAATCGGCCAATCTGGCGGGCGCGCGCGTCACCGGCGAGGAGCCGGGGATGATCGGCCAGCCGCTGCCGGGCGCCACGTCCGACGAGCTGCGCGCCGCGCTCGCCTGGAACCTGCGAGCCGCGCTCAACGTCGCCGCGCTTCAGTGCGAGTTCGAGCCGACATTGCTGACCCGCGTAAATTACAACGCGATCCTCAAGGACCATGCAATCGAGCTCGCCAACTCGCTCAGTACGGTCGAGAAATATTTCAACAGAACCTACAAGAACAAGAAGCAGGCTCAAGTCGAATTCGACAAGTTCGGCACACGAGTCTATTCGGGTTTTTCCACCGTTTCCGGCCAGCTTTCTTTCTGCCAGACAGCCGCCTCAATCGGCCACGAAGCGCTGTTCGTGAAGCGCGGCCAGTTCGGCGACTTGGCGCAGGACCGCATGCGCGAGCTCCGCGCCAGCCTGGCCCCCTGGGGCGAGCAGTTCCGCGCCGTCATGGCGATCGAGGGCCTGCCGTCGCCGCGGATTCCGGCCTTCTTTGCCGACGACAAATGCTGGAAGAAGGAAAAGTACAACGCGAAGAAGTGCGGCCCGCTGGCGGCGAGCTAGCGCAGCCCCAGCAACTTGTGCGTCTGCAGCGTCAGCCGCCATCTGGGCCGCGCCATCGCGAAGGCGATCGCGGCCCTGGTATTTTCCGCGGTTTCGGCGCTGTCCATCGGCTGGACCAGGAAATGCGCGAAGTCCCAGCCCTCGAGCGCCTCGACATCGGTGCCGGGCTGCGGCCAGACCAGCTTCAATTCGTCGCCCGAACGCTGGACCACCTCGCTCCCCGCCTTGGGGCTGACGCACACCCAGTCGATCCCGGGATGCGCGGGGATCGTCCCGTTGCTCTCGATCGCAATGCGGAAGGCCCGGGCATGGAGCGCGTCGACCAGCGCGTCGTCGACCTGCAGCATCGGCTCGCCGCCGGTGAGCACG
>CBIFVW010000031.1:0-20147 GCA_966186155.1 uncultured Sphingomonas sp.
CTCCCCCCGCTCCTCCCGCAAGCGGGAGGGGAGGGCAGAAGGGAAGTGCCGGACCGGATTCGGGCTCCTTCGTCACGCGCCCCTGGTACGACAGCAAGGCGCCGCGCCTGATCCCGCTCAACGAGCGGACGCGCGCCAGGATCGGCAATCTGCGCACCGGCATCGCCGTCGCCACGGCGGTCGCGGTCGCGCTCCTCTTCCTGCTCTGGCCCTTCGCGCTGATCGCGCTGTTCGCGGTGCTGGCCTCCGGGCAGGTCCGGCGGGGCCTGCGCGGAGTCAGCACCGGCTGGATCGACGCGCTCGATCAGGCGGCGCGCGATCCCAGCGCCGGATAGTCGGTATAGCCCTCGGCGCCGCCGATATAGAATAGCGGCTCGCGCTGCGGGTTGAGCGGCGCGCCTTCGCGAAGGCGGCGCGGCAGGTCCGGATTGGCGAGAAAGGGGCGGCCGAAGGCGATCGCGTCGGCCTCGCCCGCATCGAGCGCCGCCTGCGCGTCGTCGGCATGATAGTCGGCGTTGAGCGCGAGCGGTCCCTTGAACAGCTTGCGCATCACCGGATGGACCGGCGGATGGTCGGGCAGGCCGCGCGTGCCGCCCGGGCGCGGCTCGCGCATCTCGAGGAACGCGATGCCGATCTCGTCGAGCGCCGCCGCCGCCGCCCCGAACAGCGCGTGCGGGTCGCTGTCGTTGACGCCCTGCGATTCGCCGTTGGGGGAGAGGCGCACGCCGGTGCGGTCGCCGCCCACCGTGTCGACCACGCGCTGCGTCACTTCGCGGAGCAGCCGGATGCGATTGGGGATCGACCCGCCATAATTGTCGTCGCGCAGGTTCGCATTGTCGCGCAGGAACTGGTCGATCAGATATCCGTTCGCGGCGTGGATCTGCACCCCGTCGAAGCCCGCGCGGATCGCATTGCGCGCGGCGTGCGCATAATCGTCGAGGATGCCCGGGATCTCGTCGGCACGCAGCGGCCGGGCCTGGCCATAGGGCCGCTTGATCTCGCCGCTCTCCTCCGCCGGATAGGTGCGCACCGTGCCCGGCGCGGTCGTCGCCGAGGCGGAGACCGGCGCCGCGCCGCCGAGGAAGTCGGGATGGACCAGCCGGCCCATGTGCCAGAGCTGCGCCACGATCCGCCCGCCGGCATCGTGCACCGCGCCGACCACTGGCTTCCACGCCTCGACCTGCGCGTCGCTCCACAGCCCCGGCGCATAGGCCCAGCCCAGGCCCTGGCGGCTGATTCCGGTCGCTTCCGAGATGATCAGCCCCGCGCTCGCGCGCTGGGCGTAATATTCGGCCATGATCGGCGTCGGGACATGCTCGCGCGTCGCCCGCCCGCGGGTCAGCGGCGCCATCAGGATGCGGTTCGGCGCATGAATCGCGCCCAGCTGGATGGGATCGAACAGGCTCGGCATGTCGGGGAAAATCCCTTCTATTGTGACGGCGGCGAGATAGGGCGCTACAGGGCGCCATGCACGATCGCGCCGCCTCAAGAAAAATTGCTGCCCGGGAAACCATTGATGGGCGAACCGGCTCCGCATTGCCCCTCGCGGCGTTGCTGGCCGGCAACATCGCGCTCGCCTTCGGTCCCTGGTTCGTGCGCCTCGCCGATGTCGGGCCGGTGGCGGCGGGGTTCTGGCGGATCGCGCTCGCCGCGCCTTTGCTCGTCGCGCTCGCCTATGCCACGGCGCGGCGGCCCTTCGCGCCGGCGCGCGGGTTCGCGCTGACGATCGCGCTCGGCGGCCTCGCCTTCGCCGCCGATCTGGCGAGCTGGCATGTCGGCATCCTCCAGACCACGCTCGCCAACGCCACCCTGTTCGGCAACTCGGCGACCTTGATGTTCCCGATCTACGGCTTCCTCGCCGCGCGCGCCTGGCCGACGCGGACCCAGGGCCTGGCGCTCGCGCTCGCGGCGGCGGGGGCGGCGCTGCTGCTCGGCCGCTCGTATCAGCTCTCGCCCGAGCATCTGGTCGGCGACCTGCTCTGCCTGCTCGCGGGCACGCTCTACACCGTCTATTTCATCCTGATGGCCAGGGCGCGCGAGGCCGTGGCGCCGCTGCCCGCGCTGGCGCTCTCGACCATCGCCAGCGTCCTGCCGCTGCTGGTCGCCGCGCTCGTGCTCGGCGAGCAGGTCTGGCCCGAGAAATGGGGCGTGCTGATCGGCCTCGCCCTGGCGAGCCAGGTGCTGGGCCAGGGGCTGATGATCTATGCGATCGGCCATCTCTCGCCGCTCGTCGTCGGCATCGCGCTGCTGAGCCAGCCGATCGTCGCGGGCACGGTGGGCTGGATCGTCTATGGCGAGAAGCTCGGCCTGCCCGACTTCATCGGCGCGGTGCTGGTGGCGATCGCGCTGGTGCTGGTCCGCAGCGGCGGGACTCGGGTTGCTTCGGAGGAGCAGAAGCCTAAATCGGCATGATGGACCTCGAGGACGCGACTCTCGACGAGCTGCGCGCGGCGCTCGCGCCCGTGGTGGCGGCGAACGCTGCGTTCGACGGCTGGAACGCGCGCGCGCTCGACGCGGCCGCCGATGCCCTGGGCGTCGATCGCGACGTCGCCCGCCTCGCCTTCACCGACGGTCCCGTCGCGATGATCGACGCCTGGTTCGCGAGCATCGACGCCGCGATGCGCGCGCGCTTCACGCCCGAGGCGCTCGCCGCGATGAAGATCCGCGCGCGGATCACTGCCTTGGTCGAGGCGCGGCTCGACCTGCTCGCGCCGAACCGCGAGGCGCTGCGCCGCGCCGCCGCGATCCTCGCCATGCCGCAGAACGCGCCGCGCGCCGCCCGGCTCGGCTGGCGCGCCGCCGATGCGATGTGGCGCGCCGCCGGCGACACCGCGACCGACTACAACCATTATTCGAAGCGGATGACGCTCGGCGCGGTCTATGCCTCGACGCTCGCGGTCTTCCTCGACGACGAGAGCGAGGGCCATGCCGACACCCGCGCCTTCCTCGCGCGGCGGATCGAGAACATCATGCAGTTTGAAAAGGCCAAGGCGAAGTGGCTGCGTCCGCCCGAGCATCGCTTCAGCCTGTCGCGCTTCGTCGGGCGGCTGCGCTATCCCGCGGTGTGACTCTCAGGGAATGTCCCACTAGCGCGCGCCTTGGCTTATTGATAATCACTCGCAGATGAACGCCTCCGCCGCGATTCCCGTGCCCGTACGCCTTGCCCAGATGCCGCGCCATCGCGCCGGAACCGTCGCCGCGGTCGACTGGCACGCGCTCAGCGAGCCCGAGGGCCGCCGCCTGCGCGAGCTCGGGCTCGACGAAGGCGTCGAGGTGGAGCTGCTCCACCGTTCCGGCCTGCTCGGCGGCGGGCCGATCGCGTGCCGCATCGGCCGCATGATCGTGGCGCTCCGCCGCCACGTCGCCTCGGCGATCCACGTCAGCCCCGATCGATGAACGCCGCCCCGCTGGTTGCGCTGGTCGGCAACCCCAATGCCGGCAAGAGCGCGCTGTTCAACGCGCTGACCGGCGCGCGCCAGAAGGTTGGCAACTATCCCGGCGTCACGGTCGAGCGCCATGCCGGGCGCATGGCGCTGCCCGACGGCCGCCCGGTCGAGCTCATCGACCTGCCGGGCGCCTATAGCCTCGATCCGTCGAGCCCCGACGAGCAAGTGACGCGCGACGTGCTGGTCGGGCGGCAGCAGGGCGAGCGGCTGCCCGATGCGATCCTGGTGGTGGTCGACGCCTCGAACCTCGACAATCACCTGCGCTTCACGCTCCAGCTGATCGCGCTCGGCCTTCCGATCGTCGTCGCGCTCAACATGGTCGATCTCGCCAGGCGCGACGGGCTCGAGCTCGACTCGGAGGCGCTCGAGCGCGAGCTCGGCGTGCCGGTGGTTCCGACGGTGGCGGTGCGCAAGCGCGGGCTCGACGAACTGAAAGAGCGCCTCGGCGAAGTGGTGAAAGGCGTGGCCAAGGTCCGTCCCGGCGAAGGCGTCCAGCACGACATCGTCGTGCTCCAGCGCCGCGCCCGCCAGATCGCGACCGCCGTCACCGTCTCGGAGACCGCCGCGCGGCGCTGGACGCACCGGCTCGACGCGATCGCGCTTCATCCGGTGGCCGGGCCGGTCATCCTGCTCGCGCTGATGTTCGTGATGTTCCAGTCGGTCTTCGCCTGGTCCGAGGCGCCGATCGGCTGGATCGAGGAGGGCATGGGCTGGATCGCGCAAGTGGTGGGGGATTCGCTCCCCGCCGGCTTCCTCCGCGACTTCCTCGTGCAGGGCCTCATCGCCGGCGTCGGCGCCGTCGTCGTCTTCCTGCCGCAGATCCTGATCCTGTTCGCCTTCATCCTCGTGCTCGAGGCGTCGGGCTACATGGTCCGCGCCGCGTTCCTGATGGACCGGGTGATGGCGAGCGTCGGGCTTTCGGGCCGCGCCTTCATCCCCCTGCTGTCGAGCTTCGCCTGCGCGGTGCCCGGCATCATGGCGACGCGGACGATCGCCGACGAGAAGGACCGGCTGACCACAATCCTGATCGCGCCGCTGATGACCTGCTCGGCGCGCCTGCCGGTCTATGCGATCGTCATCGGCGCGGTGATCCCCGACCGCTCCGTGCTGCCGGGCATCGGGCTGCAGGGCCTGGTGCTGTTCAGCCTCTACATCCTCGGCATCATCGGCGCCTTCTGCGTGGCGCTGGTGCTGCGGCGGACGGTGACCAGGGGCGCGACCTCGGGCTTCATGATGGAGATGCCCAAATACCAGCTCCCGCGCCTCCGCGACGTGCTGCTGGGGCTCTGGCAGCGCGCCGAGATCTTCCTGAAGCGCGCCGGCACCACGATCGCGCTCACCGTGACGGTGCTCTGGCTGCTCGCCAGCTTCCCCCAGGCCCCGCAGGGCGTGAAGCAGAGCGAATATTCGATCGCCGGCCGGATCGCGAGCGGGATCGAGCTGGTGGTGCGCCCGATCGGCTTCAACCACGACATCGCCCTGGCGCTGCTCCCCGCGATGGCGGCGCGCGAGGCGGCGGTGGCGGCGATCGGCACCGTCTATGCGGTCGACAATCCCGACGACGATTCGGGCCAGGCGGCGATCCGCGACAACCTCCGCACGCGCTGGAGCCTGCCGACAGCGCTCGCCTTCCTGATGTGGTTCGTCTTCGCGCCGCAATGCATCTCGACGATCGCCGTGACGCGGCGCGAGACCAACGGATGGCGCTGGCCGGCCTTCATGATCGGCTATCTGTTCGCGCTCGCCTATGCCGCGGCGGGGATCACCTATTGGAGCGCGATCGGGCTCGGGCTCTAGGGAGCTTTAGCGTTCAGGAAGCGGCTCTTCCATTCCTCCCCCTCCGGGGGGAGGAACATTAACAAGTCCTAGCCGCGCTTCGAATCGTCGAGCGCCTTCGCGATCCGCGCCTTCTCGGCGGCTTCGGCCTGCTTCTCGGCCTTGGTGCGGCCGAAGCGCGCGCGGTTCTCCTGCGCCCGGGCGGACTTCTCCACACGTGCTTTCGCCTTGCGTGCCTTGTTCAGGTTGATGATCTCGGCCATCGATAGTACCCCATTCGTTCACATCGATATCGGTTCCAAGGCGGAGTTTCCATGGCGGGCAGCGTCAACAAGGTGATCCTGGTGGGCAATCTCGGGCGCGATCCCGAGAGCCGGGCCTTCCAGAACGGCGGCAAGGTGGTCGAGCTGCGCATCGCCACGTCGGAGAATTGGAAGGATCGCCAGACCGGCGAGCGGCGCGAGAAGACCGAGTGGCACACGGTCAAGATCTTCTCCGAAGGCCTCGCCAATGTCGCCGAGCGCTATCTGCGCAAGGGCAGCAAGGTCTATCTCGAGGGCCAGCTCCAGACCCGCAAATGGCAGGACCAGTCGGGCGCCGACCGCTATTCGACCGAGATCGTGCTCCAGGGCTTCAACGCCCAGATGGTGCTGCTCGACAGCCCGGGCGGTGCGGGCGGCGGCGCGTCGCGCGGCGGCGACGACTGGGGCGCGGGCGGCGACGAGTTCGCCGGCCAGTCCTCGAGCCGGGGCGGCGGCAATTTCAACAGCGGCGGCCAGCGCAGCGGCGGCAATACGGGAGGCGGTTTCCCCGACGATCTGGACGACGACGTCCCCTTCTGATCGTCGGCCGCCCCGAATTGGGGGAGAGAGTGATGATCCGTTCGGTGATGCTACTGGGGGGCCTGGCGCTCGCGGGGTGCGGCGGCCAGCCGCCCGCGACCAATCAGGCGAGCCATGATTCCGGCAGCTCGGCGGGGATCGCCTCGGCGGTCGATTGCAGCGGCAAGCCCGATTTCGTGCCGGTCTATGCCGATGCGAAGATCTCGACCTGCACCCAGGGCGACGTCGCCGCGACCGGCCGGACGAGCGGGACGATCCTCTACACCAGCGCCGCGGCGCCGACGACGGTGCTGAGCTGGTCGAAGGAGCAGGCGCTGCGTGCGGGCCTGGCGCTCAAGCTCGAGGACGGCATGTCGATCTCGGCGATGCAGGGCGACGAGCGCACTCTCAAGGTGATGGCGATGGCGCAGGGTGCGGGCAGCACCGTCACGGTCAATTGGGGCCAGGCGCGCCGCTAGGCCTCGACGATCTCCGCGACTCCGAACCTACCCGCCTGATAGTCGGCAAAGGCTTGGCGGATCTCCTCGGCGCTGTTCATCACGAAGGGCCCGTGCGCGACGATTGGCTCGTCGATCGGTTCGGCATGGCCGAAGAGCAGCAGCGCGGGTTCGGACGCAGTGAAGGTGACCGAATCGCCCTCGGCCAGCTCGGCGAGGTGGAAGTGCGGCACCTGCGCCCCCGCCACCTCGAATGTGCCGCGTACGCCGTAGAGGAACACGTCGCGGCCGGCGAGGCCCTCGAAGCTGGCGCTGCCGCCCGGCTGCAGCTCGACCCAGGTCAGGAACACTCCGGTGAGCGAGTCGACCGGTCCCGTGGCGCCGCCATAGCCGCCCGAGATCAGATGCACTTTCGCGCCGTCGCCTGCGATCGCGGGAATCGCGTCGGCCTGCGCGCCGATGTAGCGCGGCGGCGTCATCTTGAGCCGCGCGGGGAGGTTCACCCAGAGCTGGAGAATCTCCATCGGGCCGCCGCTGCGCTTGAACGCCTCGGGCGAGACCTCGGCATGGACGATCCCGCTCCCCGCGGTCATCCACTGGATGCCGCCCGCGCGGATCACGCTGGCATGGCCGGCCGAATCGGTATGCGCAAGTTCGCCGTCGAGGATGAAGGTCACCGTCTCGAAGCCGCGATGCGGGTGCGGGCCGAAGGGCAGTCCGTGATTGCCGGGCGGATAGGTCTGCGGGCCGTGATGGTTGAGGAACAGGAAGGCGCCGACATGGTCGATCGCCGGCCCCGGCAGCGGCCGTCGGGTGACGAGATCGCCGATATCGTCGCGCAATGCGGGATGGAGCCGCCGGACCGTCCGCATCGTCATCTCCTGAGCAGGAACACCGCGTGCTCGGCGAACAGGTTGGCCATGGCCGAGCCCGTGCGCTGGTCGCCCGACAGGAACCAGCTTCCCTCGACGACGATCCCGCGATTGCGGACGAAGGCGCGGAAATCGTCGATGGTGACATGGTGGATGTTGGGGGTCGCGTACCATTCGAGCGGCAGCAGCCGGGTCACCGGCATGCGTCCGCCCCAGAGCAGCGACGCGCGCACGCGCCAATGGGCGAAATTGGGGAAGGAGACGAAAGCGCGCCGGCCGATGCGGAGCAGGTTGTCGAGCACCTGGTCGGGGTGCCGCGTGGTCTGCAGCGTCTGGCTCAGGATCGCATAGTCGAAGCTCGCATCGGGATAGTCGGCGAGATCGGTGTCGGCGTCGCCCTGCACCACCGAGAGCCCGCGCGCGACCGCCGCCGCCACGTCCCCCGCGTCGAGCTCGAGCCCGCGCGCGTCGACCTGGCGCTCGTCGCGCAGCGCCGCCATCAGCGCGCCGTCGCCGCAGCCCACGTCGAGTACGCGGCTGCCCGGGGCGACGTTGGCGGCGATGATCGCGAGGTCGGGGCGCAGGCTCATCGCTGGTAGATATCCTCGGCGTGCCGCTCCATGCAGCGCTCGGGATGCGGGATCGGAGTCCAGCCGAGCTTGGCGTAGAGCGGCTGCATGTCGCGCGTGAAGAGCAGCCAGCGCCGCAAACCCTGCAATTCGGGATGCGCCTGCAGGGCATTGAGCATCCTCATCGCCACCCCGCGCCCGCGATGCGCGGGCAGCACGAACACGTCGGCGAGATAGGCGAAGGTGGCGTGGTCGGTGATCACCCGCGCGAAGCCGACCTGCTCGTCCTTCCCTTCCTCGTCCTTGGCGAAGACGGCGGCGCAGAAGGAGCCCGCCACCGCGTTCTCGACGACGTGCCGCGGAATGCCTCTCGCCCAATAGGAGCCGCTCAGGAACGCGTGGATCAGGTCCAGGTCCAGCTCGGCCTTGTCGAACGAGATGCGATAGTCGCTCATGCCGCGCCTGCCTCGAGGAAGCCGCGCACCACCCGGTCGAGCGCGGGACTCTCGAGCAGGAAGGCGTCGTGGCCGAAGGGGGATTTCAATTCGACGAAGCTCGCCCGCGCGCCCGCTGCGTTGAGGGCATGGACCACGGTCCGCGATTCGGAGGTCGGATAGAGCCAGTCGGTGTCGAAGCTCACCACGCAGAAGCGTGTCGCCGTGCCCTTGAACGCCTCGGCGAGCATGCCGCCATGCTCCTCGGCGAGGTCGAAATAGTCGAGCGCGCGGGTGATGTAGAGATAGGAGTTGGCGTCGAACCGGTCGACGAAGCTCAGTCCCTGGTGCCTCAAATAGCTCTCGACCTGGAAATCGGCGTCGAAGCCGAATGTCTTGGCTTCCCGCCCCTGGAGCTTGCGCCCGAACTTGGCGGTGAGCCCCGCCTCGGAAAGATAAGTGATGTGCGCCGCCATCCGCGCCACTGCGAGCCCGGCCGCAGGCGGGTCGTTGGCTTCGTAATAGTCGCCGCCGCGCCATTTGGGATCGGCCATGATCGCCTGGCGGCCGACTTCGTGGAAGGCGATGTTCTGCGCCGAGTGGCGCGCCGCGGACGCGATCACCACGGCGGAGGCGACGCGATCGGGGAAGGTCGCCGCCCAGCTCAGCGCCTGCATGCCCCCCATAGAGCCGCCGACGACGGCGAACAGCCGCTCGATGCCGAGATGGTCGAGCAGCATCGCCTGGGCGCGCACCATGTCGCGGATGGTGATCACCGGGAAGCCCATGCCCCAGGGCTTGCAGGTGGCGGGATTGACCGTCGCCGGGCCCGAGGAGCCGAGGCAGCTGCCCAGCACGTTCGAGCAGATCACGAAATAGCGGTCGGTGTCGATCGGCTTGCCCGGTCCCACCATCCGCGTCCACCAGCCGGGCTTGCCGGTGACCGGGTGATCGGAGGCGACGTGCTGGTCGCCGGTCAGCGCGTGGCAGACCAGGATCGCGTTGCTCCCGTCCTCGGCTAGCGTGCCATAGGTCTCATAGGCGATGTCGACCGGCGACAGCAGCACGCCGCCGTCGAGGCGCAGCGGCCCCGGCAGCGTCACCGTGCGGGCAAGACCGTAGCGCGGATCGTCGGACATGCAGGGGTGGTTAGGGGCGCGCGGCGCCCGGTTCAAGCGGCCTTGGCGTCGATCCTTCGCCCGAGGATCGCTCCCGCCGCCATCCGACCGGTCTGCGCGCCGCCGTTCATATATCCCGGATAGGCGTCCGAGAGATGCTCGCCGGCGAAATAGATGCGGCCGGCATGCGACACCTGGCTCTCGGTCGGATTTTCCGATTCGACGCAGAGCAGCCTGGCGAAGCGGGTGAGCTGGCCCGGCGCATAGTTGCAATAGGCGCCGAGCGTCAGCGCCTGGGCATGCCAGTTGGTGCGGGCGAAGGGGCCGGTCGCGGCTTCGATCAGCCCTGCTATGGCGGGTGCCGCGCTCGCGGCGAAGCGGGCGGCGAGGGCGGAGGGTGCCTCATGCTCGGCACGCGCTACTTCGTCGCCGCCGAGGAACCAGGTCCAGACTGGCGAGAGCCCGTCGCTGCGATGGACGCTGCCGTCCCAGCCCAGCGCCCATCCCGCCGCGGCGTCGGTCTGCCACAGCTCGCCGCCGATCCCCATCGGCCCGCGCCACGGCGTCGCGTTGGTCCCCGACTGGACCTTCTCGTTCCTCCCCAGCGCCATCTCGGCGATGAAAGCGCGCCACTGCGCCGGCAGCGGCACGCGGAAATCGATCTGGCGCGTGAGCGGAGCGGGAACGGCGACGATCAGCGTGTCCGCCTCGGCGCTCGACCCGTCGAGGAAGCGGAGCCGAAGCCCCGGCTCGACGCGGACCAGCCGCTTGCCCGTGGCGATCCGCGCGGCATAGCGGTCGGACATTGCCGCGATCAGCGCGCTGCTGCCATTCTCGATCACATAGCGCTCGTCAGCGCCGCCGAGCACCTCGGCGCGCTCGCCATTGACGGTAGGCAGGTTGAAGATCAGCTCGATCGCCGATGCCTGGTGCGGCTCGACGCCATATTCGGTGCGGCTGGTCGCCTCGAGCAGCTGGCGGATCCACGGTGCCGGGATCAGCGCGGCATATTTGTCGAGATAGTCCGCGATCGACATGCGATCGAGCTTGGGGGCGGTGCGCGCATAGTCCTTGTCCAGCCAAGCCGAGTCATAGTCGATCTGCTCCGCGATCGGCCCCAGCGCCTTCGCCAGCTCGGCATCGCTCACCAGCCGCCCGTTCGCGAGGATTAGCGTGTCGTGCGTCTCGGCCTTCCGGTCAGTCAGCTTGACTCCGAAGCGCGAGCACAGCGCCTGCATGTCGTGATGGTCGGTGTTGACGAGCTGGCCGCCCACTTCGAACGTCCAGTCGCCCGTTTTGTGCGTGTACATCCGCCCGCCGGTGCGATTGCGGCCCTCGTAGAGGAAGGCGTCGACGCCCGCCGCGCGCAGATGATGCAGTGCGGTCAGCCCCGCTATGCCGCCGCCGACGATCGCGACGCGGCCCGAGGATCGGGCATGTGCCGGCTCGGGAAGCGCTGCCGCGAATCCGGCCGCGCCCATCGCCTTGAGCACTGCGCGGCGCGTGGCGCCCTCGCGGCCCTTGACCGGCATGGCCTTGCCCGCCGCCGCCAGATTGCGTCGCCGCGCCGCCTCCAGTGCGCGCCAGACGATGCCGTTCCCCCGCATTGCCTCTCCCCAAGGGCCGATTTAACCACGAAGCAGTAGAGCGCTACCCTTGCCATCCGGTAACCATTCCGCCAATCCGCGCGGCCATGACCGCACCCGTTCCCAAGCCCTGGATCATGGCGATCGCCCCCTATGTGCCCGGGCGCTCGACCACCGATGACGGCCGCAAGGTCCACAAGCTCTCGTCGAACGAGAACCCGCTCGGCACTTCGCCCAAGGCGCGCGAGGCTTTCGCCAGCGCCGCGGGCAATCTCGAGCGCTATCCCGATGCGAGCGGCGCCGAGCTCCGGGAGACGCTCGCGGCCAGATACGGACTCGATCCGGCGCGGATCATCTACGGCAACGGATCGGACGAGGTGCTCCATCTCGCCGCGGGCGCGTTCGCAGGTCCGGGTGACGAGATCATCTACGTCAATTACGGCTTCTCGGTGTACCCGATCGCGACGCGGCGCGTCGGCGCGACCCCGGTGGTCGCGCCCGACAAGGATTATGCGACCGATGTCGACGCGATCCTCGCCGCGGTGACCGAGCGGACGCGCATCGTCTTCATCGCCAATCCGAACAACCCGACCGGCACTTATGCCCCGCGCTCGGAGATCCTCCGCCTCCATGCCGGGCTGCCGAGCCATGTGCTCCTGGTGCTCGATCACGCCTATGCCGAATATATCGAGGGCGATGACGATGACGGCGGGATGGAGCTCGCCCGCACCGCGCCCAACGTACTCGTCACGCGCACCTTCTCGAAGCTCTACGGCCTTGCCGCCGAGCGGATCGGCTGGGGCTATGCCGCGGCGCCGATCATCGAGGCGATGCACCGCATCCGCCTGCCTTTCTCGATCACCATCGCGGGCACGGCGGCGGCGATCGCGGCGCTGGGCGACACCGCGTTCGTCGAGCACACCAAGGCCCACAATGCCCAGTGGCGCCGCTGGTTCGCCGACGAGATCGCCAAGCTCGGCAATGCCGGCCTGCGCGCCGTGCCGAGCCAGGCCAATTTCATACTCGTGCTGTTCGAGGGCCAGCTCAGCGCCGAGGCGGCGTACAAGGGGCTGATGGACGCCGGCTATATCGTGCGCTGGCTGCCGGGCCAGGGGCTTCCCCACGGCCTCCGGATCACCATCGGCACGGAGGACGAGACGCGGGGCGTGATCGCCGCGCTCCGCCAGATGACGGGCGCCGCCTGATGCTGCCCTTCGCGCGCGTCACCGTCATCGGCCTGGGCCTGATCGGCTCATCGATCGCGCGCGCGATCCGCGAGCACATGCCGAGCGTGCGCGTCACCGGCTATGACGCCGATCCGGCGGTGCGCGAGACCGCGGTGCGGATCGACCTGTGCGACGACGTCGCCGACGGCGCAGGTACGGCGGTGATCGACGCCGATCTCGTGATCCTTTGCGTCCCCGTCGGCGCCATGGGTGCTGCGGCCGCCGAAATCGCGGCTGATCTGCCGGCGGAAGCGATCGTCAGCGATGTTGGCTCGTGCAAGGAAAGCGTGATCGAGGCCGTCCGCGCCACGCTTCCGAACGCTACCTTCGTTCCCGCGCACCCGGTCGCCGGCACCGAGAATAGCGGCCCCGAGGCGGGCTTCGCCGCGCTCTTCCATCGCCGCTGGTGCATCGTCACTCCCGTGGAGGGCACCGAGCCCCTCGCGGTCGAGCGCGTGGTCGAATTCTGGAAGCGGCTCGGCGCCGAGGTCGAGACGATGGCGCCCGAGCATCACGACCGCGTGCTCGCGGTAACCAGCCATTTGCCGCACCTCATCGCCTATACGATCGTCGGCACCGCTTCGGACATGGAGGAAGTCACTCAGTCCGAAGTGATCAAATATTCGGCGGGCGGCTTCCGCGACTTCACGCGCATCGCCGCCTCGGACCCGACGATGTGGCGCGACGTGTTCCTTGCCAACCGCGAGGCCGTGCTCGACATGCTCCAGCGCTTCTCCGAGGACCTGACCGCGCTCCAGCGCGCGATCCGCTGGGGCAAGGGCGAGGAGCTGTTCGAGCTGTTCAGCCGCACCCGCGCGATCCGCCGCTCGATCATCGAGCAAGGGCAGGACGATGCGCGGCCGGATTTCGGCCGATCGGATCATTAGGCGTCGAGCGACCGCCAGCCGAGCAGCAGCAGCACCATTCCGATCGCGCCTGCCCAGGTGCGCACGCTGTTCCAGAAGGTCCATTCCTTGAGATAGGCCTGCCAGATCGCCGCCGCCTGTTCGCTCGCCGGATCGAGGGCGGCGAGCGCGTTGTTGCGCGGCACGTTGGCGCGCATCGTCACGCCGAAGGTCCCGATCGCATAGGCGAGCCCGCCGGCCGCGAGCAGCGCGGCCTCGCCCGGCGCGCGCGTCTGCACCGCGAGGACCGCCACGGCGATGCCGGCGATGGCGGTGCCGGTGAACAGGCTCAGGAACGCGGGATTGAGCACGACGATGTTGATCTGCTGCATCGCCGCAGCGCCCTGCGCCGCGGGCAGCCGGCCGAGCGCGCCCATGATGAAGTTGGAGAAGCCGAGGAATATCCCCGCGACCAGCCCCGAGCCGATGGCGGTGGCGAATGCGAGCCATGCGAGCACGTCTTCGATCATGATCGTCTCCTCCTTATCGGTTCAGCGCGTTGATCCCCTTGTGGACCCGCGTCTCGGCTTCGGCCCGGGGCAGGCCGGGCGGAATCGGGTCGCCGAAATGGAAAATGATCGTGCCGGCGCGCTTCGGGCCGAACTTGGGCCAGACATGGCCGCTGCGGACCGCGATCGGCACCACCGGCAGGTCGAGCATCCGGTAGAGGCCGGCGAAGCCCGACCGCAGTTCGGGCGCCTCGCCCGGCTTCACGCGCGTGCCCTCCGGGAAAATCAGCACCGAGCGCCCCTCGGCGAGCGCAGCCCGGGCGTCCTTCATCATCGCGCGTAGCGCCGATGCGTTGGCCTCGCGATTGACGACGATGACGCCATAACGCCGTGCGGCCCAGCCCCAGAGCGGGATCTGCGCGAGCTCGCGCTTCATCACCGTGGCGGGCGAGCCGAGCATCCGGCTGAGCTCGAGTGCCTCGAACAGCGATTCGTGCTTGGCGGCGAACAGCACCGGGCCTTGCGGGACTGGCCCTTCGATCCGCGTCGCGATGCCGAGGATCCAGCGCGCCGACCAGCGCAGCAGCGCCACCCATGCCATCGCATAGGTCCTGAGCGCCTGCGACCCGAAAAGCGCGACCAACGGCACGAGCAGGACCATCGGCACCGACAGGCCGTAGAAGAAGAGCGAGAACAGGATCGTGCGGAGCAGCGCCATCAGTCGATCCCGAGCAGCAGTGCGATCCGGCGCACCAGATATTTGTGATATTCGCGAAAGAGCATGGCGAAGCGCGGCTGGCTCGGCACCGGATCGCCGACCACTTCGACGCCCTTGAGGGCATGTGCCAGCTCGAGCCGGGCGCGCGGCATGTGCCAGTCGGAAGTGACCAGCCGCACCGACTTGTAGTTGTGCCGCTTCACCCATTTCGCCGTCTCGTCGGCGTTCGAGCGCGTGTCGACCGCCTGCCAGCCGAGATCGACGCAGCAGGCGAAGAGCCGTCGGTCGATCTTGTACTCGGCGGCGAACTCGCCGGGGCGCACGTCGGGATCGACGCCGCTCACCAGCATCCGCTTGGCGTCGCCCGCGCGCAGCACCTCGATGCCGCGCAGGATGCGGCCCGATCCGCCCGTCAGCACCACGATCGCGTCGGTCTTGCGATCCTCCAGCGGCTTGCCGAGCGACAGCATGAACGCCGCGAAGCCCAGCAGCCACGCGGTCACCACCAGCGCGCACAGGCGCCAGATCAAAGCGTCTTCCCCAGCGCGCGGAGCACCGCCGTGCGCGCCGCGAAGGTCGCGAGCAGCGCGAAGCTCAGCGGCAGGAGGAGCAGCAGGAACCAGTCGCGCTGCTGGAGTGCGACCCCGCCCAGCAGCTCGGATCCGACCAGGGCGACGCGCGACTGGAGGAACCAGACCAGGCCCAGCGCGGCGGCGGTGCCGAGCGCGCCGCCGAGCAAGGTATCGAACGCGATGCGCCGCTGGAAGAGGCGCGCGATCTGGATATCGGTGGAGCCCAGCATGTGGAGCACATCGATGGTGTCGCGGTGCGTGTCCAGCCCCGAACGCGCGGCGAGCAGCACCACTGCCGCGGTCGCGCTCGCGATCAGCAGCATGAGGCCGACCGCGAGCCAGCTCATCGTCGTCATGAAGCTGCGGACCGGCGACAGCCATTGCGCATGCCGGTCGACCCGAACGTTCGGGGCGATCGCGCGCGCGGTGCGCTCGACCGCGGCGACATTGTTCCCGCGCACCTCGACGTCGATCATCGCCGGCATCGGCAGGTCGGGATCGAGCCCCGCGTCGCCGAGCCACGGCTTGAGCAGCTCGGCGAGCCGCGCGCGGTCGGCTTCCTGCGCGCGCACCACTCCGGGCAGCCGCGCCACGGCCGACACGATCGCCGCCGCCTCGCCGTCGCGCAGCGCCGCATTAGGCTCGACGATCTGGATGGTGAGCCTTCCGGCGAGCTGCCGGTCGAGCTGCGCGGTCGCCGCGAACATGCCGAGCCCCAGCGCGCCCGCCAGCACGGTCAGGAACAGCATGATCGCCATGATCCAGGTCATCGCGCGCGTCCGCCGGCTTTCGTCGAGGAGGCGGCGGTCGGGGGCGTTGGGGTTGAGGTTCAACTTCATGCCGCCCCCGGGGGGTTGCGGAGCGCGCCGGTGGGGTCGTTGAGCCGTCCCTTTTCGAGCCGCATCATGTGCGCATTGGGGATGCGATTGAGCAGATGGAAGTCGTGCGTCGCCACCACCACGGTGGTCCCCAGCCGGTTGAGGCTGTCGAACAGGTGGAGCAGCCGCTCGGCCATGTCGGGATCGACATTGCCGGTCGGCTCGTCCGCGACGAGGATCTCGGGCCGCGCGATCACCGCGCGCGCGATCGCGATGCGCTGCTGCTCGCCGCCCGACAGCGTCGGCGGCCTGGCCTTGCCCCGGTCGGTGAGGCCGACCCAGGCGAGCATCTCGCGCACCGGCGCCTCGATGTCGCTCTCGGAGACCCCCGCGACGCGCAGCGGCAGCGCGATATTGTCATAGGCGGAGAGGTGCGGGACCAGCCGGAAATCCTGGAACACCACGCCGATCCGCCGCCGGAACCCCGGCAGCCGCGTGCGCGCCAAGGCGCCCGCATCCTCGCCGAACAGCCGCACCACCCCGCGGCTCGGCCGCTTGGCGAGGTAGAGCAGCTTGAGCAGCGAGGTCTTGCCCGCGCCCGAGGGCCCGGTGAGGAAATAGAAGGCGCCCGTGTTGAGCGAGAAGCTGATGTCCGAGAGCGTCTCGGCGCCCGTGCCGTAGCGCAGCCCGACATTCTCGAATTGAACGATGCTCGCCATCGGCTCCCGGCTCTTACCCGGGGGCAGCCATCGCACAGGCTCGTGACGCGCTCAAGCTGGGGAAAGCCCGGCCGCACCGCGACTCTTGCTGCCGCGAATCGATGGAGCTAGAATCGCGGCGATCGGGCGACAGGGCGTCCCGAGTTGTCAAGAGACGCGCCAGATGATCCTCGAATGCAGCCAGTGCCGTACCCGCTATCTGGTGCCCGACAGCGCGATCGGGGCGGACGGGCGGACGGTGCGCTGCGCCAACTGCAAGCACAGCTGGTTCCAGGCCCCGCTCGCGGCGCTCGACCTCACGACGCGCGCCGTGCCGAGCGATGCGGCGCCGGCCGCGGCCCCCGCGCCGGCGCCGGCGCCTCGGCACGAGCCGGCCGCGCCGCGGGTGTTCGACGACGCCTCGATCTCGCGCGAGGCCGCGCCGTCCGCGCCCGGATACGACCCCTTCGCGCCCCAGCCGCCGTTCAAGCCGCGCCGGAACCCCGCCCGGCGCTGGACCGCCGCGGCGTTCGTCGCGGGCTTCTCGATGCTGCTCGGGACCGGGGCGTTCCTCTATTCGGGCGCGCCCGGCCTCGCCGCGCAGCTCGGCCTGGGGATCGGCGGCGAGGCCGAGACGCCGCTGCGCTTCACCGACAAGAATGTCGAGCTGCGCACCATGCCGAGCGGCAGCGAGCTGTTCGCCGTGTCGGGCAAGGTGGTGAACCCCACCAACGACAAGCAGCACGTGCCCGACGTCCGCGTCGAGCTTCGCGACCAGCAGGACCGGCTGGTCTATTCGTGGCGGATCACGCCGCAGCTGCGCGAGCTCGGTCCCAAGCAGGCGATCGACTTCAACTCGGCCAAGCTCGACGTGCCGTCGAACGCGCGCGTCGTCGAGCTCAGCTTCGCGAGCGAAATCGGCGGCTGACCCAGGCGAGCCGCGCGCCGTGGAGCGCGGCGGCGATCACCATCCCGATCCCCGAGGCGAGGACGAGCGCATAGGCGCCCCAGCCGGCATGGACGAGCCACAGGCCGATCCCGCCGGTCGCCACGAAGAAGGCGATGATCGAGTTGACCCCGGCGACCACCTGGTCGCCGAGCGAGCGCAGCGCATAGACGAACACGACCTGGACGCCGTCGAACAGGATGAAGGGCGCCCAAGGCAGCAGCATCGCGGCGGCGAGCGCCTGGACCGGCGCGACGGCGGGGAACAGCGCCACCACCGCGTGCGGCGCCAGCAGCAGGATCGTCGCCAGCGCGCCGATGCCGAGCGCAGCGAGCAGCGCGGCGATCGCCGCGCGTCCGGCCGCCTGCTCGGGCACGCCTTCGCCGACGGCATTGCCCGCGCGCACCCCCGCCGCCGATCCGAGCCCCAGCGCCAGCGCGAAGGTGAGGTTGTGGATCGAGAAGACGATCTGGAAGGCATGCGCGGTGACGTCGCCGAGCCGGGTCGACAGCGCGATCAGGATCGAGAAGCCGGCGAGCTCGAGCCCCGAGGCCAGCGCCGGCACGAAGCCGAAGCGCGCGAGCCCGAGCGCGCCCGCGCCCGTCTCGGCCGAGAGGAGCCGGCGGAGGTCGCGCACGCCGCGCTCGCGGGCGCGGGGCAGCGTCCAGGCGGCGGCGAGCATCCCGATCGCGCCGAGCGCCGAGGCGATCGCGGTCGCCAGCGCGGCGCCCGCCGCGCCGAGCCCGGGCAGCCCGAGATGGCCGCCAGAGAGCGCCCAGGCGAGCAGCGCGTTGACGGGGAGGATCGACAGATTGACCACCGCCACCCGCGCCGGCCGGCTGACGCCCTCGAGGAAGAAGCTCGCGCAGACGATGAGCAGCTGGAACGGATAGGCGAACGCCATCACCCGCACGACATGCGCGGCGGCGGGCGCGATTCCCGCGTCGACGCCGAGCCCGGCCAGCATCGGCCGGGCGAAGGCGAACAGCACGCCCATGCTCGCCAGCCCGAGCACCAGCGCCAGGATCAGCCCCTCGTGGAACACGCGGCCGGTGCCGGGCAGGTCGCGCGCGCCGTCGGCGCGCGAGACATGGACGAGGATCCCCGAAAGCGCGCCGACCGCGATGACGATGCCGATGAAGGTGAGCGAGCGGCTCGCCCCCAGCGCCGCGGCCTCGTGCGTGCCGGTGAGGCCGACGACGACCACGTCGGTGACGTGCAGGATCGTCCAGTTGAGGCTGGTCAGCACCACCGGCCAGGCGAGGCCGAGGATTCGCCGCATCTCTTGGGCAAGGGCGGGAGAGGGACGCATGCGAGGCCGCACTTAGGGACGGAAGCGGCCTGGGGGAAGCTCGGGCGGATGGTGGCGCGGTAGTTCGAATTCGTCATCCCGGCTTTCGCCGGGATGACGGCTTGAAAGCTCGCTCACAACCCAATCTCAAACTAGGTCGTGAACCCATTATCGGTCGGCTGCAGGCTTAGCTGACGTCCCACTTGAGTGCGGATGCATCGACCACATCGGCTCCCATGTGCCGGATGAAGGCGTCGCGAAGGCCAGCCTTGTGGGCCTCCCATTTTTCGGGTTCGGCGTGAGGGTCGAGCCCCTCCGCGATGAATAGCCATTCGACAAACTGATCGGCCGTGACGAGGCCGGAATCGGGGATCAGATAATCAACGTGCGACGGCTTTCCGTTGACAACGCCTCCGCACCAGCCGCGCCCGACGCAAACGTCATTTTGGAGTGCGTTATAGTTTGGGCTGCCGGTCATCGACCGATAACAACACGGGCCCGAAGCATCCGCAACAGGGCAGTTGTCGGCTTCCAAACGAACGGGGCTATGATTCAGCACCGGTATGAGCCGATATGACCTGACCGACTTCGAGTGGCGCGTGATCGAGCCGCTGCTACCCAACAAGCCCCGAGGCGGGCTCACGACCAAAATCCACGCGGTCGTCGATGCGCAAGGTCTCCCGATCCGGCTCGGCCTGACCGCTGGGCTGGCACATCACGGCCAAGTCGCGGACGATCTGCTCAACCACCTTGGGCCGCACATGATCGTGCTCGCCGACAAGGCCTACGATGCTGATCGCTTCCGCTGATCGAGGAACAGGGCGCCACGCCCAACATCCCGGCCAAATCCAATCGAAAGTGGAAACCTTGCTTCAGCATCTACGGCCTACGTCCGCCATCCGGCGGCTATGGCTTGCAATGTCCGGAACGCGTTGCTAGGGGCCGCTGCCTTACCAGCCGCCGGTTCTGTCCGGCGGAGTTTCACGTGCGGTCGTGGCGGAACTGGTAGACGCGCAACGTTGAGGTCGTTGTGGCCGAAAGGCCGTGGAAGTTCGAGTCTTCTCGACCGCACCAGTGAACAGGAGAGGCACCCGGCAAGCTGCCGCGGTGCCCGATTTTTCCCGGGACCTGGCATAATTCTGCGACAAGTTGCGCCTAGCCACGCCGCGTTCATGCGCGCGGTGTCATCGCGCCGGCGTCCAGTTGGGTGGGGTATGGTTTCGATGCGGAAATGGGGTTGTGCGCTTGCGGGATTGATGGTCGGCGCGATGCCGGCGGCGGCGATCGCGCAGGAGCAGCCGCCCGCGCCGGCGCCCGCGCAGGGCCAGACGCCGCCCGCGGCCTCGGGCCAGAGCGCGCCGGAAGACGAGATGTCCGACGAGATCGTCGTCACCGGCGAGCTGCGCGGCGCGGTCAAGACCGACATCAAGCCCGAGCTCCAGCT